>CAVJFO010000026.1:0-43989 GCA_963648925.1 Hallerella sp.
TCATTTCGCCTAGCAAATCATTTAGGATGGCCCTTCTTCTATCTTTTTCTTTTGGGGAAGAAGAATTGAACTCAAAGCATAATTCCCTTGCTCTTTCTTGTTTATCTTTTGGCATTTGAGAGTCTTTAATTACATACCCCTCATTCTTTTGCATTAATTCTATCGGTACCATATTTTCTTAGAATTATAAATGTTCATGTTAAATTATGTAATAGTGCACTTTTTTAAAACGGCATATTTAATTAAATTATATATTTTTCAATATTTTTTGAATTTTTTATCATAAATTATCTTTCCATCCGTAAACGACAGATTAGGGTTATTCTCGAGAAATTCGCTTAATTGATTATCCTTCTTTTGCCGATTTCTTTTTCGATAAACGAACTCTTTCAGTTTTTCATAAATCTCTCTATTTTCTTTTTCAATCGTTAAACTAAGAAAAAATGCAAGATTAATCATGTGTTTTTTCAACAAGCAAAGATTTTCATTTGGATGTCCGATTCTAATTAGTTCAATTCGGCATTTTCCTCCGCAATAGCATTTATAAGAGCACCCTTCGCATGTATGAGCTTGTTTCATAAAATTTAATCGAGGCGAGTCGTTTAGTTCGTCTCTTATTTCAAGTTCACTGCACTCAGTAGCAGCCGAACAAGGATATACATTCATATTAAAATCGACAGCAAAGCGAGAAATTCCTCCATCGCATCTATTAAGCGTTTTACTTTTCGTTAAAGCTAAACAAAGAAACCTTCCAAAGTAATCATCACCGTTTAAAAGAACAAACCAATGTTTCAAATTTCCACATAATGCTTCCTCTAAAAGAAAATATGCAAGTTTATCATATTCTTCTTTCCACGCTTCAACATTTTCTTTGTCAATGCAATTTTCTGATCCTCTCGCAAAACGATAGCTAATTGTTTTGAATATAGTGGATAAACAAATTAACGATTTCTTTAAATCAAATACATCCTTGCTTATGGTTACTGCGCAGCCTACATAATCCATGTTTTCAATGGATTTTATGTTGCTTAAAATCGTGTCAAATGTCGCCTTACCATCTAAAGTTACTCTGTGTTTATTATGGTTTTCTTTGCTGCCGTCTAGGCTTATTCCAAATAATACTCCGTTATCTTGAAGACATTTTGCAATTTTGGAAGTTAATAAAACTCCGTTCGAAACTAACATGGGAATAATTTCGACGCGCTTTTCATTTGATTTTAAACGACAATAATTCGCAATCTTTGTAATTAGTCGCAAATTTAATAATGGCTCGCCCTTCCCTGATAAATCAACGTAATATTTATCGCCATTTGGAAAAGCCTTGAAAAGAAATTCTAGTTGTTCAATCGCTTTATCAATCGAAAGAAGACTGCCTTCTTTGTTCTTGTTAAAGCAATAATCGCAATTTAAATTGCATGCATTAGATATTTCTAAACAAAAATAAAAACAGTTAGAACTGACTCTACTGACTATCTCTTCAATATTAAGATGTTCTTCGCATCCAATCTCATCATTGAATGGAGATAATGAAAAGTGCCCATTTTTTGGTTCAAAATAAAGATACTTCTTCAGGAGGTGTAGGGTTTTCATCTTCAGCCTTCGCGATGGCGAAATTAAGAATTAGTTTGCTTGTATTTTCGTCCGCCATGTAATATCTAAACGTTCCTTGACTATTCAATTTTTTATTATCGCTAATTTCAATGCTGATAAGATCGCTCTCGTCGAATAGTTTTAGTTCCGCTTTCGGAGCGGCATCGCTCTTAATTATCAAATAACTATAATCCTCATCGTCTGCTCCTTTGTTTAAATTCGATATCTTTTTGTAAGCCTCATAAGATATTTCGGAAGGAAGGTTATCACTTAGCGTTTTTGCAATATAATTATCATTGTCGTGAAATCTACGGCTCCACACACTAGCCGCGCCTTTTATTTCATAATAATACGCATAATTTGTTGATTTAACTGAAAAGAAATTTTCTATTTTGCTCATACTTGTATATTGCTTTATTTCCAAAATATTACTACAGCCAAAAAGCATCAAAGCTTCGCATGCGACGGTTAAAAAATGCAATATTCGTTTTATTTTTTTATTCATTTTCAGCATATCGAAAAAATATAATCGCAGAATTTATCAGCGACTGCCTTTCTAACTTCTTTTCTCGGTTCTAGTTTTTTAGACCCCGACTTTCTCATTATTTTAAATTTCTCTTCATAGAGAGCTAGGGATGAGAGATACTGATCGGAATCTACGCATTCTCCATTAATAACGGACAATCCAAGAATATCATAAACCTCTTTTTTAAAACGTTCATTTCTATCACCGCTCCATTGTTCATTTTGATCTTTTAAAACTGCGTCTATGAACGTTGAAAATCTAGATTCATCAGAGTATGTTGACCCATAATAACTAGCAAGTGAGTCCGATGTTCTGCCAGGCCCGGTCAAAAATGAATCCGTAATATTAACGGCATCGATATCCGCGATGATGTCGGATTCAGAGCATCCATAATCTCCAAGCATAATTGTTTTAAAATTGTATTTATTCAATTTCTCAAGAGTTAATTTGCTTTGTTTATCTTCCATTCTATTTTGAATCCAATAAACCGCTTGTTGTAAATCGCCTCCCCAACTTGATAAATCATGAAGAAGTTCAGGATATAGACATGGAACATATATTTTTTTCGCCCCATCAAATAAAGTCCAATCATAGCAAGCATCCATTGAAGCGAACATGTGTATTAAATCTATTTTATGTCTGCCAGTAATAGGATCGATAAAGTATTTAAATTCGTCATTTGTTTTCCGTTCATTTGTGTGCGGATTATATTTTGAAGTGTGGAATAGTGAACCATAATCAGCATTAGAAACAAAATTTGAAAAATAAGTTTCACACCCTTTGATGTTATCTGCTAATTTGTTCAAAGTTTTGTTAACGCTTCCAGCCGTAGCAAGCCATGCAAAATTCATCCCGTCGTCAACGTAATTTTTATTAAAGCTTCTTATATACCCCAAGGTCGCATTATTCATGAAAAGCGGATCAGGATTCAAGCCAAAAGCTTGTTCAGTTATAGCCGTATTTTCAACAACTACTATTTTTTCTCTTA
The DNA here is from genome assembly GCA_963648925.1 of Hallerella sp. Taxonomy (GTDB): domain Bacteria; phylum Bacillota_I; class Bacilli_A; order RFN20; family CAG-826; genus UBA4951. The sequence continues at coordinate 3,105 of CAVJFO010000026.1, forward strand.
ATTGATTGAGTTCTTCGTTTGAAAGAGATACCGAAAGTATTTTTTGCTTCGTCTGCGTCGTTCGATAAAAATAACCCTTTTCATCTTTCTCTATGTTCCAACCTAATTTTTGGACGGCTTCAGCTGAATCATCTGCTACATAGCATATGGTTCCTAATTCAACCTCTTCAGTATTTACAAAAATTTGCGGTATAGCATCTGCTTGGCCTATTTCTGAAGTGTTATCAAAATTGACGTTAGCATTATTTATCCCCATTATTGCAGCTAATGTCGCTGCATTTAAACTTAGTAACGGTACCATTTTTTTCTCCTCGGTTTAATTTTATTTTATTCGTGAATTAGCATTAAATGCATTATGAGCTCATCGTTTCATCTTCTTCTAATACACCGTTTCTTTTCATAAATATAGTTGGAATAAGTAAAAAGAAAGCTTCAATTAATAAAATAATGCCAACCCAAATACCCGCAAAATTAAACAAACACTCCCATGCACAGTAGTAACATATGTTTGGAACCAGGTACGCAAGCCCAGCAAGAAAAGCGAGAATTGCGGCAAAAAGAAAATACATCGCTACTTCTTTTCGATGAAAATCTTTCTTTGCGCTTTTATTTGAAGCGAAGAAACTGAAAAAACACGCAGCAAAAGCAATAATGAACGCTATGAAATTCGTTGCCAACTGGATATTTCGCGTTACGGCCACCAAGAAAATAGCATCCGCCCCCGTGTAACCATAATCCGAAACGGAATTAGCAAACGGAACATACACAACGCTAAATAAAAGCAAAATGCCGATTTCAATTAAGCTAAAAGAACAGCCTAGTGAACTTTTCTTCATTTTCCACCTTTTTTAAGTACTTTTTAAGTATACCACGTTTAAGACGAATGCTGCAACAAATGTAACGATTGCTATTTCGACATATAAAAACGGCCTCGTCAGCAAAGATGAGACCGTATGTTGTTAGCAATCAATTGAGAGGGTACCTGACCCAGTTACTTCGACTTTTCCGTTATCAAAATCAACTGATACGTGATAAGTGCTTTCGCCTTTACTTATTTTCCATTTGAGATTGTATTTGGTTGAACTATCATTCTCAAATGTTCCACTAATTAATGCGGGATTCTCGTTTTTAAAGGCAACCGCTTCTTTGATTTTCGCGAATGTTGATGAGGAGTCTTCCACTTGTGTTGTGGCATCTTTAACTAAACTTGATGAGTTGATTTCATCCCATTTAACTGACGCTTCAGAGCCGGTGATGTTATAACCAGTCGTGAAAGAACCGTCTCCAACTTCTCCATCTTGTTTCCATTTCATTGGCTGACGATATGCAAGGTCAGCATAGTCGGATTTTGATGTTTTGCCATCTTCAAAATTTCCGCTCATGCCAAGTTCGTCGCCATAATAAATCCAAGAGCAGCCAGGAAGAAGAATCGTGGCAATCTTCGCGGCATTTGATTTCTTCGTAAGTTCAGCAAAATTAGATGCTGTTACATTTCCTTGAGCATCGATTTCACATGTCGAAGAGTTAAATGTTCCAGCTATGCGGTTGATGTTACGGGCTATATCGTGGTTGGAAGTAAATGAACCAGGCATAGCCTTATCTCCGCGATATGTGTCATAAGCCTTATACAAATCAGGCAAATTCCAGCCGTACTTGCCATCTATTGCGCCATATTCTTTAGAGCCGTTTTTAATTCCGCTTTCGCTAGAGGAAGACCAACTGCCGCTCTTTTGCATGAAAGCACCAGTTTGATTCCAATTGTTTTTAGCGTAGCTTGAAGCGGCGGCATTCGTTAATTTGAAATAAGCATAGAAATCAAACATCGAATCAAACGCTTCATAATATGGAGCGACGTGGAAAGCGTGTCCATCGAAATTCTCTCCAACAAAGAAAGCGTTTGGATATTTCTTCTTCACGGAGTAATTAAGTTCTCTAAAGAAATTGAGATTTTTCGTTAAATCGCTTGAATAATCTCCACTTGTCGAAACATCGCTAATAGTCGTGTCGTTTTTGTATTGGCTTTCGCCTATTTCATCAAGCATATAGATATGTTTGACGGCATCTAGGCGGAAACCATCAACACCAATTGAGCACCAAGTAAGTGACATATCTTCAACGGCTTCGCGGGTAGATTGATATGAGTAATTAAGTTCGGGCATGGAGGAGCCAAACTTGGCGTAATACGAATAGTCATGATCGCCATATGGATACCATGAATTGTCTTCATTGATCTTTGAATTCTTTACATGGTTTCCCCATTGATAGAAGCCACGGTAGGAATCATCAAGCGAAGCACTCTTTTTGAACCATGTGTTTGAGGTTGATGTATGGTTTAAAACCAAATCCATGACAACCTTCATTCCCTTTTCGTGGGCTTTCTCAATTAAGTCTTTGTAATCTTCCATCGCCGAAGCAGAGGTAACGTATCCTCCTTTGGTGTTTGGTGATGATTTTGAACCAAATTTAGGGTCAACTTGAGTATAATCAGAAATATCGTATCCATGATATGAATCTGAAAGCTGGATTGGGGTTAGCCATAAGGCTTTAACGCCAAGTTCATCTAAGTAATCAAGTTTTTGTATGATGCCATAGATATCACCAAATCCGTCTCCATCAGAATCGGCAAAAGATGAGACCATTATTTGATAGCCAACACCAGTTTCGTTTAGCCAAGATGAGGCCGTAGCCATCATCTCTTTATCTTCCCAATCGGCATTTTGATAAGAGCTCTTATCAGTCGTGTTGTTTCCATCATCGAATTCATATGGGTCAACGATTTCGGTTATTGGAAGAGGCTTAGGGTCTCCAACCTTTTCTTGCAAAAGGAAAACATGATAGGCATTTCCTCCATCAGATGTCTCTAAAGTGGATACCATTTCTTCGTTATCAAGAGTTAAGTAAACGTTCCCTCCGTCATTCTTCCAGAAAGAAGAACCTTTAAGTCTTGCTTGCGAATAAACGATTTGAATGCCGACTTGATTATCGAGCGTTGTCTTATCTTTATCGGCATAAAATGATACAGGGGTCCCGCCAATTTTGTGTCCTTGGTTGGATGTTCCTCCATCGTATGTTGCCGTTAAATCAATATCAGCGACCACTCCTCCAAAATCATCAATAACAGGATCGCCTGTTGCGGTTAGATGATCTTCAGACTGGCTTCTTCCAGTCCAATCGAATCTTGCCCCTTGATCCTCAGTTGGGCGATATGGCCAACACCAAAGATCCCAATCGTTATAATCTTCTGCCGTATCAAGGAAACGGTAATAGTGAACATATAAATGATTGGCTTTGCTATTTTCCTTTAAAGAAGCCATATAAGCATCAACTTCTTTTTGAGTATGCTCACCAGAATCAGCACGTTTGTATGAGGCGTATAAGGTAACATTATTGTCTTCGAAAACAAATTCGTTACTCTCAATGAGTGAATTTGAATCACCCATCTTAGTTTTTGAGGAATACGTTTTTGACCAGCCGATAAAAACGTATTTTTCTTTTGTTGGAGTAATTTTAGATAAATCAATCTTTGAATCTTTTTTTCCTTGATAGACGTTTATTTCAAGCTTCCCTCCGCAAGTATTGAGATATAAAGTGTAGGTCGCGCTTATTTGCAAAGAGGAATCAAGGCTAAAGGACGAATCGGAGTTTTGTTTATTGCAGCCTACCGCCAAAGCGGAAACTGCCGTTAGCATTAAGGCAAAAGGTATTTTTTTATTCATTTCTTTTTCTCCTTATGCTGCAGCTTGAATCCAAAATGTGCCAGTTGAATTAACGTACATATCGTAGTTTCCAGCGATAATGCATTTGAAATTAATTCCGCCATATCCATCAGAATCGCCAGCAAAATTAGTTAACCCTAGATTTGTATCGGATTCCGCTTTATCAACCTTTTCGTAACCAAACCAAATATCGTTTCCGTTAGTTACCTTAAATATATCGCCAACTTCAAAAGATAAGCCAAGTATGCAGCCTTTATCATTTTCGTTTGATGGGTTTGTATATAATTGAACCCCTCCATCAATCGTCCATCCGTTAGATGAATCCCATAAGGAACCAGAACCAACGATGTACCAACTCGCTAATGTTGAACCTTCAGGTCCGTGTCCTTTTCCTTTTTCTTCCGAAGATGATGACTCTTCAATGGATGAAGAATTATCTTCGCTTGATGAATCCTCGCTTGAAGATTGGCTTTCATCTTGCTTCCATCCAGCGTATAAAACCCAGTTGGATGTTATCTCCGTTCCCCAATCAAAAGAAACGGTGAGGAAAGAATCGATATACCAATCAACAAAGGTATATCCATCTTGCGTTGGATTTGATGGTTTAGTAGCTTTTTGACCATCTTTTATATGTAATGGGGCAACTTCACTACCTCCGCTCGTTTCGAAAGTAATTGTCCAATCGTAATGCTCTTCTTGAGAAGTGGAATTATTATCTTCCTGTTTTGAACAAGACCCCAAAAGAAGGAAAGCACTAGCAAATATCAAAATATGCTTTTTCATCATTCTCCCTCCGTAACGGCACTAGAAATCCAAATATTCTTGTTTCCGTCTTTTTCATTTAAATAAATGTTATACGTACCGCTTATTTTGCATACGAAGTTGTCGCTATCTTCATCGGATTCAAAATTGTTTTTCCCTAGATTTGAAGGATCGTCCCATGAATCAACGTTAGAATATCCAAGCCATGTTGAATCTCCATCAGAGATTTTAAAGATATCTCCTTCGCTTATTTCGAGATTAAGAATACATGCTAAATCCGTACCTGTAGGATTAGAGTAAAGCTGAACTCCTCCTTCAACTGTCCAGCCAGTAGCATCATCCCATAAGGAGCCTGAGCCAAGGATGTACCATTCAACAAGGCTTGATCCATCAGGGGCGTGTATCGAAGTTTGGCTTTCAGTATCTCCTTTTTCTGTATCGGTTGATGTGTCTCCACCAGTTTCGCCACTGCTAGTTTTTTCAATCCAAACTTCATAATTGTAATTTAAATAAATGTTGTATGTCGCAGTTTCTTTAATGACAATGTTTCCGTCATTATCATACGTTGCAAGACTTGAAAGTTCTTCTCTATAGCCATACCAATCTGAAAAATTGGTGATTTTGAAACATTTACCCGCTTCAATTTCAACGCCAAGTTTCATCGCTACATCGGTACCATCAGGATTTTCTTCCATTTGAATGGCCCCATCCTTGCTCCATGAGCAGAAATCACCTGCAATCCAGTAATCGACTAGAGTAACGTCTGGAGTTGGATCGGGTTCAGGATCTGGATCGACTGGATTTTCTTCTTTCCATTTAGCAAAAAGAGTGTAATCAGTTGTAATTATCGTTTCAAAATCAAACGCTTTTTTGAATTGATCAGAAAGGTACCATCCATCAAAGATATAGTTTTCTTTTGTTGGATTATCTGGTTTTGTAACGAGTTCTCCTTCTTTGACTTTTTGAGAAGGAATCTCATTTCCGCCCATCGTATTGAAGGTAATGAGGTAATAAGTTGGCTCAGGTTCAGGTTCTTCTGATGAATCCTCGCTTGAAGAAGATTCTGAAGATGAAGAATCTTCTGATGAAGTAGGATTATCTTCAGAGCTTGATATTTCATCAGACGATGATCCCCCTTCTGAACTCGATGATTCCTCTGAAGATATTGGAGTCTCTTCAGAACTAGATGATTCCTCTGATGAGCTTGAAGAACTTTCCGATGAAGAGCTGCTATCTTCCTTGCTAGATGAACTTGATTCTGAAGATGAAGATTCTTTAGAAGACGTTTTCCCTTGAGAAGATGATGAATTAGATGAGTTTTCAGATGATTTGACGCTTGATGTAGAACTTTCTTTTTCGTCTTTTGACTCTGAAGAGGTCGCTGGATCCGTGCATGATGAAAGCATCAACATGCTGACAGTGAATAACAATGTAAGTTTAGATTTATGTTTCATAATCTTCTCCTTTTATTGATTGTTGTTTCTTTCTAAAACTAAGGTTTCAAATGTAGAGTTGGTATTGATTTCCTCTCCGACAATATAGGAAGTATCTTTCCCTAAACGAGAGGAGGAACAATATACGACTTTGTATTCTCCTTGGAGAGCGCTAGGGATGTTATTAAGCACGCCTTTTTTGCGACCTGTTGTTATAACAATACGGTTGTTGCCATTAGAAGAAAGGAATCCTCCGCCAATTGCCGTTCCGCCAAGGCAAGTCGTTCCGCCATTTTCGATTTCTTCTTGGCTCATACCAAGATATGTTCCAAATGAAGATTTGCGAAGAGCAACTGCTTCTTTGAATTTATCGAAATATTCTTCGTTATCGACTTTTCTTGACCAATCAAAAGCGTTAACTTCATCGCCGTATTTATAAGAATTACGGACAAGCCATGTTTTGTCGTTGATTTTAACGCCATCTCCTTCAATCCAGGAGCTAGTTCCGTTACTCTTTTGTTGATAAGTTTTAACGAAAGTATCGAACATTTCATTATCGTCGCGAATTATCTTGCTACGGAAGATTTCTTCTCCCCCTTGAATAAAGCCAATTCCTTGACCCATAAGAGCATTCACTTGAGCAGCAAGCGCGGCATCTTTTGCATTTGTATTCTCTTTATCGCAAGAAGAAATGCCATTAAGGAGATAATTAAATTGATCATATAGAGTGTAGTTATCGTGACAAGAGATGTAATTGACCGACATTGCAGCTGGAGTGGCTAATCCAGATTGCTTTTTCCATCTATTTTCCCCAATCATCCCTGTCGCGGCATTCCAAATTTGCTCGGTATTTGGTGCGGCTGAATCCATAAATCCGCCAGAAGGAACGACATCCGCATAAAGGGTGTTCCCTTTCATTCCATCACGGTAACAGTCGTTAAATGAACCTACTGCGCCTTTTCCATTGTCTCCAAGTTTGGCGTAGATATTATCGGTGTTTGCTGGGCTTATAGCATGGCTTCCTCCGCCCGTCCATCCTTCGCCATAAACGACAATTTCAGGATCGATGTCATATAAAGCGTCTTTTACTGCACGCATGGTGGAGGTTTCTAAACATCCCATCAAGTCAAAGCGAAAACCTTTTATCTTGTATTCATTTGCCCACCATTTAACGGAATTGACGATATAACGCTCCGCCATAATACGAGAAGAATTAATTGTATTTGCACATCCTGTATCATCTATCGTTGTTCCATCTTCCTTATAACGGAAATAGTAACGAGGAACCGTAACGGAGAAAGGGTGAGAGGAAATGCTTGAAACGTGGTTATATACGACATCCATTATTATTCTGATTCCTGAATCCGCATAATCTTTAACGAGTTCTTTGAATTCCTTGATACGGACGTTTGGATCATATGGATTAGAGGAATAAGACCCTTCAACACAATTATAATTGCTAGGATTATAGCCCCAGTTATAGTTAGGTTTATGAACAGTTCCGTCTTTATCGGTTATTGTTCTTTCATCATTGTCTTGGTCAAAGATTGGCAAAAGCTGAACGGCATTAACGCCAAGTTCCTTAATATGGTCAAAACCAGTTTTAACTCCGTTATATCCCGTACCTGATTCATGGAAGGCGTTGTATCCCCCATTCTCATTTCCTTTTTTAGATATCCAGGTTGAATGAGATGTAAGGTCTCTAATATGAACTTCATATGGAGTTAATTCGGTTGGGGAAGAGATTTTTTGATATGAAACATCATCCCATCCGGTTGGATTTGAAGCATCAAAATCAACGATGGCAGAACGGATTCCGTTGACTCCGCATGAGGTAGCGTATGGATCGGCCGTATCGACATACGTTCCGTTGTAATAAAGTCTATATTGGTAGAAATATCCTTTCCAATCGCCTTTCATGGCAAAGAAATAAACGCCTTTGCCCATATACATCATTTGATATGTGTTTTCCGGATAATCGTTATAGCCGCCCATTCCATCGAGGGTGAGCGCTTTAGGCGTGCCTTTTTTGTATATGACAACTTCTACTTGGACCGATATTGGACTCCAAACTTTAAATTGAACACGATCTTTTGTGTAGATAACGCCTAAATCATCGCCTGAATAGGTGTAATCAGAAATGAATTTTTCCGTATCGTAGAGTTTGTCGAAGGAAATTGCTTTGGTTTTTGTTTTCTCTGGCGCGTCTTCAAAATGTCCAACAAGCATATATGTTAATGTTGGCTTAACTTCAACGGCTTTGCCATCAGGATAGGAAAGAATCGTTAAATCTAGCTCAAAGGAGGAAGAGTTTGGCGTTCCTTCCTTGATCAAACATCTATCTTTTTTGGCTAATGGATCAGTTATTGAAAGTTTGTCTGAGGCAAATTTTGAATCTAGCGCATACAAAGAATAAGAGACGCATGGACCAGTGCATACGACTTTAAGCGTTTTCCAATCTGTTTCAATTGTTGCATTAGAAAAACGAAAACCAAGAGCATCTGCTTTATGATAATAGGTAGTGTAGTTTCCTCCTCCTTCATCACAAGCGTAGACATTCATTCTCTTTTTGCCATTTTCAAGAGTTTCTATTTCTCCGTTTTTGACGTAATCAGATAAAGAAATCTTAATATCATCGCTTTGCCCGTCCCATGTGGCAGGATATTTAATGATGAAACAAAAATCATCGGTTACTTTGTTAATGAATTTTTCATCAGAAAGATCGATATCTTTATAAGTGCCATATCCATCTTCATATCCATCCCAGGCGTATTCTGTTCCATCAACACCAGTTATCCAGCAATAGATGGCTTTAGTTTTTTCCGTTCCTCCATCATCGTGGAAATAGACTCTAACTATGCCAGTGAACGTTTCTAAATCATCCGTGTCATCATTATCGCTCTTAGATGAAGAACTTGAGCTATTTTTACTTTCTGAAGATGATGAGATGTCTTCGCTCTTTTGACTCGAAGAGGTGTTTTCTTCTACGCTTGAAGCGTTATCTTCTTCCTTTGCTGGAGAACAAGAAAGAACGCTTAATAACATTCCTGCAAATAATAATATGTTTAGTTTCTTTTTCATGATGTTCTCCTTTAATTTGATGAAGTTAGGGTGTATATAGGTGCTCCTGTAGGAATGGAAGTAACCCCTAAATTGCTTTCTCCCCATCCAGTAACCTTAAATGCGGCATAGTTTTCAATATCTATTGAATCTCCATCAATAGAAGTTGCTTTGTTCCAGTATCCGCTATCGTTGTTGCCTATAGATACAGATGAATCAAGATAATCAGTGTGGCTAGCCGTAGAGCTCATACGATAGAAAGCGTTTATCGTATTAAATGAAGTTGGAACACTCATTTTATAGTAGGCTGTTGAGTCATATTTCGATAGTTCATATCTTGTTGAACTGCCGCTCACTTCGGCAAGGAACCACGCACTATCCGTGTCCCAGACATTAGGATTTAAATATATGTTCTTATTTAATACACAAGCAGCATTTGTTTTTGAAGAGAACAAGTTTGTAAGGGAGTTTGCTTCAATTAGCTTATTTGTTGCCAATCCATAAAATGATAAATACGTACTTGATGATGCGTATTTAGTCGCATCAAGAGTAAACGTTGTAATCGTGTCGGAAACCGTTCCTTGAATATAATCATCGTCCGTAGATTTTGAGACATATAATTGATTACTAGAATTCAAGGCAAAATCGTAATAGCCTGTCGTATTAACGGTAATGTCGTTGTCAGATGTTGTATCGCAAGAAAAACACGTTGCAAAATCAGTAAATCCTCCAGCAGCCTTAAGATGTTGGGAGCCATACCAAGCGTCAGAAACAAATTTAAAAGAATCTCCTTCAGCTAAATACACATGTTTCGCCATTCCTTTATCGTCTGTGTTGAATGGATTTTGATACATCTGAATTCTAGAAAAGGACCCTAATGACCAATTGCAAAAACTTCCAACTATCCAGCAATTTGCTGCATTTTGACTAGAAGATATCGGAGAGCAATACATCCCATTTCCAAAAACCTTCCCATCATCTTCTATGGAGAAAGAATATGTTAACGAGGATTGTTTGCTTTCTGAATCAAAGGAAAGAGAAAAATCACCTGTTAAATCTAAAGTAAATTCATTCGATTGATATAAAGTTTTACTATACGCATCGGTTATTTTATAGGAATATGTACCAGTTGAAGTAATGTTTTGAGTATATGTATCAGGTGTTAATGCCACAGGTTCATCATTGTCCCAAAATAAATAATAATCAGCATCTCCAAGTTTAGTTTCGATGCCTGAAATGCCTATATTTTTATCTTCGGCACTTAAGAAATTAACATAAGCCGATAAAGCGTGATTAATAGAAATTAAGGCAAAGGAAAAAGCAATGACCGTAATTGGCAATATTATTTTATTGCGTTTTTTCATAGTTTTTTCCTCTACATTAAATTAGAGTTATTGGTCTTTATTTTCTTTTACGGTTTCTTCTTTAACGTCTTCTTGATCTATTACATCTGCATTTGATGGAGATTGAGCGATAGTTTTCGCTTTTTTCTTATCGGAAAGGAGCGAAATGACAAAGAGAGTTCCTGCTACAAGGAAAATTGAAACAAATAACGCTAGGAAGAAATATCCACTTTGAAAGAAAAGGACTACTTCTCCAATTTTAGGAACGACATTGATGACTTTGCCTCTGCATAACGAGTATGCAAATGGCGCGTCATTCATATTATTAGCGTCACCGCGCGTGACTAAATATGAGATTCCTTTATCTTCGTACTTATCAACGACTCGATGACAAATAAGATTGTTATCTTCAATATGAAGTACGACATCATATAGTTGAATATCTTCGTATTTTACTTCTTTTGCAGTAATAACATCATATTTGTCAATACGAGTCATCGATTCATCTAAATAAGTATTCTCTGGATTGGCGTTGGCCATTGATTTAGAAACAACGACCGATGTTCTTAATCCAAAGTAAGAACAAGAATAATTTGTATGCGTGTCAATCGTGCTTACAATTGAAACAGATACACAAAAGAGAGCGAGAGCCCATAAGAGCACCTCGCCAATTAAAGTAAATACGTTTAATTTTCTCTTTTGCTTCTTTTTCATAAAGATGCAGTCTACGAATTAAATCGCTGAAGTTTAATAACTCAAGTTTCTTAATATGTGTAACTTGTTGAATCAACCCAGAAGCCTTGATCACTTGCGGCGTTGCGAGTGTAATAAACGTTGTAAGAATCAGTGGACTCTAGAATAGCGTTGCCACCATCTTCGATTTTAACGTCACTCTTATCAGCATAATGTCCGCCTCTGCAGCTTACCCAGCCGTTGTTGCCGTAAGTTTCTTCTTGAGAATCATAAACCTTGATTTTGGTGAAATCTTTTAAGACTGTATATTTCCATTCAACCAAATATTCTGTCGCGTCATTAACGGTCTTAGTCTTTGATGCGTTGATATTTGGAACCATTCTATAGTCTTCCATCAATTGCCAGTCACTGCGATCGCCTCTAACAAAAGCCGTTGGCTTAATTTTATTATCAGTCCATTTTTCGCCACTAGCATATTCGGTTTCATCATTTTCGTATGGACTCCAATTAACCGTTACTTTGAAAGCCTTATCTATGTTTGCTAAATCTAAGAATTGCTTATTAGTATCGGTTAATGCAGATGACATATCGATACCAATAACACAACTAATGTTCGTAGCATCAATAGCTGTATCAATGTATCCAGATTGGCTTACAAAGCCATCTGTTGCTGTCGAGGCCTTGTCCTTGTAATCATCTGCAGAGAAGAAATTGTTCATCTTTGCAGTTGTGAAGTACGTATCGTTATCCCCGTCCTTCTTGTATCCAGTTAAGTTTGCAGTTACAGTCGTTCCTTTAGCTGCGATATCCTTTGCAATATCAACCTTAACGTTGAGATGGCCTACAGCACTATCTTGAGCGGAAACTGAGGCTTCCGCGGTTGCCGCGTATTCAAATGAGAGAGGGACTTTAATATAAAGTTTATTGAGTTCAGGGCTTAATTTTGTCGTACTCAAATCTACAACGTTTTCATCTGCTACAGCATTTTTGTAGGTAGTTGGGGTGCCAATTTTGTATGTTACGGTATCACTAGAATCAGTATGGCCTTTTACACTACCGATTCCAATTTCAATATCATTGCCTAAATTCTTATATGCAGCAAAGGCGGTGCCAAAGCAAGCGATAACGCCAGAAGTTAAAGCGGCACCAAGGATAAATTTATTAGTTTTTTTCATAATCATTATCCTCCTTATTCAGTAAAAGATTGGGAAATGGCAAGATAGCCACCAAAAGTCTCGTCTTTACCTACAGGCGTTCCATCCCAGGTGAATACCAATGTATAGTTTTTAGTCTTCTCTTCTTTAGATGTTGCATTGCCATCAAACGTTGTTGACGCTGTACATGTATTGGTTTTGCCTTCTTCTGTAGCTGTTGTTAAGGTTCCAACTTTCGTATACGTATCCGTATCCGTGTCTCCAAAAGAAGATGTCCCGTAAGTAGTAACCTCATACACATCAACCGTTAATCCTGTAAGAGCATAGGTGGCATTCGCAGTATCTTCTGTTTTAGTTCCAACGTTTAAAGTGAACGTTAAATTAAACGTTCCCTTAAGAGCTTTAGAGGAATTAGAAGTCACACAAACGAAACGATATTGTGGTTCTTGGGCTTTTAGGTCTTTAACATCTGCGTAATCAGTTGTTGCACCCCCCCACTCAACGTAAATGGCAGTGTCTGTGCCATTGCCATCGACACTTGATGTTGCCGCGGTACGGGTCAACGCAAATGTCGTGCCGACTCCGCCGGCAAGACCTAGGGCCATTAACCCTAGTAACACCTTTTGATGTTTTTTCATAGAAATTACCTTTCTTTATTTATTTTTGCGCATGTAAGCGCTTTCTAATAAAAAAATTATATTACCATTAATCACCTATGCAAGTTATTTTTTAATAAATTTAAAAATTGTAAAGAAAACAAAAATAACTGTTACAAATGTAGCATTTTATCAATGCCCTTTTACTTTTTATTTATATGTACCTTATGACAATGTGGGCAGATAAAAGAAAGGTCGGATGTTACTTCGGTAATATTGCGATAATGGAGAAGACTTTCATTGATTCTATTAGTCAAAAGCGTTGTTTTTGATTCTTCCTCATTTTTGATCTTATATTTAAAAATGCTTGAGACATAATAATCTTTATTCGTTTCTTCACAGTGATCTTTATATATTAGTTGTCTGCATGATTGGCAATGAAATATGTCTCCTTCTTTTATCATGTGATTGCCACAAAAAGGACAAGTTTTGAAAGTTTCTGTAGAATATATCATCCCTTTAAGGATTAATTGCTGGATTCTTCTAAATGAATCGATGTTGTTAATTGAAATCAATGTATCTTTTGTATCGAAATCATCATTAAATATATGGGTTTCATAGGGGATATTTGGATTTTTGATTTTGTTTAATGAAGGAATCAGCAACATTTTATATTCAATATCATTTTTGAATGTAAGTAAGATTCCTCGCACGTCATTTAAGAGATATTCGGAAACATTAAGGGAATAATTTTTGAAAGAAAAATCTAAATTTAGGTTCTTGAAATCTATTTTTGTATTTGGTTCTAAGGCAAAGTTAAAATGCCCGATGGAGAATACAAGAAGATATTTGCAAAAATAGAGATATTCATCTTCTTTTGTTTCGGGATTGATATCGTCTAGTTCTTCTTTGTATATAGCTTTAAGGAATATGTAGATATTCCGATAATCTTTTTGCATGGCAAGGATGTTCGTTTTTCTTAGTTTGATTTTTCCTTTAACCTTATGGCATTTTGCATATACTGGTCTATGTAATCTCGCTTGAAGAGTTTTATAGACAAAATCTAAACGATCGATTAAAGAAAAAGCCATATCGATATATGTTGAAAATGATCTTATGTGTCCTGTTTCTAGTTTTCCTAAAGCCAAGTAATAAGAAAGATGGTTTTCCCTTTCCAAAAGATCAATTTCTAATTTCTTATTTGTATAAATCATGTCTTTTAATAGACGTGAGTAATGCCTAGTAAAATTAAGTGCGTAATCTACCGCGCGGGAAAAAACGACATTCTCATATATCGCGTAGTTATCTTTGTAGTTATTCGTTAATAATCTAGCGGGTTTGACTCCGTCTTCGTTAATGTCATCCCAAAGTTCTGAATGCGATGAAGCATAGCTTATCGTCTTATTATTGATGCGACGAACTGCTTCGACATTAACTATCTCTTCTTCATCAATAAGATGAATTATTGGCTTAGCGAAGATCCTTTTTATCGATGGAAGAACCTTCTCGATCCTAGATAATTCTTCTTCAATTCCTTTTAGATTAATATCTTCGAAAGAAGAGAAAAGATTTAAGGAATGAACGGAATAATAATCAAATTCCGGATAGGTGATATTGTTATATTCATTAAGAAAACGTAACGAATCCGAATACCCAAGGGATTTGATCATCTTAGATATCCTCGTTTAGTTTGCTAATGAATTCCGCACATCTAAGGAGATTGAGTTTTTCAAAAGAGTGAACGAGCTCTTCTTTATTTTCAATGCTCTTGAATTCAAGTTTTTGGACAACCTTAGTGAGCAATATCTTTTCAATCGCGTCTTTTTCAACGCTTTGAGGATCGAAGAAACAAGAACAATATATTGAAACGAAAGATTCGATTTGATTCATGATACGGTTACCAAATGAAATATTAAATGGGGAAAGGATTTTTTCTACTTCTTTAACTATTTCCGAGGATTCGCAATCAAACTTATATGTTTGCTTAGCCTTAGAAAGAAGGTTGGTGAATTGATAATAGGTAAGGAATCGTTGTGGGATAGGATCTAAGAAATCCTTAACCTTTGATGCGCGTTTGGTAAAATTCATCGTCATCGCTCTATCGTATACCTTATCGGATATCTCAAAAGTCGATTCATCTCTATTGGCTGTACCAATAAACCAAACGTTTGCAGGAATCTTTAATGTATGTCCGTCAACAAGTTGTTTATATTCTTTGATTTCTCCATCTTTAATCGTTTGAAGTTGAACATTTAAAAGATTAATTTCTCGCTTGTCTTCCTCGTTTTCCATCAAAGAAAGGAAATCGGAGAAATAATATTCAATTCTAGAAAGATTCATTTCATCAAGAACGATGAAAGATATCGTCTCAGGTTTAAATTTAGCGCGATAAAGGGCTTGAGTAAATTTCTTAGGCGTAAATTTAGAAGAGAATTCGTTGTAATACCCGATTAATTCATTTTTATCTTTCCACGATGATTCAACCTCAATGATATCGCACGTGCCGAAAATTGCTTCAGAGAAGATCTTTGGAAGAGAGGTTTTACCTGTTCCTGACATACCTTGAAGAATTGATAGTTTAGAAGAACCAAGACCGGCAATAAATTGAGCGATGTCTTCTTCCTTATAAGAAAGATGAAGTCTTGAATTTTTAGCGTATTCAACAATAAAACGCGTAACAGCGGGAAGGGAAGGTGAAGCAAAGAGTGATTCTTTTCTCTTTTCGATATCAAGACGATACGTTTCTTCTTTAGAATCGATTTCGCTAAAGGCAGGGCATGGGTCAAAGTCTTTAAGTTTTTTAGCTGGTTCATCTTCTTCTTGAACGGGTTCTTCCACTTTTTCTTCTTCTTTTTCAGGAACGTTTGCTGGAAGAGAATTTAAGGATGAGAGATCGTTATTGATGTTAACGTCAAGCGCTTCTTCTTTAACGCGATTTGAAAATGGTTTAAGGAAGGCCATGATAACCATTAGCCCTAAAGAAGCCATAGCAAAATAAATAGTCTGACTTGTAACCTTAGAATTGTAGTCCAAAGCAACGCTGATACCTTTGCTTTCTAATATTTTCTTAATTGTTTCTTCTTGGATTCCTTCACCAATTTCATAATATTTTCCAAAGAAGGAAAGAACAAGAATAAGAACGAAAGTCGCACAAACAACGATAAAAGAAAATTTATAGAAATACGTGCTTCTTCTTGCGAAAAGAGAGATAGATATGACCAAGGTGACAATGCTATAGACGATAAGCAAATAGATAAAGAAGGCAAGAGTTTTGTAACCCGCTTCCATATTTTGGTAATTGGTAAGTACCTCAAATCCATTTACAGTCACAGAGTTGGCGACCGAGCCAGACGTATAGTTAATAACGAGGATATTTGAGAATAGAGAGCCAATAAGCAAGCCGATAAATAGAATGACGAAAAGCAAGGCGACCATTCTATTAACAAGTTTGGCATTAGATGATTCTTTTTCCTGTTCAAATTTGATGAATCTAGAAGAAACAATCGAATTAATAATGGCAATAAAAGCAATTGCTAGCAAAGGAATATACGAGATTGAAAATATAGAATCAATTGTCGTTCCTTGATTATTTTTATCGATAAAACTAATGACTATTGAAAATAAATAGAAGGCGATCGACAAAGCAAAACTCCAATAGATAAGGATTCTTGTTTTTGCTAAGAACTTATTGGTGTTTTTTGAATAGATGAGGATTTGAGTGAAATATATTAAAAGAATGACATATATAACAAAGAATGCGACAAATGAAAGTAAACATTCTAATGTTTGGTTATTCGTTAAAGCGTTAAATAAAGCAAAATATGGCTCACCATTAAAGAAACAAACCGGAATGAAGAAAATGGATAAAAGGCTGGCTAGAGCAAGGAAGGAGATAATAATGTTAAATGTAGACGCGGCAATGTTGCTTTCTTCCTCGTTTTCGTCTTCATCTTTATTTCTGACTTCAAAAATAACCGCATATATCCCAACTAAGAAATTAACGGCAATCAGGATTATAGGATAGATGTGATTAATGTCTGCACAAGCTAAAGATAAAACTAAAACCACTAAAGAAAAGATGAAATTCAAGCATAAGGGGATCTTTACTTTCTTGTTTCCTAATTGAAGGCAGACACTTATTAAAGACGTAATGGCGTTAAGTGCGCAGAAGGCAAGAATGACAAGAACGACAATTCCCGCCACGGACTGAATATATTCAAATCCATAGGCATACAAAGCCCCTTGAGAAGAGCCAAGAAAAACATGGAGCAAGGCTAAGGCTAAAGAAGCAGCTTCTCCTAGACAAACAAGTATTTTTTTCAAAATCAATTTAGAACGCATAAGAATCTCTCACAGTCTTAAACATTATAGTTTAGAAAGAAAAAATAATTAAGCAAAAGTCTTATTAAAATACCTATATTTAACTTAAAATAAGGGACACGTGTAGCTGAAATTGAAAAAAGTATCACAAACATCAAGAGCAACATTCTCAATTTGAAGCGCACTTAAGAGATGACATATTGATACTTTTATTTAGCGCTTGTCTTTGGTCGAAGATAGTTAATAATCGAGAACTTATTTTTTCAAATTATTGTCATGATTCAAATAAAACCTTCTGAATTAGGGGTTATAAAAACATAACCATATAGTGAGGCAAAGTTATTTTTACTCCAGTTTGGCCGTTCTTGCCGTTTATTAATTTATATGCAACGCTAGGAGAATAGTCAGCTATAAACTTATTTAAGGAAATTGATGAGGTATTGCCCGCCTTAACTTCAACGGGAATGACTTCTCCTCCTTTTTCAATGATGAACTCAATTTCTTGGTTATCGTTTGGCTTGTAGTAATGCAGTTTATATCCGCGTTTTACCAAACATTCCGCAATAATGTTCTCATAAATGCCGCCTTTGGCATTACCTTTTATTGTATTATTCAAAACTGCTAGTTTTGTTTCAAACCCATATATGGCTAATAACAAGCCGGTATCTAACATATATAATTTGAATTGTGCGTCATCAGCGTTCGCGGTTAATGGTATATATGGTTCGTGAACATTATAACAGGCATTAACAATTTCAGCGTCTTTCAACCATTTCACGCTTCCGGCAAATTTCCTCCTTGTTTGTCCTTTTTCAACAGTTGAATATTGAAATTTTTTGGTTTCTTTTGCCAATTGCTTAGGAATTGATTCATAACACATTCTTACATATTGTTTTTCTTTTCCTTTTGCATGCTTAGAAATGTCATCCTGATATTCTGATAATATTTCATTTTGAATTTCAAAAACTCTGGAAAAATCTTTGTATTTAGAAAAATCATTGACCACTTCGGGCATTCCACCAACTACGATAAATTCTCTAAAAAGATTTTCATATGTTTCATGAATGCTAGACGGAATCGTTTCACCGCTTTCAAAATACGTCTTTAATTGATCAATGTTCTTTTTGCCATATCCAAGAGCCCACAAAAATTCTTCAAAATCCAAAGATCTCATCATAATTTGACGTTCATATCCAACAGGTATGGAAGCAGGCTCTTCGACATTTTCATCACCATCTTCGCCATAAGAAAGTCCTAACAACGAACCGGAAGAAATAACATCAAATCTCATGTCTTCAGCCAAAAACTTAATTGCGGTTCTAGCATTTCCACAATATTGAATTTCATCCAAAAAAATTAATGTATCCCCTTCAATCATCTTAATGCCAGGGATATTTGCAGTTAATCTTTTGTATATCTCATCAGCGGAAAGTTCTCCCTGAAAGATTGCTTTCAAGTTGGGTTGTTTAAAAAAGTCTATATAAACAAAAGAACTATACTCCGATTTGCCAAATTCTTTAACGATATATGATTTTCCTACTTGTCTAGCTCCTTTAATTAGCAAACATTTTTTCAATCCTTTTTTTCGTTCTTGTTTCCATTTTAGCAATTCATCATAGACTTTTCTTTGAAGCATAAAATCACCTCTTTTTTTATATTATACATAAAATCGGCATGTCAATTTTATGAATTTTGCATAAAATCGGCATGTTCAATTGATTGATTTTGCATAAAATCGGCATCTTAAAAATAAAAATGTAGCAACCGAAAAAAGAATAATCAAAAAACTTTTTTGCTAAAAACACTCTTTGTGGCGTTAATTAGTTCGCAAAGAACGAAAAGCAAAAAGCCTTATTTGTTCTTTTCGATTATTGTTAGATTCTTATCGGTTTGAAGAACTAAACTATTTGGAGGAACCGAATGTGTTAAATAAACGTCTCCACCAATAACGGATCCTTCTCCAATAATAGTGTCTCCGCCAAAAATAGCAGCATTCGAATAAATCGTAACATTATCCTCAACAGTTGGATGTCTCTTTTTACCAACAAGTCCTCTTCCTTTAGATAAAGAGAGAGCGCCTAAGGTAACCCCTTGATAGAGTTTGACATTATTGCCAAGTATTGCCGTTTCCCCAATGACAATTCCCGTCCCGTGGTCGATAAAGAAATAATCGCCTATTGTAGCACCAGGATTTATGTCAATTCCCGTGTGCCTATGCGCTTTTTCTGATATGTATCTAGCAATAAGGTTATATCCAGCAAGATAAAACTCATGGGCTATGCGGTAATTAAGAATTGCTTCAAATCCAGGATACATTAAAACGATTTCTTGCTTTGAACTTGAGGCAGGATCTCCTTCAAGCATTGCTTCAATTGATGTATTTAGGCTAGCTCTTATTTTTGGCAAAGAAGAAAGGAAATTTTCTTTGAAAGAGATCGAATTATCTTCATCTTCAAGAAGGTTACCTAATTCCTTTGACGTAAGCTCATAAAGGTTTTCTAGGTCTTCTTTTGTATATCCATCTTTTTGATAATCAATCATCAAAAGAGAGGATACGTGTAGCAAAAAAGAATCAATTTTGTCTTTATTGAATTTCTTTAATAATAGTTGTTTTTCAAACTGTTTTTCTAATTCTTCAAGATTCATATTATTCAAATAATTCAGGAACAGAAAGGTATCTCTCTCCATTATCAGGAAGGACGGTGACTATAACCTTTCCTGGATGTTCTTTTGCTAATTCTAAGGCGGCTGCAACATTAGCGCCAGAAGATATTCCAACAAACAAGCCTTCTTCTTTAGCGAGCGCTCTTGTTAATTCATACGCTCTTTCATCGCTCATCGTAAGAACTTTATCAACAAGCGTTAAATCAAGGATTTCTGGTTTGAATCCAGCGCCAATGCCTTGGATTTTGTGCGGTCCCTTATTTCCGGCGGTCACAAACGGAGATGAGGCTGGTTCAACTCCGACCGAAATTAATGACGGTTTCTTTTCCTTTATATATTTAGAAACGCCAGAAAGTGTTCCACCCGTCCCAAAGGCGGAGATAAAAATATCTACTTCACCATTGGTTTGTTCGTATATTTCTGGGCCTGTGGTTAGATAATGCGCTTTAGCGTTATTTTCGTTATCAAACTGAAGAGGGATGAAGGAATTCTTTATTTCAGCATGAAGGGCTTCCGCTTCCTTGATACATTGTGCCATGCCACCTTCTTTGACTAAACGGCAATCAGCGCCAAACGCTTTCATCATTTTTACTCTTTCAATTGAACAATTAGCTGGCATGAAAATAACGACTTTCATTCCTAAAGTTGCTCCGATTGCCGCTAAGGCAATGCCAGTGTTGCCGCTAGTTGGCTCAATTAT
This sequence comes from Hallerella sp., assembly GCA_963648925.1. Taxonomy (GTDB): domain Bacteria; phylum Bacillota_I; class Bacilli_A; order RFN20; family CAG-826; genus UBA4951. The sequence goes on from CAVJFO010000026.1 coordinate 23,546, forward strand.
CGTTGTATCTTTATTTATTTTGCCTTCTTCTAAAGCGGCAAGAATCATTCCTTTAGCCGCACGATCTTTTATTGATCCCGTTGGATTGCATCTTTCTAATTTTGCGTATATTGGCGAGGGACAATTATATGCTTCCTCAATCTTTTTAAGACGGACCATCGGGGTTTTGCCGATTAAATCTAGCATCGAATAATCTTTAATTGCCATTTTAACTCTCCTTTTTAACGCGTTTCATTATAAAAATCTCAAAAAGGTCATGCAAGGAATATGCTAATTTTGATTTTTGATGATTTTGCTATCTTTTGGGGATACAATCCTTAACGTGCGAAAATTAGATTTAGGTAGCAAAAATACTCTTAAAAGCATTATGCAGCTAGCCTTGCCTAGCATGCTTGCTCAATTAGTGTCAGTTTTATATAGCATTGTTGATCGTATCTTTATTGGCAATATGCCAGAAGTTGGCGAAATCGCTTTGATTGGAGTTGGTGTGGTCGCACCTATTACCACTTTCATATCTTCTTTTGCTTATTGGATAGGATATGGTGGATCACCAATCTTCTCGATGTCTTTAGGGGAAAAGAACGAAAATAACGCTAAAAAGATATTATCGAATTCTTTTATTTTACTAATTATCTTATCAGCAATTATAGTTTTAATATTCTATCCATTAGGAAAACCTCTTCTGTATTTATTCGGCGCTTCAGAAGCGTCTTTCCCATACGCCTATCAATATTTCCTCATTTATTTAGGCGGAACATTCTTTTCAATTCTGACTTTGGGTCTTAACCAATTTGTCATCGCTCAAGGTAAATCTTTGTTAGCGATGATTGTCACCTTGATTGGTGCTTTGTTAAATATCATTCTCGATCCAATTTTTATCTATGTCTTTAATATGGGTGTCGCAGGTGCAGCATGGGCAACGTTGTTATCTCAATTGATTTCCTTCCTTTTAGTCTTGTTCTTGCTCATTAAAGTTACTGACATTAAATTGTCTTTCCAAAAACTTGATTGGAGAATCATTAAGAAAATCATCAAATTAGGTTTCTCACCGTTCGTTATCTTAGCGACTGACTCTGTTATCTATATCGCATTAAATACGTCAATCAAGTCTTTTGGGGGAAATGACGCGGATTTCTATATTGAGATTGCGACAATAACTCAGGCCTTCTTCTCTTTATTCACCGGTCCATTGCTTGGGATATCAACCGGCACCCAGCCATTACTATCTTACAATTATGGGGCAAAAAACATTTCCCTTATTAAGAAAGCGGAAAAACAATTAATCGTCTTTGCTTTACTATTCACTTCCGCTTCATTCGTTCTCTCTTTCTTTATCGGATCTCCATTTGCTAGATTGTTTATTTCCTTGTCTTCCTCTACGCCAAATGAAAACGTTATTTCAACCGCAGGCAAAGTTATTTCAATTTATATGTATGGAATAATTCCTTTGTCTTTCCAATATGTCTGTGTGGATGGAATAACGGGTTTAGGACAGGCTAAATATTCTATTTGGCTTTCATTATTTAGAAAAATGGTTCTTCTTTTGCCGTTAACCATTCTTCTTCCTTTATGTTCAGGCAACGCTTTCTTAGTATTCTACGCCGAGCCAATCGCCGATACTGTCGCATCCTTTACTTCATTAATTGTATATTTGATTCTTCTTCCAAAGATATTAAAACGCAGGGAAAATCAGACTTCTGGAGTATTAGATTGATATCTTACAATAAAAAACACCGGGGTTTTACCGGTGAATTTTGGATTTTTAGTTTTTTTCAATTGGGTCTTTAGCGCTTAATTCATCCCAATTCTTGAAATCATTTTCATCTGGGACGAAGACATAAGGAATGTTTCTACCAATCTCATTGTAATCAAACCCATTGCCAAGAAGGAATTCGTTTTCCTCGTACGTTTCTCCAACATAATCAAGCTTAACTTCTACTTCACGTCTTGCGGTCTTATTAAAGAAGGTCGCGACTTTGATGTCTTTTGGATTCTTTGTTCTTAAATATCCTTCAAGATAGTTAATGGCAATGCCAGTATCGACAACGTCTTCAACAATAACGATTGTTCTTCCTTCTGGATTAAAGGTCATGTCTTTTATAAGATTTACCTTTCCTGTCGTTGAAGTTCCATCATATGAAGAAATATGGATATAATCGACAATTACAGGAATATCGATATATTTCATGATTCCAATAAGGAAGGTCATTGCCCCTTTCATAACGCAAAGAAGGATCGGTCTTTTTTCTTCGTTTCTCAAAGAAGAGGAAATTTCCTCACCGACTTTTTTGTAACAAGCCTCAATCTCGGCTTGATTCATAATTATTTTACGCATTAACGTTCTCCTATATGAATTTATAGAAACATCGCTCTATTTTTATAGGTTATACCCATCTTTACAATTTGACTAGGAAAACATTACAAAACTTTTTTGAAACCGTTTTCACAAAAAATTTATCTTTTAAATTGACTGAATATAGTTCAAAATTAATTGTCGAAAGACATTGTTCGTATAATTGCCGGATTGGCGGAAAGTTTCTACGTTGGACCTTAATCCAACACTATGAACAAGAAAAAGTATTTAGCATTTTATCTTTTTCATTTGTTAGTTCAAATTTTCTTTCCAATTCTCAAACAAGGATTACGGACGAAAAAGGAGAACACATGAAAAAGTGTATTAAATTATCAGCCTTAGCCATCCTCAGCATCACCGCACTCGCAAGTTGCACAAACAACAGCAATGACGACACACAACTTACAGCCGGTCTTATCGCCTTACACGACGTTAACTCAACCTACGACAAAAACTTCATCGAAGCATTTGAACAAGCTTGTGAAGAAGAAAACGTTAAAGCTTTAATCAAAACAAACGTTCCTGAAGCCAATGATGCCTATGACAAAGCCATCGATTTAGTCGAATCAGGATGCAAATTCGTTTTTGCTGACTCATTTGGACATGAAGACCACCTTCTTAAAGCAGCAAAAGAAGAAAGCAACGTTCAATTTGCCCACGCTTCTGGAACAAAAGCCCATACCGCAAATGTTTCTAATTTCCATAATGCCTTTGCCTCTATCTATGAAGGCAGATATCTCGCTGGCGTTGCCGCTGGATTAAAATTACAAGACATGCTTGAAAAAGGCACAACAACATCCAAGAAAATCGGATATGTTGGTGCTTATACATATGCTGAAGTTATCTCTGGATATACTTCTTTCTATCTTGGCGTTAAATCCGTTGTTTCTGACGTTACAATGGACGTTCAATTCACCGGATCTTGGTATGATGAAACAGCTGAAAGAACCGCTGCTGAAACCTTAATTGGAAGAGGATGCGCTTTAATTTCCCAACACGCTGACTCTTGGGGTGCTCCTTCTGCTTGCGAAAGTGCAAAAGTTCCTAACGTTTCATATAACGGATCAACCGAATCCCGTTGCCCAAATACATTCATCGTTTCTTCAAAGATTGATTGGGTTCCATATTTCAAACATTGCTTACAACAAATCAAAAAAGGCGAATCAATCGAAACTGACTGGACTGGAGAATTAGGCTCAACCTTAACAAATGGCTCTGTCGCCTTAACTGAATTTGGCAAAACCGCCACAGTTTCTGGAACTGAAGCAAAAGTTAACGAAGTCGCAGGAAAACTTAGAGATGGTTCTCTTAAAGTTTTCGATACTTCAACCTTCACCGTTTCTGGTGATAACGTTAAATCAACAATGAAAGTCGATGCTAACGGACATGTCACTTCTTATCTTGCTGATGTTGATACTGACGCTGCATATACTGGCGATACAGAAGTTATCGAAGCAAAAGACGGAATCACTTATTTCAATGAGAGTTCCAAACGCTCTGCTCCTTATTTTGACATCCAAATTGATGGCATCAATCTTTTAAACAGCAAATTCTAATTTTAACGAAGATAAGCCCAAGAATTTATTTTCTTGGGCCTTCTTCTTTCTGGTGAATCTAATTTATGAGTGAAAAGAAAGTCTGCGTAGAACTAAAAAATATCAGTAAGTCTTTTGGACAAGTTAAGGCTAATCACAAAGTCAATCTTGAAATTTACCATGGAGAAATTCTTTCTCTTTTAGGTGAAAACGGATCTGGCAAGACCACTTTGATGAATATGCTCTCAGGCATCTATTATCCTGATGAAGGGGATATTTTCGTCGATGGAGAGAAGGTTAAGATTGCCTCACCAAAAGATGCTTTTTCATACAAAATCGGAATGATTCACCAACATTTCAAACTTATCGAAGCGTTTACTTCCCTTGAAAACATCCTCCTTGGAGTAAAACCATCCGTCTCTTTTTGGAAAAAGAGCAAATATTTCTTTAAGAACTTCTATAAAAAGAAAGAAGATCGCGAAGAAAAAGAATTTGATCAGGCTTCAAAAAAACAAGCTAAACAAAAAATTCAGGAAATCTGCGATAAGTACGGATTTGTGATCGACTTTAACAAGAAAGTCTATGACATGTCCGTTTCCGAAAAACAAACATTAGAAATCGTTAAAACCCTATATCGTGGGGCAAATATCTTAATTCTTGATGAACCGACAGCCGTTTTAACGCCAATTGAGGCGGATCGCCTTTTTGCTGTTATTCGCAACATGAGAGATGATGGAAAATCAATCATTATCATTACTCATAAAATGCAAGAAGTCTTATCGGTCTCCGACCGTGTTGCAGTCCTAAGAAAAGGCGAATGTATCGGAACGGTAAACACAAAAGAAACTAACGAATCTCAACTAACCGAAATGATGGTCGGAGAAAAAGTTGAATTAGAGATCAAACGTAAAGAACCTGTTAATCCGCAAGATAGACTTATAATCAAAAGCCTCACTTGCAAAAACGAGGAAGGCGGGATTGCCTTAAAGGATATTTCCTTTGCTGCTAGAAGTGGGGAAATCCTTGGCATTGCGGGTATTTCCGGTTCTGGTCAAAAGGAACTTTTAGAAACAATTGCCGGATTAATTAAAGAAGACTCAGGAGAGATAACTTATATCGATCCAGAGGGTGCGTGTATCAATTTACGTGATAAATCAGCAAGACAAATCAGAGCACTTGGCGTTCGTTTAGCCTTCGTTCCAGAAGATCGTTTAGGAATGGGACTAGTAGGAAACATGGACTTAATCGATAACATGATGTTACGTTCCTATTCAAAGAACGCCAAAAATCCATATTTAGATAGAAAAGAACCAACAAATTTAGCCGATAAAGTCGTTAATGATTTAGAGGTTAACACCCCATCAATCCATACCTCAGTTAGAAAATTGTCCGGGGGAAATATTCAAAAGGTTTTAGTTGGAAGAGAAATTGCCTCTCAACCAAAAGTCTTAATGGTCGCCTATCCAACAAGAGGATTAGATATCAATTCCTCTTATATGATTTATAACCTTCTTAACGAGCAAAAAGAAAATGGCACGGCAATCATCTATGTCGGAGAAGATTTAGACGTTCTTTTAGCCTTATCAGATCGAATCTTAGTTTTAGGAGACGGTGAGCTCAGAGGAATATTAGACGGTAGAAAAGCGAACAAATCTGAAGTTGGTTTATTAATGACAAAGAAAACGGAGGAAAATAAGCATGAATAAGGTTTTTGCTAAATTAAAAGAATCTCCATTTCATATCATCAGAAGAAACGATATGCCTCTATGGCAAAGAATCCTTTATAAAACGGGAGCTATTTTGTTTGGCTTCATTCTTCTTTGTCTCCTTCTTCTTATTTTTGCTAACGCCAACCCGATTGATGTAATTTCAAATCTTTTTGCCGGTTGTTTTTCTTCAACAAGAAGAACTTGGAGAACCTTCAGAGAATTGGGTTTAGTCTTAATTGTTGCCTTAGCCTTAGTTCCTGCTTTTAAGATGAAATTCTGGAACTTAGGCGGAAATGGCCAAATACTTATTGGCGATTTAGCAGCAATAATGTGCATGTTTTATATGGGAAATGCCGGAATTCCTGATTGGGCAATTATTATTGCAATGTTTTTTGCCGCAACTACTGCCGGAGCAATTTGGGCGGTAATTCCAGCAATCTTTAAATCCATCTTTAATACGAATGAATCTTTATTCACCTTAATGATGAACTACATTGCCTCGGGCCTTGTTTCCGTTTTTATTTCTGCGGTTGTTACTTCAGGCTCAGGAACCTTGTCTTTACAAACTGCTGGCAATCTTCCATCTCTTGCTGGAAATGATTCCTTACTCACCATTCTTGTTGCAGTTGGAGTCTTTGTTGGCATTTTCATCTATTTACGTTTTAGAAAAGCCGGTTACGAACTCGAAGTTGTCGGCGAATCTCAAAGAACCGCTAAATACGTTGGTATTAACGTTAAATTAGTTACAATCAGAACCTTAGCTATCTCTGGCGCGTTATGCGGACTTGTTGGTTTCTTGCTCGCTGGGTCAATCGATCACACGATTAACGCGGATTCAGCTAGAAATTTAGGCTTTACGGCAATCATGGTCGCATGGCTTGCTAAATTCAATCCTTTCTTAATGATCGGGACTTCTTTCCTTGTTGCATTCCTTAATAACGGCATGTCCGCTGTTCAAACAGCATTCTCGATCACAAACGATTCCATTGGCGATATTGCCATTGGCTTAGTCTATTTTGCCATTATCGCTATCGATTTCTTCATCTCTTATAAAATCGTGAGGAAACACGTTGATCAAAATAGTTTAGAAACAGCGAAAGCTGTCTCCTCGGTTACAAACAATGAAGGAGGAAACAAATAATGATGTTCTTTGATTCTTTATTGCCTTCAGCAATTTCTATTGCAACAGTCTTCCTATTTGGATGCATCGGCGAAATCATCATGGAAAAATCCGGTCACTTAAATTTAGGTGTACCAGGTGTTATGTGCTTTGGAACTTTAGGCGGATGCATCGGAGTTTCAATTGTTATGGGTGGTTATTCTTCTTCCCCTGAAAGCGCATCATATTTCTTATTGATTCTCATTCCGATTTTATTTAGTGCCTTATTCTCCGCTATCGCAGGATTAATATATGGCGTTTTGACAATTTCATTCCGTTGCAACCAAAACGTTACCGGCTTGGTTTTAACTACTTTTGGCGGGGGAATTGCTGATTATTTTATGTCTAGTGTTGATTCAACATACTTCTCACAAGCTAGCAAAATAATCTCTTCGTATCCTGCTTGGGCGGATAACTTAGGAGCCTTTGGAAAAATCTTCTTTGCTCATGGTTTCTTAGTTTATTTTGCAATCGTCTTAGCAATTATTGTTGCAATCGTTCTAAAAAGAACAAGAATTGGTTTAAACCTCCGTTCGGTCGGTGAAAACCCAGGTGCTGCTGATGCGGCTGGCATTAACGTTAGCGCTTATAAATATGGCGCAGTTTTGTCTGGTTCGATGATCGCGGGTTTAGGCGGTCTTTTCTATGTTATGGACTACGTTGGAGGTTCATGGGAAAACTCTTCAACTATTCAAGCTTTCGGATGGTTGGCGATTGCCTTGGTTATCTTCACCGTTTGGAAACCATCTTTAGCTATCTTTGGTTCAATCTTATTTGGTATCTTATTCATTCTTCCAAACAAGATTTCCGGAATCGACTTTACATCCATGCAAGCCTTCAAGATGATTCCTTACATCGTTACTGTCATTGTTCTTATTATTACAAGCATCGTTGGCAAGAAAAGTGTTCAGCCACCAGAGTCTCTTGGCCTTCCGTATTTTAGAGAAGATAGATAGGTTTTGCAGGGGATTTTTGGATTTTTGCAAATTAAAAAGATGTTTAGTTGATTAGCTAAACATCTCTTTTTTATTCGTTTTCAGCTGAAACTTGTTTGATGGAGAGGGAGATCCTCTTTCTTGGAATATCTACTCCGATAACCTTAACTTTTACTATCTCTCCTAGCTCAAGTTCGTTTGATGGATGAGCAACGAAATGGTCAGCTATTTCTGAAATATGAACAAGTCCGTCTTGGTGAACACCAATATCAACAAAAGCGCCAAAATCAGAAAGATTTCTTACCGTTCCATTTAATACCATTCCTATTGCAAGATCTTTAATTTCTTTAACGTTATTATCTAATGTTGCAGATACGATCTTTTCACGTGGGTCTCTACCAGGCTTCTTAAGTTCTTCGATGATATCGGTTAGAGTATAAATTCCTATATCGAGTTCTTTAGCAAGGGATTCGACGTTCTTTATGCTATTTAGGATTTCGTTAGCCTTATTAGAGCCTAAGTCATCTAAAGGAACGTTAAGTTCTTTTAAAAGTTTTAATGTCGCTTGATAATCCTTAGGGTGAACGGCGGTTTTTTCTAGAGGATTTTCGTTTTCAATACGAAGGAAACCTGCTGCTTCAAGGAAGGTTTTTTCGCCAAAGCCCTTAACTTTCATAAGGTCTTTTCTTTCCTTAAATGGGCCGTGTTCTTCTCTATAAGAAATGATTGAAGAGGCAATTCTCTCGTTTAATCCTGAAACATATTTTAAAAGAGATGATGAGGCTGTATTCACCCAAACTCCAACTTCATTTACCGCGTCGATGGTCGTCGAAGATAATGTTTGTTTCAATCTATTTTCTTCCATATCGTGTTGATACTGGCCAACTCCGATGGCTTCTGGTGGAATTTTGACAAGTTCTGCCATTGGATCAAGAAGACGTCTAGCAAGGGAGACTGCGCTTCTTTCATCAATATCCATATTTGGAAATTCTTTTATGGCAAGAGGGGAAGCCGAATATACCGATGCACCTGATTCATTAACAATTGTCAAAGAGACATTTTCCATTTCATTTTTCTTTAAGAAAGAATTAAGGAAAGACTCTGATTCTCTTGAAGCAGTTCCATTCCCTAAAGCAATCGCATCATATCCATTCTTTTTATACATCGAAAGAAGTTTTGCTTCCGCTTCTTTTTCCTTTCCAATTGTTGGATAAATGATACATGTCTCCACTACATCACCGTTTTTGTTTATCAAAGCAAGCTTACAGCCATTCTTATATCCTGGATCGAATCCAAGAATTCTTTTTCCTTTTAATGGAGATGCAAGCAATAGTTGTTTGAGGTTCTTAGAGAAAAGAATTAACGATGAGTCTTCCGCTTTAAGGAAAAGTTCTTTGGTGATTTCATTTTCAATAGATGGACCCATCAATCGTTTATAAGCGTCAACTATGGTATCTCTTAAGATTGTTTCGTATGGGCTATTACGATAAATGATCTTTCTTGCTATTTGGTTATAAATAGTTATTTCGTCATAAGCAAAAGAATAAGACAATTTCTTCTCTTTCTTTCCACGGAGCAAAGCCAATGTTTGATATGGTTTTATACGGCTTATCGAAGAATCGAAATTATCATAATTCTCATATTTCTTCTCAGTGTCTTCCTTACTTTCCTTAGCTTTGATGTGACCTGCCTTATAGATATAACTCTTGGCAAATAAATAATAATTTGGATCATCTGAGATCATTTCTGCAATGATATCTAAAGCACCTGATATCGCGTCTTCTTTTGTTAGAACGCCTTTATCTTCGTTTATGAATGTTTTTGCATATTCATCTAAAGATTGCATCGTTCCATTTTGCTTAAGAATATATTTAGCAAGTTCTTCTAAGCCTTTTTCTTTAGCGATTGAACCTCTAGTTTTTCTTTTTGGCTTATATGGACGATAAATCGTTTCTAAGAGATTAAGATTATCGCAAGATTCGATGCTTTCTTTTAATTCAGAAGTTAATTTTCCTTGCTCTTCAATTGAAGAAAGGACGGTTTTCTTTCTTTCTTGAAGTTTTTCGAATTTATCTTTTTCTTCTTCAAATGAACGTAAAAGAACATCAGAAAGATTTCCTGTTTCTTCTTTTTTGTAACGGGCGATAAAGGGAAGAGACGCACCTTCTTCTAATAATTTAAGAACGTTTTTAGTTTGCCATTCTTTTATTTGTAAACGCGTCGATAGATAAGAAACTATTTCCATAACACTCCTCCAAGTACTGTGAAGGGTATTTTATAGCGAATGGCTTCTTTTTGCTAGCAATGGAAGAGAAGATCGCCGTATGTTGGGACTGGCCAATCTTCTTTTGCGACTAATAGCTCCGCTTCATCGATAGCCTTACGAAGGCTAATCATTTCATCTTTAAGTTTCTTTGATGCGAAAATGGCATGTTCTTCTTCAGTAACATTCATCTCATTGTCTTCTTTAATAAGGGCATCAAGTCTCTTAAGAGAAAGATACGATTTCTTGTAAACCTCTTCTAATTTATGTTGTTCCTCTTTACTTTCTTCTAATGGAATTGAGTATAAAGAGTTGAGATTTGCGATCTTGCTTAAAGCTTTGCTAATGGCAGGTAAATACAATTTATGTGCCATGCGTGTCATTGTTTTTGCTTCAATTATTGCTTTCGAGTGATAGTCTTGGAATTTGATTGCCTCACGAGAATCGATCTCTGTTTCTGTAAGGATGTTGTTATTAATTAGCAATTCTCTATTATCTTTTCTTTTCAAAGCGGAAATTGCTTCAGGGGTTGTTTTCAAGTTAGGGAGACCGCGAGTTGCTGCTTCCTCTTCCCATTCTTTTGAATAACCGTTGCCATTAAAAATAATACGTTGATGTTTCTTAATTGTTTCTTTAGCCCAAGCAAATGCGTCTTCTTCTATTGAGGAAGAGTTTTCTAAGATTGCCGCCGCTTCTTTTAGTCCATCTGCGACAATTGCATTTAAATAGGTGTTTGGCTCTGCGATGTTTTGCTCTGATCCAACCATTCTGAATTCAAAGCGGTTGCCGGTGAAAGCAAACGGAGAGGTTCTGTTTCTATCCGCGTCATCTTTAAGTAATGTTGGAAGGGACTTGCTGCCATTGATTGTTTTAAAAGAGCGTTCAATATCTTCTCCGGTGACTGTTTTTGTTAAATAATCGCCAAGATATATTGAAATAATTGCTGGCGGGGCTTCGTTAGCGCCTAAGCGGAAATCGTTTCCGTAGGATGCAACGGATTCTCTAAGAAGATCCGCATATTTATCAACCCCTCTAATTACTGAGGCTAAGAAGACCATGAAAATCACATTATTTTTAGGATCTTTTCCTGGTTTAAAAAGATTTATTCCCGAATCCGTTCCAAGCGACCAATTGTTATGCTTGCCAGAGCCGTTGATTCCCTCGAACGGTTTTTCAGCAAGAAGGCAAACCATTCCATGACGTTTTGCGACTCTCTTTAAAATTCTCATTACGAGTTGATTTTGATCAGAGGCAAGAGAGGCAACCTCATATATGCAAGCTAATTCATGCTGAGATTGCGCTACTTCGTTATGTTCTGTTTTTGCGGCAATTCCAAGTTTCCAAAGAGTGTCATTAACCTCCTTCATATAAGAAGATATTTTTTCTCTGATTGGACCAAAATAATGATCATCTAATTCTTGGCCTTTTGGAGCACTTACTCCAAAAAGCGTGCGACCCGTGTATACGATATCCTTTCTTTTTAGATATTCTTCTTTGTCGATTAAGAAATATTCTTGTTCTGCTCCAGCATAAGAAAAAACGCGTTTAGTTTCCTTATCTCCTAACAAACGAAGAACGCGCACAGCCCATTCAGAAAGAACCTCTTCTGAACGGAGCAAAGGAGTTTTGCCATCAAGTGCTTCGCCATTATATGAGCAAAAAGCCGTAGGGATATATAAAACAGCTCCATCATCGTCATCTTCTAAAACAAAAGCTGGTGAGGAGGCATCCCAAACCGTGTACCCTCTTGCTTCAAATGTCGCTCTAAGACCTCCTGAAGGGAAAGATGAAGCGTCAGGTTCACCCTTGATTAACTCATTTCCTTTGAAATCATATTGAACGTTGCCATCTTTATCTGGCTTGCCAATAAAAGCATCGTGTTTTTCTGCTGAAAGACCATTTAGCGGTTGAAACCAATGCGTATAGTGAGTTGCCCCTTTTGAAAGGGCCCATTTTAACATGCCCGATGCCACTTCATCAGCATATTCCTTAGGCAATTCCTTATGTGAATATATAGCCTCATTCAAGGCGTTATAAGCATTATCGGAGAGATACTCCTTTCTAGCTCTCTCATTAAAGAGATTTGAGCCAAATACATTAAGAACATCTTCTTTTTTTGAAGTATCAATCTTTTTTTGTGCCATAGTTGTTTTCCTTTGTTTTTTTGGATGGAAGTAACATCCTATGGTTCTTTATTTTCCTATATTTATGATTAAAAATGAATATTTTTTATACGTTGTTACAAAAATAATACCTATTTTAAGAATTCGTTTTTCTTTTCTCTTTGAAGGAGGGCGGAAGATACCTCTTTTGCTCCCTTGTTGTTATAAACAATTTCGTATACACCATAAACGATTGGCATATCAATTGAATGCTTATCGCAAAGTTGCTTAGCGGCTTTTAAGGAATTGATGCCTTCAACGACCATTCCAACCTTCTCTTTAGCCTCAGAAACACTATATCCTTGGCCAATATAAAAACCTGCTTGATTGTTTCTTGAATGTTTACTTGTGCAAGTGACGATAAGATCGCCAATTCCCGCTAAGCCAGAGAAAGTCGATGGAGAACAACCCATCGCCAAACCAAGTTTACCGAGTTCATGAACTCCTCTAGTGATTAAGGCCGCTTTAGCGTTATCTCCATATCCTAAGCCATCGGAAATACCGCAAGCGATAGCAATTATATTTTTAAAAGCGCCGCAAAGCTCGCAGCCCTTTCTATCTTCATTCGTGTATACTCTAAACACCTCAGAGTGAAATATTTGCTGAGCTTTTTTAGCGTTATCAGTATTTTTAGAGGTTGCAACGATGCAAGTTGGAAGAAAAAGAGACACCTCTTCCGCGTGGCTCGGACCAGTAAGAGCAACTACTTCGTCTTTTATCCCTAGCACATCTTCAATAATTTCAGATGTAGTTAACAAGGAATCCTCTTCAATGCCTTTTGCTAAATCAATTATTAATTGCCCATTATAAAAAGGTTTAACTTTAAGCGATGTATCTCTGATATAAGATGAAGGCGTGGCAAAAACTATTACTTCAGAATTTTCTAAACATTTTTCAAGATTTGCAGAAAAAAGAATATCAAAAGAGAGAGTAACATTAGGAAGATTTTTATGCGTATGGGTTTCGTTTAACCTTTTTGCTTCCTCTTCTCTATGAGAATAGCAAACGATTTCATAATCTTTCTTTGCTAATAAATTGCAAATCGCACTTCCCCAAGTTCCACTTCCTAAAACACAAATCTTCATAAAAAACACTCCTTAGTTATTTTAAGGGAAAAATCCAAAAAAGGTATATAAAACCCCTTTATTTTATTTGTTTAGATAGTTAGAAATGTATCCGTATGTTTTAGATTGGATGCAATTAGATGTATTTGTTGCCTCAAACGCTTCCTTAAGTTCATCGTATGTCGATGTGGCAAGATTGACCTTAACCTTCTCATCCCAAAGATTTAGACGCTCGGTATATAGCGACCAAGTCGTATCCCACCATCCAGTAACTGCAGCCTTATAAGTCCACATGGTCCAGGAATATCCTCTCCTTTCAAAGAGTTCTAACTGACTTTGCCAAGCCTCTTCATCATCAAAGAAAGTGAATTCTGAAACGGAATATGGGACGTCATATTCATGGCCCCAATTATGAATTTCGTGATATGAATTAAAAAGCCAATACGGAATGACATCATGTTTCCAATTATATAAATGAGTATCGTATTGAATGTTTTCCCAACCATATTCTTCTGGATCGGAAAAACAATCGTAAGACCAAACTCCCTCAATATTAATTACATGTTCATCCCCAGTGGAACGAATTCCTTGATAGATTTTGTCAAAGACGGGGCTACATACACTTGGAACGGTGCCAGCATTTTTATCGTCATAATAAGCACATGGTTCATTTAGTAAGTCATATGTCGCGATAGATTTTCCTAATTCTGGGTTAGTGTAAGTATAATGCTCAGCGATGAATTTCCATAAATCTACCGTTGCGTCTTGATATGTTTCATTAGTCCATAAATCCGCTCTAGTCATATCGCCACAATGCTCATAACCATTTTGACTTCCTGGCGCACCATGCAAATCTAGCACGCAATAAAGATCATATTTTCGACAATTGGCGATAAATGAATCGATATATGAAAAAGCATCTTCTTCACTTTTACGTGTAAACACCCCGTCTTTTTCATCAAGAATGTCTCTCCAATAAAAAGGGAGACGGATAGTATTTAACCCTAAATCTTTGATATTTTTGAAATCAACTTCAGAAAACCAATTATCTCGATAAATATTAATCAGTTCTTTCCTTTGATCATCATTTAGATTTGGATTTGAGTTATATCCCTTAAGGGCTTCTTCCATTGGCATCTCTGGATAGGTTGTAAGGTTATCGCTATCAATAATTAGATTTCCATTTTCATCACGAGACTCACCGACGGAAAAAGGCGATATCCATCCTTCGTATATTAATAAGTTGCCAGCGTTAACGCCCTGCAAAACTAATCTTTCACCATTTGCGTCATACAAAGAGTTGCCGTTAGCATGTACAAGTTCATTCCTACTTCTTGAATATCTTTCTAGGTTTGGATCCAGCTTGATATAACGTGTTTCAGCCATTCTAGCGACAATGCCTAAAAATGCAGCTGGCAATATCAAAACAGCGCCTAAAACAGATAAAGAAATGATAAGGATTTTCTTCTTTTTGCGTTTCATGGAATATGTTTCTTTACGCTTTAATTATAACAATGTAAGCGCTTTTATCAATTTAAAAGTAAAGGAATTAAATGTTTCTAACACAAATGTTGAATGCTAGAATGTTTGAGGTATTAAAGGGGTTTGTTTTTTAATATGAGCTACGTATTTATTTCCGTAAAAGAAAAAGAAAATGATTTAGATTTTGCATATTTAGAGACTGACGATCGTCTCGTTTCAATTAGAAAGAACGTTTTATCTTTTTCAAACAACAAAGATGAAATATATGAAATCTTAACAAATCCCGATAATGGAGTATTTGGCTGGTCTATTTATGAAGATTGCAGGCTCATTCTTAACGCGTTTGAAAAGGATGGGGTCAAGCCTTTCGACTTCCAAGTATTTGATGTCAGGTATATGTTAAATGTCACTCTTGGGGACAATGAGAACTATTCGTTAAGAAAATACATTCCTCTTCACTTACAAAAAGATAAAGACAACCCTTTAGATGAAAATAATCCTTATTTGATTTTACTCGCGCTTAAAAATCTTTTATTTTGCTTAGGAAATTCAATTGATGAGTTCCTTGATAGAAGAGACTTTGATTCTTGCTTTTATTATTCTCTCGATGCGTGTTATGGTGAGATGCCACAAACATCAGCAGACAATAAAAAACTAAAAATCATCAATGATCTAGAAGAAAAACAGCTAACGCATTACGTATTTTTTGATTTTGAGTGCGCTAACTGCCTTGATCATACGGGTAAAATCTGTGAACTTGGCGCAATCGAAACCGATCTAGATTTCAATATAATCAAAGAGCATCACTTCCCAATTAATCCGGAAAGTAACTTTGCCTTAGAGGATAGAGACGGAGTAAAAAGAATCCACCTTTATTGGGAAGATAATGACTATGCCGCATACAAGGCTGCGCCAAATCTTGATTATTATTATGACTTTTTCAAAGAGTTACTAGAAGATGAACATTCTTTAAAATTTGGACATGCCGTTGAAAATGACATATGGTTCCTTGCTACAGACTTAACTAGGAAAAAACTTCCTCAATTGAATGTTTCGGCAATCGACACTCAAATGATGTACCGTTACTTAATTGATGAGTCATCTACTTCTATCGCCCTTCATAAAGCGTTGATTGCCTTATATGGCGAAGAAGAATACGAAAAATATGACCACCATAATTCTTTAGATGATTCGAAAATGACGATGAGGATCTGCAAAGCCATGCTTGAACAAGGAGATATTTCTATTTTTGAATTGCTTAAAAGCAAACCTGGTATGTTAAAAACGGTTGATGACACGGATTTTTGTTCAAGGAACGAAGATGCTTATTCCTTTCCCATGCCAAATAGATTCAAACATATTGAACTTGCTTCTCCAGAAAAACTCTACACTGGCATCTTTGCCTTAAGCGAAAGCGATAGGCTCATCAAGGAAGCGGTCAATCTTGATTACGATAAGGCCCATATGGGCGCTTTCGACGGCAAAAAAATAATGTTCGCTAAATCTTTTAGACATGCGGAACCAGCAAAAGTCGAATCTTTATTAACGAATATAAAAAATGAGGGAAAAATCGTTACTAACGACTATTCTCAGGCGAATTACGTTTTGGCATCTTCAGGAATGCAATTAATTAAACACGCCAATAAGCCTAAGCTTGATTTTAAAAAGCGTCATCACAAGTAGAAAGACATTAACTTTTCTCTCTAAAAGAATATAATATTGCAATTGAATTTAGGAACAAAGACATGTATCAAGAACTTCAAAAAGGTTGGATAGAGCTTATTGTCGGGCCAATGTTTGCCGGAAAAAGCGAAGAGTTAATTCGTAGAGTCAAAACTTTATCATACACAAAAATGAAAATCGTTGCGTTTAAGCCTGCAATCGATGATCGCTATGATAAAACGGCTATCTCTTCTCACGATGGAGCAAAATACGAAGCATACGCCATAAAAGAAGCTAAATCCATCATGGAATTAGTCAATGAAGACACGCAAGTCGTTGCAATTGATGAAATCCAATTCTTTGATATGTCGATTATTTCTATATGCGAAACCTTAGCAAATAGAGGGATTCGCGTTATTGCAGCTGGACTTGATTTAGATTTTAAAGGCGAGCCATTTGGACCGATGCCCGAATTACTCGCAAGGGCAGAATTCGTTACTAAATTATCCGCCGTTTGCGTTGTTTGCGGATGCGCGGCGACTAGAACACAAAGATTAATTAATGGCGAGCCAGCTTACTATGATGATCCAATCATTCAAATTGGCGCGAAAGAAAATTACGAAGCAAGATGCCGTAAACATCACATAATTAAAAAGAGAGGATGAACCTCTCTTAATGCGTTTTAATCGTTAAATTTCTAACGCTAAAGCATGTATTAGCCTTTGATATATTTATTATTGTTTTTTTGAAAACAATTACAAGAAAGAATGAACTAACATTCGTTCTTTTTCTTTGATGGAATTAGTTTCGAAATACCAAATCCCGAAAATGCTGATAAAAGCGTTAAAAGGAAAGATGCGCCTAACATAATAAACATAATGGCCGGACCAAACGTAAACATCGACGCGCCGTAAGCGTTATTGAAAACGGATAATATTATTTGGATTCCTATTAAAGATATCGCCCAACTAATTATTGATAAAATGAAAGTTTGCGACAAAGTAGCTAAGCATTGCGAGGCATTGGAAACATTCCCCTCTTCATTTTGAATATCTCTCCTTGAAACGAAATATAAATATAAAACAGTCGAGATAAATCCAAGAATGATTGTTGGTGTTGCATATGCCCAAAAATGTAGCCAGAAATTATTTTCTAATTCTGGATGATATTTTATATTTATGGCCGCATCAGAAAAATAAGAATAAAAGCCACTATAGTTACTAAGAGGCATTAACATCTCCCCTTTATCTGTTGTAAAAGACTTAAGGAAATTAAGATCTGAAGTATAATTGCCTTTAAGTTTAGTAAAAACGTATGTTGGAGCCGCATAATTTCGGGAATCCACAAATTCTTTACTGACGTAAGCGAAACATGACGGGGAAACTCCAATAAATAAGTTTTCCTTCTTAATGTGGTTTTCTACAGTATCATCGATGCCTGATGTTATATATGGTTCAAAGTATTCAGACATTCCGTCGTTAGAGGAATAAATCCCCGTAATAGTTAAGCCATCGTATAAATTTAAGCCTATTAGTTCATCAATGGTTTCTGGCTTAAATACTTCCATTGATCCTGTGTCATAAGAATATTTTTTAGTTATTGCGCCATAAATACACATGGAATATGCCGTAAGCGCGCTGATAGCGATCTCATTGTTGTTGTTTGGCAATCTGCAAGGCGTCTCCTTTGAAAGTCTTTCACAACGATGAATTTGCGCCTCTTCCTCTCCCGTTTCTTCAGAAAGTTCCATAACTGAGTTCACTAAATAACTCGCAGTTTGAGAATAACCAGGCCCTTTTGTTCCATTGAAATTTATGGTGTCTTCATAAGAATATTTATAGCATTTAACCGTATTTCCAGTGACATATTCATCTATTTTACTTAATGTTTTTTCATCAAGTGTCACTAACGTGTCCTTAGAATCAGTTTCAACCGTCGGTGAAGAGTATTTCAAAAAGGCATAGCCGTCATTCTTATCTATTGCATTCCTAAGCAAGAATTCAAGCTTATCATTGTTTCTTAAAATGAAAGTAGAACCCAAACACATGCTTGAAGCAGTCATCAAAACAATTGCTAAAATTGAGAGCAATTTGCACTTTTTAAATCTGCTTAGAGTTAATTTCAATATTTTTAGCATAATTTATCCCCTTTCACTATTAAATGCTAATTATAGAAACGATATACTCAGTTTTACCCCAGGTATATGTCGTATCGATGGTTCTTTTACTTGTTATCCCATCAATAGTTTCATCAACCGTAATGTTTATGTTTTTAGGAATATAATTCTCAAACTCAAAAAGAGAAACAGTTTTTCTTTTAGTTTTAGATGTAACCTCATTAACCGTTGATTCAAATTTAAAAGATGAATTGTTAATCTTCTTGAAACTTATATCAAAAATCGATTTATCATTGTTGGAAGCTGCAGCTCTATCTTTTTCTATGTATATGTATTTAATACTTTCGAGCGTCAAAATAAAGAATTGCTTAAGAAAGGTGGTATCTAAATCATTGTTGGTTAAACTCTCGTCAAACGCTTTAGAAAAATCCGTTTCAGAAACATACTCTTTTTGATTGGTTGTCTCTACCAAATAATCATAGTTGTAGTATTTTTGATCTTTTTCAAACAAGCAATAATTACTTGTACAATCAGATTCGTTTTCAATTCTTTTCTTATAAAAATAGCGTTCTCCAACTGTTTTATTAAACTTCAAATTTGTCTCATTGGACGAGGAAGATTCATCGGTTTTAGTTGTTATTTTTGAATATGATTCTCCGATCAACGGAAGATCAAAACCATCTTTCGACAATTCTATTTGCATGTTGTAGAGTTGTTCTTTTGCGTCTGCTTCAGTGAGATGTGAAGAACCACATCCAGTTAAGCAAAATAAGGACAAAAGAAACATCGAAATGTAGAGTTTTTTCATATTATTCCCCTTTATTGCAACTAAATTTTACTTAAATTTTAGATTTATTACAAATAAAATTTTAGTCAAAACATAAAAATCAGGGGAACAAAAAACAGTCATTAGAAGAAACATTAGCATTTATGCCTTTTTTGGCGATCACGTTATCTCATCAATGACTGTTCTATTTTATTTGCTTAATTGATTAGGCGTTTGGATAAATATATTCGCAAGTTCCCCAAGCGTATTCTGCTGAAGCCGTTCCCTTTGTTGTTTGGCCGCCAATCGTGGCATTAGTATTTGAACTGATTTTCTTTGGAAGATAGTTCTCGTACTCTATAACGGTTTCTACCGTTGCCTCTTCGTCAGAAGATTCAACCCCTTTAGTGGTTACTTCAGCTTTAAAAGATGACTCATTATATTTGGTGAATTTAATGTCGTATGTATAAGTCACTCCATCGGAATCAAGTACGGCGTTTCCTTTCTTATCATAAATTTCAACCATATTATCTAAATATGAGGTAAAAGTTGTTTTTATGCTCTTCTCATCAAGACCTGATGTTTCAAGATACTCGTTAAACGAAGTCTCGAATTCTTCCTCTGTTTCATATTCTTGAACCATATCCATGCCAAAACCGCTTACTGCTAAGTAATATTTGTTATCCATCTCATAAACATAGGTTTCACTCGTTCCAAATGAGGCGACGGCTTTTGTATAAATGTATCTAGAACCTTCAGTTGTATCGTATCTTTTTTCACTTGTAACATTAATGTCTTCTTCTCCAACTTCCATATCCATTAAAGTGGTGATAGTTCCTTTTGTTGGAGTTACGAAAGTATCCTTTTCAATTTCTTCTTTTGCCGCTTTAACATAGGTTTTTGCGTCTGCATCTTTTAACTCACCCGACGTGTTGTTATTCGTGCAGCCAACAACCATAAACAAAGGCAATACAGTTAATAATTTAATTGTTTTTTTCATGTGTGTTTCCTTTTCAGATACATTTATTATCAAAGATAAAAATGAAAATTCAATAATTATTTATTGATCGGAAACCATTATAAATTATTAAAAAATCCAAAAATCATATGTAAAACCCCTTTATTTTGTATTTTAAAAGCCGTCCAATTAAGAACGGCTTAATAATATTAACGATTATGATTTATAGGCATTAATATGGTTCAGAAAGAGTGATGACAACATCGCCAGTTGCAGTATA
>CAVJFO010000027.1:0-24089 GCA_963648925.1 Hallerella sp.
TTTTAAATAGGAAATATGTTAACGTTATCGGCAATTTATAAAATAAAAAACTAACCAAAAAACGCATTATATTTTGCCGATAACATATTTCTTATTGCCGGTAAAAACCGTTATTAACCACATTTTTCACGTGTTCACTTGTTCAGTGAACATTAGTGAACAGGATATCGATTTTTCAAGTGAACATTAGTGAACATGATATTGATTTTTCTAGTGAACACAACATAAAATACATTATGGAGGTTCTAAGGATGAGGAAAATAGAAGAACTTATAGGAACGGATGCTTTCGAAAACAAAGAATATGAATATAAACTTAAATTAGAATCGAGTACTGACAAAATCGAGAAATGGGCAAAAACATTGGTTGGTTTTGCTAATACTTATGGAGGATACATATTGGTTGGTGTATCTAATGACGGAAACATCGTTGGATTAAGCAAAGATGAAATAGATAAAACGAAAACCCTCGTCCTTAAAACGATAAATAGATATATATTCCCTCATATTCAAGTTGTCTTTTCAACTTTTTTGGTTGGCCAAGAAAGATATGTTCTTTCGATTTGGACTGATTATGCCGATGAAATGGTTATTTTTAAATCCTGGGATTTCAATGAGAAGGTATATCTCAGAGAAGATGGTTCAACAGTCCCTGCGACAATTAGCCAAATACTTTCAATGGGCAAAAGGAAATTTGGCATGGACAGACAGCTTTTGAATGAACAATATGAAACAAAAAACTTTTCAAAATTCATTCGTTTGGCATCAACATATAGGAAAGATGGCGAAAAACCAACCGAAAAAATGCTTATAAGTAAGGAAGTCATTGGAGAAGACGGAAGAATAAGCGAGGGGTTAAAAATGTTCTCTGATACCTATGATAGTGACGAGACCCTTACCGTATGCAGATTATGGGGTGGTTATGATAAAGGAAGCGATGAAGTAATCGATAAGAAGGAATTCAAGGGCAACTTATGCGATATTTTCACTGATGTAATGGCTTTCGTCAGAAGAAATAGCAGAAGCGGCTTTATGAAACAAAAGGATGGTTCTAGACTTGATACTCTTTCCTACCCAACGGATGCTCTAAGAGAGGCAATCATCAACGCCTTGGCTCATAGAGATTACACGATTAGCGGCACTCAAATCGATGTCGATATTTTTAAAGATAGACTCGTGATCACTTCCCCGGGAAAATGGCTACTTTCAAGAAAACCATCGGAATATAGCCTTGATACAATACCGTCGGTAAGAAGAAACAAAGTTATATGCGCTTGCTTTGAAGTTGCCGGATTGATGGAAAGAAGCGGCAGCGGACTTAGAAAAATCTATAACGTTTACAAAGAAGTAGACTTCAAGGAACCGACATTAGATGATCAACATGATTATTTCGTGATTACCTTATATGATTTGCTAAATGAAAAAGAACGCTCTGTTATAACCGTAAGCAAATATGACGATAAGATATTGTCTTATTGCAACGGTAAAGCACGTTCTAGAGAAGAAATCCAAGATTATATAGGAGTTAAAAGCAGAAGCTATTTATCGACTAAAATCTTAAAGCCGTTGGTAGAAAGTGGAGCATTGGAGACGACTTCTAATATCAGCTCTAAAAAAGTAAAATACATAACATCAATCAAAAAATAAGATTTTTAATGTGGTGTCAGAAAAATAGTTGCCTTTTACGGCAACTATTTTCATTTTACGATAAGGCATAATCTTCAAACCGTTTCTATTTTTCATATGTTCACTTGTTCAGTGAACATTAGTGAACAGGATATCGATTTTTCAAGTGAACACTTGTTAAATATCCAGTAAATATCGAATCTTTACAAAAGTGAACATATAGTGAACATTAGTGAACACTAACTGATAAATTACGATAAATAAACTAAAAAAGGACATCTCAAGCGAGATGCCCTTAGATTTTTGCTTAGCGATTAAGCGACATGTTTTGTAAAGACGTTGTTAGAAACATCAAAGAGAGTAACGCCATCTTTAACAACATGATAGGAAGAGGTGGAATTGATACGCGTGCTTCCTTCATCAAAGACGAATGAGACACCCATATACATTTCTCCTTCAAAGCAGAACACTGATCCGAAGACCTCATCGCCTAAGAAGAGAGTCATAGCCCAAGAAGATTTCGTGCCATTATTCTCTCCATAGTGAACGTTATTGGAGATTTCGCTCTTTTCGTGTCCTTCAGGAAGTCTAACGCCAACCCAAATGTCATTCCAAAAGGAGCTATATGGAGTAACGATGATACCGTTGCTATAACAATAATCATATTCAGTGCCGGTTGAGCTAACGGCTTTGAACGTTCCTTCATCGCCTTCGCTGATTTCGCTGATTTCAAAGCTATAGCCGCCTTTAGTTACTGTTCCATCTTCCTTGACGATGATTTCAGTAGAGAATGAAGTGTAATCTCTATCGGCGGAGCTAGTCGACCACATCTCATAGGAATAGTAGGTTCCTAATGCGCTATGATTGATGAAAACGGAAGTATCTTTTGTGTCGATAGCAATTTTAGTGGCAGTCATTGGCATAGTGAATGTGTAGCCAATCTCACCATCAGCTCCGCTAACCGTGCTAAGAGAAATCTTATTGCCATATTTGTCAGTAACGACTGGCGTTTTTATGACGAGGCTAGATGGAGCATCTTCAGATAAGGATGGTTTAATTGTGATCTTCTTGCCATAAACGCCAGAAGTGACGGCATTTCCATCGGCATCAAAGATTTCGCAAGAAACATATTCTGCAAGCTTTGTTGTAATTGCGCTTGTAACAGTTGCTTTAGCATTATCGACTCTTAAGATTTCATCTTCGCCATCTTTGACGATGAAAGAGGAAGTCTTTGTGATATCGCTACCTTTAGCAGCCGTTCCTTCTTCGTCGTTAAGGACGATTGTTGGATTGACGTAGATTTCTTCTCCAATAATTACCATAGATTCGACGATTGCGCTTTCACTATCTTCAATCCAAACGATACGGTAAGAAGAATCAAAGACAAAGTAATGGATGGCGTATGTGTCATCGGCAACCCCGAAGTAAGCGTCTTTCCATGATGGGGTGGTTCCTGCATATTGGATACCAATGATGTTATCGGTCCAAACGGCTTTAAGAGTTTTAGTCGTGCTTCCGGATGGGACATAGACTTCTGCCTCGCCCTCTTTAGAAATTTTCCAAGTACCTTTATTGGAGCCAGCTTTTGCTGTTCCGTCTGAATTGAGTTTGGCAGAATAGGTACTCATTTGAGAATATGTGCGAGATGATGGATCGCCGCTAGAACCATAAACGTTTTGACAATTCCATGTTTTGCCTACGACACTAGATTCGAAATAAAGCGTGCGGTCATCTTCAACGACTTCAATGTCGATGTTATCGGAAATCATCGTGAAGGAGAAGAGCTTGCCACTTTCATCAACTGGCGTAACTTTTAATTCGGTTGCAGTTTCGCCCTCTTCGACAACCGTTTTAGCAGTGAGCGTATATTGCATATGTTCAGATTCGGTTGCGAATTCAACGTAGATTGTTTCGCCTTTGATGGCTTCGGTGATTTCTTCTTTTGTCTCCACATCTTTATAGACTGCGACAGTGGAATTCTTTAATTCAGTCTTGAATGCGACATCATAAGAAATAGCATTCTTATCTGAGGCAATCTTAACTGGGCGAACAGGCATAACGAAGTGATAGAAACCGTCATCGCCTTCTTCAGCTACAACGCCATTAATGGTGACCTCGGTAAAGGAGAAGTCGATATCAGCGACCGCTTCAAACTTTAATGGAGTTCCAGCGAAGGCTGAAGTAACGGCGGTATTTCCCGCTTCATCATCGAGCAAAACTTCGGAAACGAAGTAGCAATCGTTAGTGATTGTGAAATTTGTTTGACCAACATCAACAACGACCTCGACATCGCCTTCAGGCATAACGAAGGTATATGTGTCGCCTTCTTGCGTGACGTCAATTGTATTTTCGCCACAGTAAACCGTGACTTTGTCATTGAAGTGGTAGCCAGGCTTTAAGGTAACGCGGAAGGAGTATGCCTTACCTGCCTCGCCCTTTTCTGGAAGACCATCTAAATAAGCGTATTCGGCTGCAACATTCTCGATTGAATAAGTTGTTACAGTTCCTTCGTTTGACTCGGTTTCGCCATCAAATGCTAAGCCATCTCCGGTGAAAGGATTTACGAATGATGAGCTACAAGAGGCTAAGGCGGTAACGCCTAAGCCCATTAAGCTGAGAGTTAATAATAATTTTGAAGATTTTTTCATATTCTTTATCTCCTTTCTTATTCAACTTCAGTAACCGTGTCGTTGGCTACTGTAAAGATGGTTTCGCCATTCTTTGTGACATTATATGTCGCGCTAGAACCAACGGAGGTTGAATCGCCGGTCATCTCAAAGCTAACGCCCATATAGAATGTGTTGTTTGTCATAAAGACACTCGCTAAGGACGTTACTGTGCCATCGGTTGCGGTGTGATAGAACTCAATTGCCCAAGAAGAGCCGTTCATCCAATGCGTGTGGGTCTTGACTTCTTTTGCATCCATTCCATCACCTAGTTTAGCAGCGATATAAACATCGTTACTACTAGAAGAATATGGCCTGACAATGCTCTTTCCATCATAGTTCCATGTTTTTGTTTGATAACCGGATTCGGCGGTAAAAGTTCCTTCAGCGCCCGTATCATACGAGGTCACATCGAATTCGTTCGTGCCCTCATAGAAGGTTCCATCAAGATTTAATTTGTAGGTCGTTTTGGTGTCCTTGCTGAAATCTCTATCAGTGTTATTAGAACTATAAAGATTAAATCCAACATAGGTTCCAACTGCGACGTGCCCTTTTAATTTGTTGTCATCTTTAAGGGTTAAGCTGGCGGTAACGTTTTCTTCAGGCATTGTGAAGTACCAAGCGTTTTCTTCACCGGTGACGGCGGTTGTGCTAACTGTATAAGATCCGTGTTTAACGACAGGGGCCTTAATTGCAATACCAGCTTCAGAAGCGGCTTCTGATAAGGTGGCGTACATATAAACCTTTGTTCCGTTCTTAGCACTTGTGACGACGTTGCCCTCTTCATCTTTAAACACGATGGAGTAAGATTCATCTTCTGTAGCGCTAAGTTCGTAAGATTTTGTGAATTTGCCGTTTGTAATTTCGAACTTATAGTCACTTGATGCTTCAACATAGGCATTAAGTGTAGTTGTAATATCAGCGCCTTTAGTGATCAGAGTGCTCTTTGTCTCATCGGTGTAGATACCAAATGAAGTGTAGATATTATCTGGTGTGGCAAGGATCTTTTCAGAGATATCGCCATTTGAATCTTCTGCCCAAACGATGATGGTCTTATTAAGGGTGAGAGAGTGAACTGTAACATTTTCATCCCATGTGCCAATTGTTAAGCCATCGGTGAACTTAGAAGCAGATGAAGACGTGGTTGACTTATAGCTTGATCTAGTGACGAATAAGTGCGAATTGTAGAAGAATTCGCAATCTTCGAATGAAGAATAGGCGCTATTGTAATCAAAGGTGAGAGCACCTTCGTTAGCGGAAGCGTCAGAGAGGGTATTCCATGTAAGATCGTAGGAATCATATTTTCCTTTACCATTTCCATCGAAAACAAAGGTATGAGAAGACAACTTATCATAGGTATACTCTTTGACGTAAGTTGAAGATGATGAAGCGTATGTATATGTTCCTTTGAATGTCTTGTCAGTAACAAAGTATCCGGCATATTTAGACCAATCGTCTTCTTTGATTTCGATAGAAATATCATCGGAAATCATCGTGAAGGAATAGAGAGTTGGATCTGTTGGATCTTGGCTGACCTCGAGAGAGTTGCCAGAAAGATCTTTGACGGAGACGGAGTATTTAACGAGTTTAACTTCATAGTTAAGCTTGAGGTAGACTGTTTCGCCCTTATGAGCTGCAAGAATTTCTTCCTTTGTCTCAGTATCTTTATACATCGAAACGGTAGTAAGTTCCAATTCATCGGAATTTGTGACGATTTCATAATCTCTTGGACTCTTAGCAACGCTGATAGTCGTTGGATGGTGAGGCATCGTGAAATGATAATATCCGTCATCTCCTTTAGTAACTTCCACGCCATCAATAAAGACATTATCAATCACGTAATCAAGGTGATCTTCGATGCCTTTGAATTTAAGTTCGGTGCCAGCAACTGCTGAATAAACCGCTTTGTCGTCGTTTTCCGCACTTTCAAGCACGACATTTCCAATAAGCTCATCATCTTTAGCGATGGTGAAGTCATTTAAGTCAGTCGTAACGGTGATAACTACATTGCTTGCTGGCATCGTGAAGGTGTAGTTATATGCACCATCATCGGTATAATCAATAGAATTTCCTTCAGAATCAACGATTCTTAAGCTTCCTTCGAAATAATATCCTGGAAGAAGAGTTAAGCCAAAGGCAACCGTATCGCCTTCTTCGGCATTTTCTGGCAATGAGGTTAAAACGACCTTGTCAGATGAACCGTTTGTGATGGTGAAATGTTGGGTGACGCTGACGCTAAATGAGCTCTTAGCCTCTGAATGATCTGCTGAAGAGACTTCAAAGGTAACTTCTCCAACTTTGCTGAAGATGAAGTTTCCTTCAACTGTTTGCCCATTAACTGAGACAACGTATTTGTCTCTAGCAAGGGTTTCTTCGCCATCTTTGCTAGCGTTTTTGTAAGTTGTCAAAGTTACTGTTATTGCAGCGAAATCGAGGGTTTCACCAACCTCGTAAACTGTTTTCACTGGAGCGGTAACGGCCAATTCATAGTTAAAAACGTCTTCTTTTGAGGAAGATTGGCTTGAACTAGAAGAGGCAGAACTGCTTGCTTCAGAGGATTGGCTGCTTGCCTCAGAAGATTGGCTGCTTGCCTCGGAAGTTGAAGAATCCGTTTTAGTAGGCGAACATCCGCTGATAGCAAGAACAGTCAATAAAGCACCAATAGATAAATATGCTTTTTTCATTTGTTCTATTTTCTCCTATTTTCCTGATTTATTGCGTTATGCAAATGATTAACGTCTCAAAATCATGAAAATAAGATATTGCAAGTTGCTAAAATGTCAAATTTTATTTACAAAAAACACTAATTTTTTTCAAAAGATACTTAAAAAAGGCGGTAATTAGCCGCCTTTTGGTTATTTCTTATTCACTTACTCTTGAGAGATTGATGGAGAAATAATATTCGCCATAAGAGAAGTGTGATTTGAGATATTCGCCAGTATAGTAATGGACACTTAAGAGATCTTCTTGAACATACCAGTCAATTGGGGTGATGGAGATTGTTTGAGTTGAAGCCTCAAGCGTATAGGTTATCGGAATTTCATTTGTTTTCTCTTGACCATATTGATCTTGGGCCACAAGAATCATTTTTCCGCTTCCATCCGCATTGAAGGTATAAGAGAACTTCATCTTATATGTGGAGTAATATTCGTTATCTTCCCAAGTTCCAACGAATTTATCAGCGGTTAATTCGCCTGAGACGTGGAAGAGGAAGTTTCTAGAAACGTTTGGATTAACTTCGGAGGTAACAGTTATTGTAACGTCTCCCTCCTTAACACCATGCACCATGACTTCGTTATTTTCGTTAACATACACGGTTGCAACCTCTTCATCGCTTGAAGAGACAATCAAGCCTTTTTCCGCTCCATAAGGGCCAACTTCAACATCAAGAAGAACGTCCGCATTAGTGAAGGCCTCCCCGACATATGAACTTTGGTTATATGGCGTGTGGGCAAGGATTTCTGATGGGGTTGAATAGACGACTTCAACCTCTACGACGGTCGTACAATAAGGATTATATATATTGCCAACCGTTAAATTAGCCTTTCCTGGCTTATTGGCGATGAAACATTGATCGGTTTCAGAATAAGAGATGACCTCTTCGTTATCGGAAGAAAGGACATTGATGTCCCAATAATCAACCGCGGTAGCAGGAAGATAGGTGAAGTCGCTTGTTCCGACCATATTGTCTTGATGAGGAATTAAATAAGCCGCAGAGCCGACTGTTATTACGTTTTTGCTACCTTTTGGAGCGTAAATGGAGGTAAAGCTAACATCTAATTTCTTGCTGAAGTAGAGTTCAGGGGTGAATATTTCTTCAAGATTTTCTGGCTCAAAGAAATCGCCATATTCAAAATCAAGGGTGTATTTGGTAATTGAGCCAGCATCATCGAGATTGAAATCGACCTTTGAGAATGAACCATCTTCATTAATGCTCATATTGATATCGTATTGAGCGTGATATGGCTGATAAAGGTAGGTGTAGTCTTTTTCCGCGGTCACATGCAAGGTATCAACTCCATCAACGAGGATTCTTTCCGCTTTGAGGGAATTTTTGTTGATGTATTTCCTTTGCCAATCGTTTCTTAAAAGGTAATAGGTTTCATTCATGAAGGAAGAAAGGTTATTCTCGTATTCATCGAGTTTGGAAATCGCTTCCTCTTCGCTAAGAATCGTATCGCCTTTCTTTTCATCATCGATCGTGTAATATTTCGCGTGTTGGGTGCCAACATCCGCTTTTAAGGTGTCATAGAAACAATTGATTGAACCATCGGATGGGAAACCGACATAGCCAATAAGGTTTGTTTGATCCCAGGCGTCAAGAAAGGAATCACATTCCCCTTCAAGGGTGTAGAAATTCGTATATCTCTTATATTCGGATTTCTCGTAACGGTAGTTGCCTTTTTGATAATAATTGATTTTGTTGGTTTTATTGGTGAAAGTTTTTGCTTTCTCGATTATCGCGTCTGCTTCCTTAAGGGTGATTTCATCCTCTGACCAAACAGATGAAGAGGAGGGTTCGGAGGAAGATGATGAAGACTCATCCTCGCTTAAGGAAAAACGCTCACTAGAAGAGGCCTCTTTATCAGCAGAAGAAGCATCGCTAGAAGAATTAATTACCTCGCCGCATGAAGCCATTAGAGGAATCACACTTAATATCAATAACTTTTTAAAATTCATAGGTTGCTCCTTTTGTTGCTTGGACTTTTCTTACAATATCATATTTTAACCACGCTTAAAGTAAATGTATAATAAAATTGCATTAGCAAAGAGGAGTTGCCTATGAGAAAAACCATTAAGGGCCTTGCCTTATTATCAGCGATATTCGTATTAGCTTCATGTGGAGAAAGTAATTCTTCATCGAGTGAAAATGTTTCTAGCGCGGAGTCTTCAGTGAAAGAATCTTCATCTAGTTCATCTTCAAAAGAAACCTCTTCGGAAGAATCTTCTTCAAGCGAGCAATCCTCTAGCGAAAATTCTTCAAGCGTGGATGAAACGAAGGTAACCAATATTAAATTTGTTATCAAAACCGTTGATGTTGATTTAAATGGGACGGCTCAACTCCAATGGAAGATATATCCATCAACTGCCATAAATAAAGATGTTACTTTTGAAGTTGAAGATTCAAACATTGCATCAGTTTCTTCTGATGGACTTGTAAACGGTCTTTCGCTTGGTAGCACAATCGTAACGATAAAAACCGTAGACGGATCTTTTAGCGACACTGCAACGATAAATGTTATCGGAAAGCAAGCCGAAAGCATCAAACTCATCCTCCCAGAAGGAATGATCCAAGATGAAAACGGCTATTATCTTATAAAAGTAAACCAACGTATCCAACTTTCTTATGAGATGAATCCAACAAATGCCATCAATAAGGTGACATATGCGACATCTACCTCCTCTGGAGATGCCTCATCCTATCTTTCAGTATCTAAAGGAGGGCTTTTAACCGGAAGAAATTACAAGGTTAAAATTGCCGTTTCCGTCACAAGCGATAACCTTTGCGTTGATCAAGTTTATTTCTCCGTCGTCAAAGATTCGATATATTCGAAATATCTTCTCCAAGATACTTTGAAGAAATCCACTGATCTAGAAAAAGAAAATATCGTTTCCGGCAGCAAGAAAATCATCCATAAAAAACCTAAATCCTATATAGATGATGAAACAAATGAGACATTCAACATTTATACAAACGGTGTTTCAAGAAACTATACCGAAAACGATAAATATCTAAATAAAAGCAAGACATATGAAGGATTCTATGGAATCTACAACAATAATTTCTATCAAATAAATAGAAATGGAAATGATTATTCCGGATCTTCGGTCACGAAAATTGGTGATAACGATAATGAGATTTCATTAGAAGACGCTAAAAAATATTCTTCACTTGCCTATTACAGAACTCGTTATGGATTAGCAAATATCATTCAAAGCGAATACCTAGATTCATCGATTTATTTTGCTTATAGTGGAAGCTGGACAACTTATGATTTAAGTGTCGAAGGAAATAAAATTACTTTGAACGCGTCTTTTGAAAATGTTGCAACTGCCTATTACTACACGTCATATTTCCGCTCAATGAGCCTTGAAATAGATAAGAACGATGAAGGAATGATTCTTGGCTATTCCTTTAAAGCGTATGATTACGATTCATCTTCCTATGATTTCACAAATCACCTCTTAAAAGATTCAGCAACGGCAAGTGAAGTGGTTGAGCATACCTTTACCCAAGCAAATGGGGAAAGAGTCGAAAATAATTCTTTCTCTTTAGAGCCTTCCCAATGTTATTTCACTTCATATGACGTGAATGTCCATTCAAGCATTGAATCTGAAACGGGATTGATTTATGTTGGCGACTACATTAAATATGATGTTGAAAATGCCTCTCCAAGCACAGCTACAACCGTGATTGACCGTATTTCTTATGTCTCTAGTTCAAACGAAAAGGTAATTGCCAACCTTTCTTCTGGCGGACTTAGGGCGGTTGGAGAAGGAGAAACAACGCTTAGCTTTATTTCTTCTAATGGCGTTACTTCAACTAAAACCGTTACAGTCGTTTATAAAGACCCAGAAGAAATTAGCATCAATTGCTCATCTTTAGGCGTCAAAGTTGGTGAAACGCTAGATGATATTTCTATTAATGTTGGCCCATATGGCGCGAATGCGGATGCAAGTATCTCGATTGTTTCAGGCGAAGAATACGCTTCATTGAGTTATGACGAAACAAAGAAAACCTATTCTTTAAACGGAATTGCTAAAGGAAAGGTTGTTTTAGAGGCAACTTCAAATATCGTTCCAACCTTGAAGAATAGAAAGACCGTTTACGTTTACGAAGAGATTAGCGAAGAAGAAGTTCTTTCTACCTTGCTAAATAACAAATATTCAGTCAACGCAAACAATTCAAAAACCTATATTCTTCAATTCCTTGAAGGAGGAGTTGGAAGATTGGTCGATGGATTTGAAAGCTACTCAACTCTTTACGGGACATTTGAATATTCCGTTTCTTCTTATACGGTTAATGTATCTAATCTCAAGAGTCTTAATACCTCTTATTTATATGCTTTAGAGAATCTAACTTTAAGCAATGACGGACTTACCATAACCGGCAAGATGCAAACCTCTTCAAGCACATATAGCAAACAAAATTATTCCTTTACGATATACGAAGAATAATTATCAAAAATCCAAAAATCCCCACTAAAACCCCTTTAAAAATGAAAACAATTACTTTTAAAACCGTTATTTGGAACAAAATTTTAATTGGTTTTGCCTTTCTTTATTTTGCTGGCGTAGAAACGTGGCTCGTCTATAGTTTTACTAATATGAAGAATTTCGAACCGTTGTTCATTCCCGTTATTTCTGTTGCGGGGATTGCCGATGCTATCTTTCTTGCAATTTTGATTTATCTATTTCTTAGAAAGGTGAATGCCATAACAATGGAATATCCTTATCTAACAATTAGAATTATTAAAGAAAGAAAAATAGCCTATAGAGACATAAAAGATATCCGTTATAGGTCAGGTCGCTATAGCGGAGGAGAGTATTCCTCTGGAACGATTTACATTTACCTAAAGGATGAAAAAATAGTCAAAGTAAGTAATATGAAAGACGTAAGAACAGTTTGTGAAACGTTAAGAAAAGAAATCCTTAAACCTAACCCTGTTATCTATTAATAGGGTTTTTCTTTTTGACTTTGAAGAGTGTTAAAACCAAAATTAACAACATCATCGAAGGGAAGATGATAGCAAAAAGAATTCCTTTATGAAGGTCATTATTAAAAAGCGAAGAGAAAGAACCAACAAGACTTGGTCCTAAAGATCCTCCAACATCCCCAGCTAAAGCAAGCATGGCAAATAAGAGAGTTCCGCCATTTTTAATGAGGCTTGAGGCCTTTGAAAATGTTCCAGGCCAAAGGATGCCAACCGAAAATCCAACAAGCGCGCAGCCAATTAAAGAAATCGCAGGAAGAGGAGCAAAAACAACTATCAAATAAGAGATAATACAAAGAATGGTGCTACCAACCATAAAACGATCAAGATTCATTTTGTGGCCGAATTTTCCATATATTAATCTAGAAAGACCCATAAGGAAGGCAAAAGACATAGGTCCAGCAAGATCGCCAATTGCCTTAGAAACCCCTAAGCCTTCTTCAGCAAAGCTTGAAGCCCATTGAGATATTGCTTGTTCTGAGGCCCCAGCGCATAACATCATTACTAGCAAAGCCCAAAAGATAGGCATTTTTGCTAATGAAAGAAAACTTTCGCCTTTCTCTCCTTCCTTAGTGAGAGGAAAAATCGGAACAAAGATAAATAGAAACATGTTAGCAAAAGGAATTATCGCCCAAATAGCGGCAAGAATCCTCCAATTATTCGTGCCAAAAAGAGCAAAGAAAATCGTTGAAAGAAGAACAACGCCCATATGTCCCCAGCAATAGAAAGAATGAAGAAGACTCATGGCTTTTTCCTTGTTTTCAGAAGGAGTTGCCTCCATTATCGGGGAAATAAGCACCTCGATTAACCCTCCGCCAATCGCATAAACGATGACACAAAGAAGAATTCCAAGAAAATGATTTGATAATAAATCTGGCAAAAAGGTTAACATTCCTAGACCTAAAGTCGCACAAATATGGGCTATAACGATTGATGTTTTGTATCCAATCCTATCAATGAAAAGAGGAGATATCAAATCGATGAATAGCTGGATTCCAAAATTAAGGGTTATAAGTAAAGTTATATTTGAAAGGGGTATATCATAAGTATTTTGAAACGTAACAAAAAGAAGGGGAACGAAGTTATTGACTATCGCTTGAACGATATATCCAATAAAGCAAGCGTTCATCGTTCCTTTTGCACTTAATTTCATAAAATTACCTCAACAAGGAAAATTCTACATTTTGTATCTTTTAAAATCTATTCATTTGAATCTTAATTTCAATTATATTATTTAAAGGTAAAAATATGCGTGCGACATTCTTTCTAGATAGGATAAATAAAAAAGAGACGGCAAAAGCCCAGTTATTTTATATTTTTGTATGCCTTTTTGAAGGAATGATTATCTCATTCTTGACGATTTTTCTTAATGAATGCCGTAACAATCTTGCCTGGAATGATTTAATGTCTTCCTTTTCTTTGTTTCTTCCTCCTTTTGGCGCGGCAATAGGAGTCTTTATCTGCTCATTTTTAGTTTCCCATCAAGAGAAGAACCTAAAAATAATGAGAATCATTTCCCTTGCTTCTTTTGCGTGTATCCTTGCCTTGTCTTTGCTAGGAATTTTCCTTCCAAACGGGCTTGATTCAGATGGCAATATCATAAATCCAGGGCACTTTTACGGGCTATTTTCGGTTTTTTTGATTTTTCCTTCTATATTGATGGGCTTACATTGGGCTTTTCTTTCTTTTAATTTATCTTGTTCCTCGGACATCAATTTTGCGGAAAAAAGCAAGTATGGACATATTTGTTTGTATGGACCGTTAGTGGCAATGTTTGCATCCGCTTTCGCTGGTTATATCGCCGAATGCTATTTAATAGGATATAAAGGATATCTTTTCTTGTTCTTAGTTTCCTCTCCCCTTGCTTTGATTATTTTTGCTTTGACCTACATTTTTAAACCTTTTCCCTCGTCTTTATATCATTCAGATTCCGATGAAAGAGTTCCAACAAGATTGTTATTAAAAAACAAAACGTATATGTTTTATCTTTTGTTAGCCTGTCTTTGGATTCCTCTTATATGGGCAAGCGATTCCCTTTCTTCCTCTCTTTGGTCAAGTTACGAAAGTAGTTCAGGGACAATCAACTCTTTCAATTCCTTTACTTGGGGCTTATATATTTCTATTTCTTATCTATTTGAATTTGTGACGATTTTTATTAATACTCATTTTGGAATTGGAAAGAAAATCCGTTTCTCTTTAAGTTTGGCCTTGCTTTTGATTTGCTTGGAAACCGCTTTGCTTGGGGGATGCGCCTATAATTTCAGAGGCGAAGAAAAAGCAAGCCTAGGGCTTGCTGTTGGATTGATTTTCATTCACTCCCTTAAAGGTGTTGCAAGTGGTTTGTATCTTACTAGCAATTTATCGATACTGAACTACATTTTAGGGCCAAAACTAAGAAGAAAGGCGGTTTTCATCGCTCCTCTTATTTTCCAAGTCGTTAACTCGATTCTTCAACTCTGCTACCCTTATTTCCATAAAACCTATTATCTGCCATTTTTCATAATGGCTGGCATGGCTTTCTTAGGATTGCTTCTTTCGACCTTCCTTGATGTTAGCCTCCTTCATCATCCTGAAGAAGCAAAAGACGATTGATTATTCGATAACCGGCAACGAAAGCCTTATTAAATCTCTTGCTACCTCTTTTTCGCTCATAGCGAGACAATTCACATACGAGAAGTAGATTGTGCTAGCAAAAGCTCCGGCATAAAATGGAGCGGTAAGCTCGCTATTAACTTTTTTAGTGAGGAATTTTTCGTAATTTTTCTCTAATCTCTTGAATATGTCTTGAATGAAAACGTCTAACGTATAAAAGAGAACTCTTGAAGAATCATGTTTGATGATCTCTTTAATTGGAAGAGTGGTCGTATAGAAGAAATGAACGATGACTTCAACGACTTTTTTGAAAGAAAAAATTCTAGTCGCATAGAACGTTTTGTCTAAGATTGGCTTTATTTCCTTAAGAAGAGATTGCTCATATCTTTCAAAAAGGAAAACTAAAAGTTCATTCTTGTCGTTGAAATTGTTATAGAAGGTATTTTTAGATATCAAAGCTTTGTCTGTTATATCTTTAATAGAGATTTCATCGATACTTTTTTCTTTAAGCAAATCTTCTAAAGCGTTTGCTAAATCTCTTTTTGTACGCACGATACGCGCATCTTCTTTAATAGTATTAGTAGTCATTTCGTCCATATTTTCATTCTCTTTTCTGAACGCAAAAAATATTATCACAAAAGTATTGCAAATGGAATAGAGTAGTAATAATATACTGCAAGTAAGTTATTGCACTAGTGTCCAATAACTGCTGAGGAGGACAAATATGGAAAATATAATCGAAATCAAAAATCTGACAAAAGATTATGGTGAAGGAAGAGGGATTTTCGATGTTTCTTTCTCTGTTCAAAAAGGAGAATGTTTCGGATTCTTAGGTCCTAATGGAGCGGGAAAATCCACGACAATAAGACATTTGATGGGATTTAGCGTCCCAGATTCTGGCGAAACTCTCCTTAGAGGGGAAAATTCACTTAAGAACCGTGAAAAAATCATGCAAGGCGTTTCTTATATCCCAGGCGAGGTTGCTCTTCCTTTAGCCTTAAGAGGGGAAGAGGTCATAGAAGAGCAAATGCAATTAAAAGGCATGACCGATCGAAGCTTATTAGATTGGCTAATCAAGGAATTTGAATACGATCCAAAGCTCCGTTGCAAAGAAATGTCCTTAGGCATGAAAAGAAAAACTGCCATCATATGCGCGTTTATGTCCGATCCAGACGTAATCATCATGGATGAGCCTTCAAGCGGACTTGACCCAGAGATGCAAGAAAAATTCGTATCCTTGGTCGAAATGGAAAAGCAAAGAGGAAAAACAATCCTTCTTTCAAGCCACATCTTCCAAGAAGTTGATTCTTGTTGCGATCGCATCGCCGTTATAAAAGATGGCAAAATCGTCTCAAATTTCGTTGCAAGCGACCTTAAACACAAATCAATTAAACAATACCACATCACATATGGAACGCTAAAAGAAAAAAATGAGGCAAAGAAAACCTTGCTAACTCATAAATACAAAGTCTTAGACAGTTCCGTAAACCCAAATAGAATCTCCGTCTTCGTAAATGAAAAGGATATCAACAAGTTCCTAAAAGACATGCCAAAGACTGGATTTATGGATTTCTCAGAAAAGAAAGAAACCCTAGAAGATTACTTCATGTCTTTCTATAAAGAGGACAAAACCTATGGAGGAGTCAGCAAATGAAGGAAAAAGAAAACGTAATCCTCGTTGACCATATTAGCAAAGATTATGGTCAAGGAAGAGGAAACTTCGATATAAGCTTAGAAATTAAAGAAGGCGAAACATTAGGGATTGTCGGAGAAAATGGCGCTGGAAAAACAACCCTAATCCGTCAAGTGATGGGATTTATAAAATCCGATGAAGGAAAAATTAACATTTATAACTTCGATGCCTATAAAGACTCAGCCTTAACTAAATCATATATGGGATATATCCCTGGGGAAATCAATTTCCCAGATGTTAAAAGCGGAAGCGAATTCCTCCATAACTACGGAAGAAGCCTAGGGATGAAGGAAGATGACTTCGAATATGCCAATGACATCATCTCAAGAATGCAGCTTGATATCAGAGCCTACCCTAAAAGAATGTCGAAAGGCATGAAGCAAAAAACCTCGATTGTCGCGGCAATGATGCTTAAAGCCCCAATCATCATCATGGATGAACCTTCTATCGGCCTTGATCCATTGATGAGAGAAGAGCTCCTTAAACTCATCCTTGAGCAAAAAGAAAGAGGAGCAACAATGCTAATGTCCTCAAATACCATTGAGGAATTAGAAAGGGTTTGTGACAAAGTTGCTTATATGTCTCAAGGCAAAATTCTTGATATTGCCGATGTGCATGAAATAAAAGCAAGAAAACAAAGAGACCTAAAAATCGAATTTGAAAATCAAAAAGATTATCAATCCTTCCTAAAAGGAAGAAAGGATATCCTTAGAAATCAAACTCAATTCAATCAGGTAACAATAAGAATCGATAAAGAAAAGATTCCAACATTATTCGCTGAATTAGAGAAATACAAAGTTAGATTCATCTCTGAGGTTAAATACAACCTTACGACTTACTTCACCGAAAGAAGAAAAAACGTCAAAACGGAGGAAAAGTAAAATGAAAAAAGTTAAAGAAGAAACAGTGGTTGCATCACAAACAGCCGAAATGGCCTTGCCACCAGTCTTAGCAAACTCTAAAGGGAAGAAAAAGAACAAAAAACCTCATCTTTTCTCAAGCGCTTTGTTCAAAGAATCACTTCATTCAAATCGCCTTGGATTAGGAGTTGTCTCGGCGGGAAATGCTGCAATAATGGTAATAATCATCTCCATTCTTTCTACCTTACACATCAATTCAACCGCCAATGCCTTAGCTGATTTATTTGATAATGCCGATTATGAAAACACCGTAAAAAGCGGAGCGATCTCTCTTTATTCGGCATATGATAACACGGCTCTTGCCTATGAAAGTTTCATTTCCGCTGATAATCAAGCACAAAGCTTAATTGCAACAGAGGTTGAAAAGGTCGAAGATTCAACACTGAATTCAAGCGTTGATACGGCAAAGAGACTTTACGATCTCACCTACACGATTACTTCAGGGGATGATGCAACAAAGAAGGCAACTGCCAAGAAAACAACTCTTGATGCCGCTAATACCTTAATCGATAACTCAAGCTCTTATAGCGAAAGTGAAAAGAGCGTCGCTAAAAATATCATCTCTTATTTCTTCGATATTTATTCCGAAGATACCAGCAAGAGCAACAAAGAAATCCTTAAAATGGCGATACCATCCGCATTCACTGATGCAGTCGTTAGCACATATAGCATCAGCAACGAACAAAAAATAGAAGAAGTTTCCTCTCTTTTTAAGGGAGCGATAAGCCGTGTTTACGATTCTTCAGAGGATATCAAAAATGTCAAAGTTGAGTCTTCCTTCAAACTCCTTCCAATGCTTGCTAGTGATGAACAAAGCAATGCAATAAGCGGAATTTGCTCTGGGCTTGAAGCAAAATACAACACTAACAAAGAAGAATACGTCTCTGATGATACAGAAAGACAAGAATATGTCTCATCCGCTTGTCAAAAAGAGGTCATGGAAACCTTAGCAAGCTATGCTTATTTCCAATACCTCCCAGATTTCACCGTTGAATATAAGACAAATGATCTTGGCTACCCAGTCAGATTAGTTGGCACAGGAACATATGCGCCAAACGGCAATGAAATAATGGAAGAAATTGCCGTTACCACTTATAACCCCGATGTTTACATCAAAGAAAAAGAGAAGATGGGAAAGACTTCGAATATGCTTCAAAAGATGAGAAAAGAAGTTCTCACTGGCGAAGAATATACAGATGAAGAAATAGAAGAGGCAAAGAAAGAAGCGCAAGATAACCTTGCAACAATCTCTTTGAATCTCCAATCCTTCATGAACACATATCTAAAAAGAGAAGATGGCAAAAACGATTATTTCGATGGGAATAACGTTAACGAATCTTCCATTGCCTCTTTAGCTGTCAATCAAGTTTCCGAGATGGCTAGAGTAACTCTTATTAACGCTTATAATGATAAAAACGATCCAAAAATCTCCTGCATTGAAGAAATCACCGTTGAAAATTCTTCGATGTCTGGCCAAGAGATGATGACATTGGTCAGAGGCTATGCGGCGAGTGGCATCTCCTCTTACGAAACATATTATGATGAATTTGCCAAGAAAGGCTATTCAACGACTGATTGCAATCTTCTTGCAATGAATAAAGGCTCACAAGGTGTCATGGCCATGCTCCCAACAAGCGTTGATGAATCGCTTAAAGAGATGGGTGATATGAATACTTATGGAATTATCGTTGGCGTTGTCGCCTTTGGCATGGCTGCCTTATTAATCCCAATGGTTTACACAATTCTCCTTGCTAAGAGCTTAGTTGCTGAAAAAGTCGAAACTGGCTCCCTTGCCTTCACTCTTTCCACCCCAACCACGAGAAATTCCTTCATTTTCACCCAAGGTTGTTATCTTGTCTTCTCAGAATTAATAATGGCTGCAGCATTATTAGCCGCAACGCTTATTACAAGAGAAATCGGCATTCTTGCTGGATCAACGGATATAGCAACATCATTGCCTGTTACTGATATTTGCCTCTATGCCCTTGGAAACTTCATGGTTGTCCTTGCAGTCTCTGGCATTAACTTCCTTACATCCTGCCATTTCAACAAGACAAGCGAATCAATCGGTCTTGGTGGAGGACTTACGATATTCTTCTTCATTTGCTCTATCCTTGGCTTGTTTGCCACTAAAGCAATCCCAGGCACAATCCGTATCAATATGATGTCAATCTTTAACTACATGACAATCGATTCACTCTTTGATGCCTTAGCAGTTATGAATCAAGAATACGAAACATATTGGTTCAAACTAATGTTCTTATTAATCATTGCCATTGTTACCTACATCCTTGGCGGACTTGATTTCAGAAAGAAAGATTTGCCTCTTTAATAAAACAACAATAGAAGCCGTTAATGAAAATTTAACGGCTTTTTATATGGGATTTTTGGATTTTTGGATATTCTATGGTTTGTAATGAAAATTAAATATTTTAAGAAATTATTAACTTTTTTGATAAAAAATAACAAAAACAATAAAAATGTAACATTTAATGTTGACAAATAAAACAAATGTATTCATAATGTAGCCATAAAGAGAAACAAGTTCCTAAGAATTGTCTCTCAAATATAGAAAAGAGAAACATTTATGAAATCACTTAAAAAAATCACATTAGCTGCAACCTTACCACTTATGATGTTTGCATCCCTTATTGGAAATAGTGGGCCAAATGAAACAACAAAAAATAGTCAAGATATCATGATGAATATTGGAAAAATCAATATTGAGGTTGATAACGAAAGCTGCATCGATATTGAAAATACAATTACAGATAAATATGTTGAGATTAAGAGATAATAATTACATCAAACGTAAAAAAAGCCTTCGATTGAAGGCTTTTTGAATAGTTTCTTTGAATCAATCAAATGTTCCCATGATTCTATCGCCTGCATCACCGAAGGCAGTAACGATGTAACCATGTTCATTTAATGGGGCATCTTCGTATTTTGCTAAATAGATTTTGACATCTGGGTGTTCGGTATGAACTTTCATGACGCCTTCTTTAGCGCCAATCAAGCAAAGAAGACGAATATCTTTGCAACCTGCTTCCTTGATGTAATTAATAGCGGCAGAAGCAGATCCGCCAGTTGCAAGGGCTGGGTCAACAACAAGTACTGGTCCATCAGCAACTTCCTTTGGCAATTTGAAATAATAGGTTTGTGGCTTTAAGGTTTCCTCGTCACGATATAGCCCGATATGTCCGACACGTGCCTTTGGATAAAGGTTACGAATGCCATCAACCATACCTAAGCCCGCTCTAAGGATAGGAACAATCGTGAAATTGGTATCAAGAACAGGTGACATGAATGATGAGATTGGCGCGTCAATCATGATATCTTTGGTCTTAAGATCTTTAAGAACCTCATATCCCATGATCGTGGCAATTTCACCAACTATTGAGTGAAAATCTTTTGATGAAGTTTTCTTTTCACATAAAACAGTGATTTTATGCTTGATTAAAGGATGATCGAATACGTAGACATTTTCAATTGGATTAAGCATCTTGCTTCCACCTCCGTGATTAAAAATATTCTAGCACCGAGAAAGAATTTGAAAACCACTAAAAAATAGATATTTAGCCAAAAAACAATCCTTTTTTGCCGTCAAGAATATAATTCTTGTAAGCGAAAGAAAAAGTAAATAAAAAATTTTTTAATGTTATAGATAATTGTAAAAGTTCCGTTAATTTCAAATAATTGCTTGCCTTGTTTTCCCTTAGAACCTACAATACTAGGCGAAATAAGTCTTTAAGTTGGTACGAGAGACCGACAAGACGGTGATTGATGCTTTTAGCATAGCTTCTCTGCCTTGTTGCCGTAGCAACGAGGCTATTTTTATAGGAGGATAGATGAAGTTTAAAGCAGAAATACTGACAGAAAATGAAATTGAGAGATCTTTAAAGAGACTTTCGCACGAAATCATAGAAAACTGTGATTTGTCGAATACCATTCTCGTGGGCATTAAAACTAGAGGTCTTCCTTTAGCGAAAACCTTAGCGGAGAACATCAAGAAGTTTGGAGATATTTCCCTTCCCGTTGGTGAAATGGATATATCCCTATACCGCGATGATCTTACCCAAGTGAATGATCAAGCCGTTCTTAATGAGTCTGATTTAGAATTTGAAATTCAAGGGAAAGACATCATTCTTGTCGATGACGTTATCTTTACTGGAAGAACAGTAAGGGCAGCGATTGAAGGAATCTTCTCAAAAGGAAGACCAAATCGCATAATGCTTGCCGTTTTGATTGATAGAGGACATAGAGAATTGCCACTTCGTGGCGATTTTGTCGGAAAAAATGTTCCAACATCAAAAAAGGAAGTCATTGCCGTTCATCTAAAAGAAATCGATGGGAAGTGCAATGTCGAACTCTGGGATAGAGAATAAAGCAGAAAAAAGGAAAAAACAAAATGAAACTAACGTATAACATTAAAGACAAACCGCCATTTGGCAAAACCCTCATCTTCGCTTTTCAGCAAATGATCGCTATCATGGCCGCGACCTTACTTGTTCCTATGATCATGAGCTCTTACACAAATCCAGACGGCCAAACTTTGTTGTTTGACTGTGCCGCAGCTCTTTGCGGAGCCGGATTTGGTACGATCGTCTATATCCTCTTCACGAAAGGTAGAAGCCCTGTCTTCTTAGGAAGCTCTTTCACCTTCTTAGGCGCCTATGCCGCAACAATTGGCGCTGGATATGGCTATTGGGGAGTAATCATCGGTATTGCTTTAGCCGGATTGGTCTATGTCATAATGGCCTTAATCATCAAATTCGTTGGCTCAGGCTGGGTTAACAAACTCCTTCCTCCAGTAATCATCGGACCTATCGTCGCTTTAATTGGCTTATCCTTATCAAGCACTGCAACAAGCTGGGCAATGACAAATGGCGGAGAACAATATAACCTTCTTTCCATTCTTTGCGCAGTTGTCACCTTCCTTGTCATCGTCATCGTTTCTATAAAAGGTAGCAAAACTCTTAAATTAATCCCATTCATCATTGGCATTGGTTCAGGATATGCTCTTGCTCTCATCTTCACCTTGATTGGCATTGCCGCTAATAACGAATATATGCAAATCCTTAGCTTCGATTCTTTCAAAACTCTCGCTCCATTTAGATTCCAATCTATCTTAGATTATCCTAAGTTCACATTTATTCAAGCTATTCAACATCCAGAAATGTCCAACATTAACTGGGCTGCAATCGCTTCACTTGCAATAATCTTCGTTCCTATTGCCGTTGTTGAACTTGCCCAACACGTTGCAGACCACAAAAACCTCTCAGCCATCATCGAAAAAGATTTAATCACCGATCCAGGACTTGATAAAACCTTACTTGGCGATGGCGTTGGATCAATGGTTGGCGGATTCTTTGGCGGAGCTGCCAATACAACTTATGGCGAATCTATCGGCTGCGTTGCCATTACAGGAAACGCTTCAGTAATTTCGATTTTCACTGCCGCTGTCGGTTGCGTTCTTCTCTCTTTCGTTTCTCCATTCGTTGCCACAATTAACTCCATTCCTAAGTGTGTCATGGGTGGTGCTTGCATTGCTCTTTATGGCTTCATTGCCGTCTCTGGCTTACAAATGCTTAAGAAAGTCGACTTAGGCGATAACCGTAACTTGTTCGTTGTTGCTGCAATACTTGTTTGCGGAATTGGCGGACTTACTCTTGATTTCACCTTTGGTGCAAATACGACAATCCAAATCACATCCTTAGCGGTTGCTATGATAATTGGTATTATCACAAACCTCATCACACATTCTGGAAAAGATAAAGAAAGCAATGTTGATGAACTATCAGCAAACGCTGAAGCGGAAAACGTTTCTTCATCCGATTCTGAAAATAAATAACATCTAAAAAAGAAAACAATCCGATCGTTATTAGCGATCGGATTTTTCTTTTATATTATAAGGATATATATGGATTAACGATGAGTGCATCCGCAAGGGAGGCGGACAAAGTCCATTAATGTATCAATATATTCTTTGTTAGCGGAATAAACATCTCCGTTTCTTAAGATGAGATTTGCCTCCTCCATAAGAAGAAGATGACTTTCTAATTCTTCTAATGAGCAAGCGCTAATAGATGCTAACTCATCTTTGCTCATATCTCCTCTAACATATAAGAACTTTGTTATTTTGACTCTATCTGGATTTCCTAATATTCCGTATCCATAAGCTGCTTCATCTTTATGCATATTTACTTTCTCCTTTGTATCTTAAATACCTTACATTAATGAGCAAAGATATGCAAACGATATGCAAAGAAAGGGGTTTTGAAAGGCGATTTTCTTTAAAATTATTCAAAATATTTAGCATATATCGATAATTTTAGTGAAAATGCATATTTTCTTTTTTTGACTATCTTGATATTTTAAATGGCGAAGAGAAATAAAAAATATGAAAGTCAGTAAACTTTTACTTATATTATTCAATTTTTCTTTCCTCTCATATATAATTTGGAAAAGGAGACAAATATGGATTTGTTTAAGAATAAGACGGTAATTATCACTGGCGCTGGAAGAGCTACGTTAAGCGATGGACGTTGTGGCTCGATCGGTTACGGTATTGCGACTGCCTTTGCTAAAGAAGGAGCCAATATCGTTATAACCGGAAGAAACGTTTCTAAGCTTGAAGCGGCAAAAGAGGAACTTGAAGAAAAATACAATGTTTCAGTTTTAACTTTACAAGCGGA
The DNA here is from genome assembly GCA_963648925.1 of Hallerella sp. Classification (GTDB taxonomy): domain Bacteria; phylum Bacillota_I; class Bacilli_A; order RFN20; family CAG-826; genus UBA4951. The sequence goes on from CAVJFO010000027.1 coordinate 23,907, forward strand.
TATTTCAGAAAAGAATGATAACGAGGCAATCGTTAAAGAGGTAGTCAAAAAGACGATTGAGAAATTTGGAAGAATTGACGTTCTTATCAATAATGCCCAAGCATCCGCTTCAGGAATCCCTTTAGCTGAACACACGACTGAGCAATTCAATCTTGCTTTATATTCGGGGCTATATGCAGCTTT
>CAVJFO010000027.1:24622-30400 GCA_963648925.1 Hallerella sp.
AATTTTTGTGCAAATCATTTTGCTACAAATCAATTTGCACAAAATACACATACTATAAAGACGACTGTCATTAATCAAAAAATGACATGTACATTTGATGATGACTTGGCTTTATTTGCGGTAAAGCCAAGGTAAGCAAAAGAAAAACTAGCCACGAAGGGATTATTCCTTGAAATGGCTAGTATTTTAATATTTAAACGTTTAATGTTGAAAACAGCTACGTGGCCCGAAATGAATTACTTTGAAATTAATTTAATGAAACTCTCAATTTCTTCATCGCCCATTCCGCCCTCTTTGAGATAGTTTTTTGCATCTTGGGTGTAGTCGGCTTTTTTAAGAAGGTTAACATCGTTTGTTCCGTGAAGGCATTCCATAAAGGAATCAAAATACAATGCTACAACGGCATTATACTTCTCAGGCATCGTTTCAAGAGTGATCTTATAATAATTTTGATAGGTCGTCATATAATCAAGACACATCTCATCATAGCTAGAAGAAGCAAGCGCCTCAATCAAAGCGCAAACAAACCCCGTTCTATCCTTCCCCTCCATACAATGGACGTAATAAGGACCGGAAGAATTTAGCATGTGCCTAAATCCTTTTACGACTGATTGCTTATATGTTTCGGAAGCATAAGAAGATCCCATTGAAAGCAAGGCTATTTTTCCGTCTTCATATAGCTTTTTAGTATAGTTTGATGAAAAATCGTCTTCTTTTAGATATTTTTGGACATCATCATCTGAGTCTGCTAAATCCACGATGGAATTGATGGAATTCCTCTCTAGAAGAGCATCGGTTGTTTTTGCTCTATTTCTAGAATTATCAACAGGAGAAGCCCCTCTGAAAATAAGATTCTCCTTGAGGTTTCCTCCTTTTAATGCTCTGAAATTAGAGAAAGCCTCGGATGAAGGATAATCGGTAATATCAAGTGAATAGGCTTGCCCTAAGGCTTCTTGGGTTGCTAAGTATTTGCCTGCTTCATTTAATGTAACGGTTACTGTATCGCCTTCTTTTAAAGCGGCGCTTCCCCAAATTCCAGCGTTGTTATAAGTGATTGTAACGCATGGATTCGAAGGATAAGAAACAATTACAGGCGCAGCATTTTTAACATAATATCCATTAAAATAAGGAACATCTTCGATTTTGTATCCGTTAGAAAAAAGAATATTGCAAGAGTCTCCAAGCTTAAAGCCAAGGTTATTAAAATCATCAATGCTAATATCAACTAGCGCTGATCCGAATTTAGTGTCCTCATGAACGGCCGTATCTTTTAGAATTGGTCCATCGTTTTTGCTACAAGAAGTCATCATACCAAGAAATAAGAAAGGCAAGAATGCCTTCTTTATTCTACCAAGTTTGCTTTTTTCTAACATAAGAGTTTTCTCCTTTAATATTTATAAAGAATTAAATTATTTTTTCTTGATACATAATAATTAATAATGCACCAAAAGTCAATAGTGAAAGATACAAAACAATAAAATATGTTGCAAGGTAAAATTAGAGTAGAAACAAGTATATCAAAAGAAAAATATAAGTCCCCATCCTATTAAAAGTTAGAATATGTCAACTTATGTATTTTTTGTTAGAATATCAAAGTTGATTTTTTATGAGCCAAAAAGATATTAAACAGTTCTTCGACAAACTTGCTCCAAAATGGGATAGCCTTGAGATAATTAAAGACGAACACATTATTGAACTATTCGATCAAATCGGCATTAAGGAAGGCGATAAGATTATTGATGTTGGATGTGGAACAGGCAGAGTTACCTATTTATTGCATTCCTTTAGCAAAAGTAACGTTATTGGCATTGATATATCCTCTAATATGATTGAAATTGCCAAAGAAAAATATAAAAACGAAGATTACGCGTCTTTTATATGCGATGATTTCGTTAATTACAATTTCGAAGAAAAGTTTGATTTAATCGTTATTTATAACGCTTTCCCTCATTTTCTTGATGTAGAAAAACTTTCTGACGCCATGAAAGATAACCTTAACGAAAATGGCAAGTTTGCAATCGTTCATTCTTTAGGAAGAGCAACATTGCAAGATGTTCATTCCACGGTAAACACCGCCTTAACAAGACGTTTGAATGATCCTTTAGAAGAAGCAAAGCCATTTGAGAAGAATTTTAAGATTCTTATTGCTAAAGAAGATGACAATTCTTTCTTAATTATCGGTCAAAAATATTAGTTTTTTGTATATTTAAGTATTTTCATACTGATTTATTTTGCATTTCTTTTTTTATGCGTTAAAATAAGTCGGTAATTCGATAAGGAGGAATTGATTATGAGAAATTATTCCAAGAACCAATTAAAGAGATATCCAATATACTTAAAATATTTTAAAGAATTAGAAGCACAAGGCGAAGAAACGGTGTCTTCACCAAAAATAGCCAAGGTTTTAGGTTATTCAGAAGAGCAAATTCGTAAAGACCTTCAAGCAGTATCCAATGTCCCAGGACGTCCTAAAAAAGGCCGTAATATCGCTAAATTAATTGATACATTAGAAACATTTTTAGGATATAAGGGCGATGTTAAAGCGGTTATTATTGGCTGTGGTCATTTAGGACAAGCTTTATTGCATTATCCTAATTTCGATCAAATGGGCTTATCGATTGTTTGCGGATTTGACGTCGATCAAAAGTTGATTGGAAATAATGTCGATGGCAAAGAAATATTCGATTTAAAAGATTTGAAAGATAAATTCAAAGAATCCGGTGCGTCAATTGCCATTATCACAGTCCCTGTGAATTATGCTCAAGGTGCGGCAGATCAAGCTATTGAAGCGGGCGCAAAAGGACTTTGGAATTTTGCCCCAACCCATCTTAACGCCCCATCGAATATCGTTATCGAAAACTTTAATTTCTCCTCTTCCTTAGCCGTTCTCATGCATGATTTGGCTGAAAAAAGGAACTAATCGAGAAAAGAATATATCCCAATAGAAACGGCGTTATCTAAATTAAGAGAATCAACTTTAGAGGATTGCTCGATTTTAATTGGAGTTCCAACGTTTAAAAATGAATCATTGAGCCCTGTTGCCTCATTCCCGAAAATGAGTGAATAGGGCTTTTCTTTTTTAACACTTTTTAACATATTTTTCGTTTGAAGCATGAAAGGATAAAAAGACCTATTTCCTGCCTCTTTTTGGTATTCTTCGAAAGAAGAGAAATATTTAAATGGCAAAGAGAATATGGCACCCATAGTTGAACGGATACATTTTGGATCGAAGGCATCCGCGCCTGGCTTTATTATTCCTAAGAAATCAATATTAAATGCCGCGCATGATCTAAATATCGTGCCTAAATTGCCCATATTTGATGGATTAACCAAAATAACGTGATTTCCTTTTGGCAAAGAATCTATTCCAAACTTTTGAAATTCACCAATAACAAAAGTGTTTTCTTTTTCTGAAAGAGAAAAGATTTTTTGGTTATTTTCGATTACTGGAATGTTATGTTCTTTTGCTAAAGAAACTAATTTATTATACGTTTCATCGCGTTTTTGCTTTTCGTGAATATAGATTTTTCTTGCAACCTCTGGCTTCCTTAGAAGTAACTCGAAGGTTAAGGTCGTTCCTAATGTGTAGGAGATATCGCTTTTCTTGTCGTACTTAATCATATTTAAGATTATATACATTTTTGGACCGATTTTGGCATTTTCCTATTTTCCCCGCCTTTATATAGGTGAGGGAAACAATTATGGAAGAAGAAATAGCAAAACTAGGATACATATCAAAAAAGACATTAAAGATGCTAAAGATAAAGGGAGAAAGGCTACCCGTATATGTATTAACGAAAACTTTAGATAGATTGGCAAATCAATATCCAAACGATTATTTAGTAAAAATAGCAGAGGCGAAAAGAATTGTCTCTAAGCCGATGTATGGCTATCACGCGAAGGAGAAAGAGAAGCTTTATTTATTAAAGGAATATATTCGGGGTCCATCGTTTATTAAAGTTGCAATAGAAATAAATCTTAAAAAACAAGCGCACATGGAAAATCTTTTTGTGCTTAATAATAAGAAATCGGAAGAAATATTAGGAGAAAAAGGGAGATGGATCCTCTTGTATTAAACTACGTTTATGATGCATTTTTATTTGGTATTTTAGTTAACGTTAAAAGCAAAGAAAAGAAACTCAAATAAAAAAGTCCACGTTTTACTGCGTGTAGTCTTTAAGCTCCGCAACCGTAGACAAGCTAACAAGTAAGTTAGCAAAATTATTAAAACGCAATCACCAAAATAAAACAATCAAAATTATGACGATTTTAAATTCTAGTGTAAGCACCAAAAGAAAACTTATTTGACTGATTTTCAAAATTAAATCTTTCTTAAAAAAAGATGACGGTAATCTAAAACCAGCTTATGTTCCATTTAACTCTCTTAGATTAAGCTTTAGGCGAGCGATGATATTTTCCACTTAACAAATATGAGAAAAACACCAACGCTATTCCACTTAGTATGTAAGTACTTAAAATAGTCATGGAAGAAATAATGACCCCCACCCATCCATTTAATTCGCCAAGGATGAAGTAATTTGCAAACGTATTTTGATCAAAGAAGATCGCAGCAAAAGTAGTTGTAGTTCTAATAAAATGATTCAATACGGAAAAAACCGTATAGAAAAGAGGAATGGAAATTAAATAAATGATCCAGCGATATTTCCAGTTTCCCTTTTCGGAAAATAAAAGCCAATCAAAGAAAACTATTACTGGGAAGATGATATATGAAAGAACTTGCCCCATTATTCTGTCAGTAGAAAAATAAGCGACACTTATATTTCCCCCATTGACCAAAAGATAAGTAAGAGGATGGCTTAAGGCTAAAGCCATTTCCAAACCGACTGCAACATAAAGCATCTGTCCGTATATTCCAACGTATTTTTTAGTGTTGGCACGGAAAAATATAGCCGTGATTATCGCTTCAATAAGCAAAACAAGTGTTGAGTACATCGTAATTTCCATTCCAATAAAACGCATTGGATTAAGAGAGAATGCATGCGGTGAATCGGATATAAAAATAAAACAGAGAGCGATTATTCCAACTCCTGCTCCAATAAGACGATAAATTAATGCAAGAACACGATTTCTGATTACCATATCAACAATACCTAGATATAATACTTCAATGGATATTATAAAGGAATTGTCAGACGACCAATATCAAAATATTGGTACTTGGAAAGAGAGAATGATAGCAAGAGCCATCGTTTTTAACGAAGATGGGCTTTTTGCAATTCATAAAATATCTCGGAATGACATGTTTGGGGATTTTGAGTATTACGAGACTCCAGGCGGAGGGATTGATGAAGGCGAAACTCCAGAAAACGCCATAATTCGTGAGTGCGAAGAAGAGTTAGGCTACAAAATCCAAATAATCAAAGAAATAGGAATAATCAAAGATGAATATGGTCTTTTAGGAAGAAAAAACATCAATCATTATTTCCTTGCTAAAACAATTGAAAAAACTCAAAAACATTTTGTTTCTTTAGGTGATACACTCATACAAGAAACTGACTATTTACCATTAAATAAAATAATAACTTTGTACGAAAACACACCAGATAAAGCCATACCTTTATTAGTAAAAAGACGCGAACTTCCCATATGGAAAAAGGCTAAGAATATCATATTAAAGGAAAAAGATACTCTTTTGCTTGATAATCATATTAAATTTGATTAAACTATTTCGGCTGGCGGAATTGGTGAAGAGGCCTAACACAACCGGCTGTGAACCGGCCATCCACGAGTTCGAATCTCGTATTCCGCCCCATTTAG
>CAVJFO010000028.1:0-33210 GCA_963648925.1 Hallerella sp.
TAATATAATTCTCTTTTTCAATTTTAACAAGTTAAAACGTTCAAAAAGAGCGAATTTTTTCATAAAGTGCCTCTGCAACCTCTTTTGGAAGTATTTGGGAGAGCTCCGTGACGGAAGCATTTTTTAAGGCATCGATGGTCGGATAATTCCTTCTTAGCATCTCTTTTCTTTTTTCTCCAATGCCTTTAATTCCGTCAAAAAGCGAAGCGTGCATGTTTTTCAATCTTTGCTCTTTATGGAAGGATATCGCAAAACGATGGACTTCATCTTGCATTCTCATAAGAAGGAAAAACAACGGAGATTTATTATCTAAAGGATAAATAACCCCATCATCATCGATGATTCCTTCAGTTTGGTGCTTATCATTTTTATATAAGCCGTAAACGGGGATCGATATTTCTAGAGGTTCTAAGCCTTCAAGAGTCGCATGAACTTGGGTTAGTCCTCCATCGGTTAAGATAAGATCAGGGAATTCGGCGTTTTCTTCTTTTAGACGACGATAACGTCTTCTAACCACTTCCACCATCGAATGATAATCATCTCCCGCATCTTTTTCATCAAGGTGAAATTTACGGTACATAGCCTTGATTGGCTCGCCATTTATGTAACAAACCATTGCTCCGACTGGTGAAGAGCCCTGAAGATGGGAATTATCGAATAATTCAATTCTATAAGGCGTTGGTATGTTTAAAAGAGAGCCTAATTCAGTTAATAAAGCCTCGTTATCATCATTTAACCTAGCCGACATGAAATGCCTATCAAGTCCCTCTTTAGCATTGATATTCGCAATGTCTATTTGTTCATATAAATTGCCTTCTTTTGGCGATATTACCTTTATTTCTGGATATAATTCCGTTAATTCCTCAATGCCTTCTATATTGCAGACAACTTCTTTTGGGAGGTCGTTTTTTTGATAATATTCCTCAATTAATTCCAAAGCCTGCACGGCTCCTCCTTCAAAAGAAGGAACGGTAATCGTCTTTTTGCCTAAGAGAATGCCTCTTCGATAAGTTAAAACGCTTAATGAAAGATAGGAATCTCTTTCCGAATACGCAAAAACATCGCGATTCACCTTACCACTTCTCATTTCCACGGCTTGTTTGCTCGTCACGCGTTTAATCGAATCGATAATGTCTTTGTAATTTTTAGCGTCTTCGAAACGAAGTTCATCGGATGCTGCGACCATTTTTGTCGTATATTCTTTGATTAAATCTGAAGTGTTTCCGTCTAAAAAATTCTTTATTTTTTCGTATAATTCTTGATACTTTTCTGGCTCGACTTTATTTATGCAAGGGGCCAAGCATTGTCCTAAATGATAATAAAGACAAGGCTTTTTTGGCATATTTTTACATTTTTTCGTTGGATATATGCGATTTAAAAGATCAATTATTTTAAAAGCGTCGCGCGAATTTGGAAAAGGACCATAATAATAATATTTTTTATCCGTTGCTCTTCTTGCAATTTTTAAGGATCCGTCGCTTTTTTTGATGGCTATGTAAGGATAATGAGAATCATCCATCATCATAATGTTGTAACGAGGGTGATGACTTTGAATGAGATTCATTTCAAGAATGAAGGCCTCTTTATCGGTATGGACGATGATAAAATCAAAATGGTCAACATGGGAGACCATGGCTGCAACCTTCCCTGTTTGAGGGCGAAGAAAATATTGAGAAACCCTCTTTTTGAGATTTTTAGCTTTTCCTATGTAGATTATCTTGTCGGAGGCATCTTTCATTTGATAAACACCTGGTTTATCAGGCAAAAGAGCGATTAGACGTTTTAATTTCTCGGTGAGTTCCATCTATTTTAGGAAGACAATGGTTGCTCCTCCCCCTCCTTCATTTCCGTCAGCGCCTTCATAATGATCGATGAAATCTTTATGCTTATCGCAGTAATTACGAACGACTTTTCTAAGAATTCCGCTCCCCCATCCATGGATTACGCGTACTCTCTTGTAATGTTTTATTAAGCAATCATCGAGGTATTTAGCGAGATTTCTTTCAGCTTCTTCGGCTCTTTGACCTATAAGATTTATCTCAAGAGGAACGCTCTTTTTGAAAGGGATGTTATCTAAAGAAATTGTGGATATGACCTCTTTTTTCTCTCGATGAGGTTCCTCAACTCTTATGGCTTGGTTCTTTTTTAAATGAAATGCCATGCCTTCGGAAGTGCGAATTTCCATCTTGTTGCCATTTATGGAGATGATTCGCCCAGAAACAAAAAGCGAAGGGACATTTACATAATCTCCGATTTTTAGCTCCTCATCGAATGTTTCTTCGGAAAATCCTTCTTCAAGGTCACTGAGTTCTTTTTTGGCGTTGATTACTTCATGAAGTTTGACTTTTCCGTCGTTTTTATCCAAAGAACGCATGATATCATTAATTTTTTCTTCGTAATCAGAAAGCATTCTCTTCTTTTTCATCTCAACGTCGGAAAGGAAATGCTCTTCACGAAGAGAAAGTGCTTTTTCTTTTGATTTAAGCGTTTCTTGCTCTTTTTTGAGCTGAATTTGTTTTTTATTGAGTTCTTCTTTGAGATCTTCCGTTTCTTTAGTTATTGCCGTTAAGCGTTTGATTGTGTTAGCAACGGAAAGTTCTTCTTGAGAATCGATGTTTTTCTTAGCGTCATCGAGCACTTCTTGGGGAAGACCGAAGCGTTTAGCAACTATAAGTCCGTAAGATTCGCCAGGCAAACCCATCTTTAAACGATATGTAGGCAAAAGTTTTTCTTCGTCAAACATCATCGAAGCATTCGTGACCTCTTCATGAGATAAAGCGTATGTTTTTAGCCCTTCAAAGTGCGATGAAATCATCGTTAAAGAATGCTTTCTAAGAAGGAATTTCATGATTGAAAGAGCGATTGCCTCTCCTTCTTTTGGCGATGTTCCAGTGCCTACCTCATCAAGTAAAACTAAATCCTTGCCTTCTACAAATTGCAATATCTCGCCTATATTTTTCATATGTCCCGAAAAAGTGGAGAGATTGTCGCTAAGAGATTGGGAATCGCCAATATCAACGTAGATATGCTTGAAAAAAGATAGAGATGAGCCTTGTTTTGAAGGAATTGCCAAGCCGCATTGGTTCATCATAACTAGAATGCCAAGTGTTTTTAAAGCTACCGTTTTTCCGCCAGCGTTAGGCCCAGAAATGATAATGAGTGAGGATTTAGCACTTAAGCGAAAATCATTTGCAACGACTTTTTCTTTGCTAATAAGCGGATGTCTTGCCTCTATTAAATCGATTAAAGGAGTTTTTGAATAAGAGGCGATATGACAATCGTTTTCTTCGGCCATCTTGGCTTTTGCAGAGTGAAAATCTAGATAAGCGATCATCTCATTCATTTCGATAATGGCCTCTCCAGAACCTGCTACTTCTGAGGATAATTCGAGCAATAATCGATGGATTTCTTCTTTTTCCTGGTTTTGGAGTTCCATCATCTTATTATTCATCTCCACCAATAACTCGGGTTCAATGAAAGTCGTCTCTCCTGTATTAGAGATATCTTGAACTATGCCCTTTACCTTATTTTTAAAAGAGTTTTTGACTGGCAAAACATAATGACCATTCTTTAATGTTAAGTTATCGCTACTTAAAAAAGAACGGTTGGCATCTAATACGTAACCTAGTTTTTTCTTCATTGTCTCTTCTAAACGTCTTATTGATTGACGAATAGATTTGAGTTTTGGCGAAGCGTTGTCAAAAATTGTTAAATCTGGCGCGATTATTCGATGAATGTCTTCTTCGAGGAAATCTAAGTGCGGAAAGTTAGCAACATATTCCAACAAAAGAGGGGAGTCTGAGACTTTTTTGAAATAATTTATAATTGCTTTGGCGCTTTTTACGTCATTGGCGATGCGTTCTAGTTCTTCAACGTTCAAACAACCACCTTTTTTAGCTAAAGAAACATAATCTTTGAGATCGCTTGATACTTCGATAGGCAAATTGCCGTATTTAGCCATCGCATTTCTCGTTTCTTCGAGGATTTTTAGCTCATGTTGAAGTAAAGACTCATCAGTATACATCATCAAAGTCTCCGCTTTAGCCTTGCCAATATCGGTTCTAGCATATTTTTTGAGGGTTTCTCTTATTTTTTCAAATTCAAATTTTTGGTAAACGTCTTGCATATTCTTGATTATATCATCTTAGAGAAAAGATTAGGATTACGAAGTAAGGGGAAAATGATAAAATGGTTTTATGAATGTAATGGCTCCAACAACTATATCATTAACAATTTCTTCTTCGACTAAAGAAGAAATAAAGAGGGATTTTGCTAACGAAGAACATCCAAACCCAAGTGAATATATCGATTTTTTCGCAAAGGGCAATGGTTATTCGATCTCGGTATACAAACTAAACAAGAAATCAATAATAAAAGTCGTCTTTCAAGGTGAAAAAGCTCAAGAATTAGCCAAAAAATATGGTTATATCGAAAATGAGCCGAAACAGGAAACGATTAACAATAAATATCCTCAAATTGGAAGTGATGAGGTCGGAACTGGCGATTTTTTCGGCCCGGTTTGCGTTTGTGCGGCCTATTTAGAAGAAAAAGATCTTCCCTTAATTGAAGATCTAGGAATTACAGATTCAAAAAAGATGACGGACGATTATATATTGTCTATCGGTCCAAAATTAGTAAAAACATTCGATTATTCCTTATTAGCCTTGCCAAATGATAAATTCAACGAGGTTCGTTTAACGAACAACATGAACATGGTTAAAGCTAAAATGCATAACCGTTGTTTGTCTAATCTATATCAAAAACATCCATCGTCAACCGTTTATCAAGACCAATTCGCAGAAGAAAAAATATACTATTCTTATCTAAAATACGAGACCCATGTATTAAAAAACATCATTTTTCATACAAAAGGAGAGTCTTTATTTCCATCAGTTGCCTTAGCTAGTGTCATTGCTCGATATGCTTTCTTGCTTAAAATGAGTGAGCTAAACAAAAAATATCAAATGGATTTCCCTTATGGGGCAGGGGCAGCCGTCGACAAATTTATTATTGAATTCATCGATAAATACAGCGAAAACGAACTAAAAAACGTAGCCAAACTTAATTGGGCAAACTATAAAAAATATAAAGAGTCGAAAAACTAATTTACTTCGTGCAAAGTTTGTAACACATCAATGAATTCTTTAGGCAAAGGAGCCTCAAAAGTTACGAATTCATGAGTTTTTGGATGCTTAAAAGTTAGCTTATAAGCATGCAATAATTGACCTTTGTCGTATAACGAACGATTATTAAATCCATACACGGGGTCGCCAATTACCGGATGACCGATATAATCCATATGGACGCGAATTTGGTGAGTACGTCCCGTTAAAAGCCTGCAAGAAACCAAAGTAACGTTTTCGGAGTATCTTTTTAAGACATTAAAGAAGGTTATTGATTCACGTCCTTTAGTGATATTAACGCAATATTTAATCGGGCTCTTAGGATCGCGGCCAATTGGTGCGTCAATCTTGGCTTGATTTTCGTCAATTATCCCATTAACCAACGCAATATATTCTCTATGCATTGTATGGTCACTTAATTGTTCTTTCAAATAAAGTTCTGCTTGATCTGTTTTAGCAATTGCCAATAATCCAGAAGTATCTTTATCGATTCGATGAACCAAACCTGGTCTTATCGAATCATCTTTATTTGAAAGCTCTTTGCCATAATAAACAAGAGCGTTTGCTAACGTTCCAGACTCATGTCCGTTCCCTGGGTGAACAACTAATCCAGCTGGTTTATTTATGATGAGAATTTCTTCATCTTCATAAATGATATTTAATGGGATATTTTCGCCTTCTAGTGTTAGTTGTTTATTAGTATATTTTTCATAAGTTATAACATCGGCAAGTCTTAAGTTATAATGGGACTTTTCAATATGATTATTGACAAATACTTTTTTTTCTTTAATTAGAATTTGAACCTTGCTTCTTGATGGTGCTACTTCTCTTTCAAAAAGGAACTCATCAAGTCTTTTTCCTACTTCGTTTTCACTAACAATAATTTGTTCCATAAAACCCTTATTTTTTCCTTATCGCTTCCTTAATTGAACGTACGATAAGAACGACTAAGAAGATGACAACCGCTACTACTAGCGCTGCATCTGCGACATTGAAAATAGCAAATGAATCATTGTTAAATCCAAAAATATAGAATTGGAACATGTCAACAACGCCAGAGAATCCAACAACGTTCGGCCAATAAAAAGTACGGTCAATTGCATTTCCTAAAGCGCCGCCTAAAGCAAGCATTAACGCACAGTCAATTAAATGGTCATTTTTATTAAGATTTTTATACCAGTAATATCCGATGCCAGCTGATGCCACCCATGAGATGATAATAAAAACGTACCTAGCCCAAGTAACATCGCTCCCCATGCCAAAAGACGATCCTTTGTTATAGGAAAGAGTTAAATAGAAGAAATGCGGTATCACTTCTATTGAATTTGTATTAATGTGAGGATTTTGCTTAACGTCTGGATTAGCTTTAAAAAAGTTTACAACCCCCCATTTCGTCGCCAAATCAATCGCAATCACTAAAACAGCAACCCAAACGAAGCTTAAAAGGAAGCTTTTGGCAGTCCACTTAAACTTCGTTTCTTTCTTGATAGTGTCGTTTTGCATTGGTTTTTTTGATGATTCTTCCATCGTTATTCACCCAAGGCTTTAGCGCAGCGATCACATAAAACAGCGCCGTTTTCACGTTTGGTGGCGTCCTTTTTATGATTTCTGCATCTTTCGCAAACTTCGTCTTCGTCTTTAATTACTTCCGCTTTTTCGTTTCCTTCTTTAACTGTAGCTTCGGAAACGCCAAAGAGTCTTGCACGTTCATCGTTATCAAGTGAGTTTAATAATTCAACAAGCGCTTTATTGGATGATTCTAGGGTAATTGCAGCCTCAATCGAAGAACCAATGAGTCCTGAAGCACGTTTTTCCTCAAGAGCTTTTAAGGCGATATCACGCAAAGACATGAATGATTCATATTCTTTTAAGGTATCTTGGTCATATTCGTGCGATTCTTTTGGCATATCTTCCAATTGAGGAGAGGCTTTCTTCATACCAGGGATAAATGAATAGACTTCATCCATAGTGAAAGACAAAATAGGGTTAAAGAGCAAGCAAAGTTCGTAGCTAATCTTATAAAGCGTGTATTGAACGGCTTTTCTACGAGCGGAATCAGCTTGATCACAATATAAGATATCTTTTGCATAATCGAGATAGAAATTCGACAATTCGACAAGGAAATTTGTAAGCGACATGCTTACGCTAGCAAAAGAAAACGCTTCATAATCCTTAAGAACCTTGTTTTTGACCGCTTCAAACTTGGCCAAAGTCCATTTATCTGCTGGATATAATTCTGGTTTTCCTTCAGGTACATAAGCCTTTCCTTCACCATCTTGGAGGTTTCCAAGCATGAATTTGAAAGTGTTTCTGATTTTTCTATATTGCTCAGAAACCGATTGGATAATCTTTTCGGAGACGCGAACATCTGCGACATAATTGACGCTTGCAGCCCATAAACGAAGGATATCCGCGCCAAATTGGTTGGCAACTTTGCTTGGATCAATGCCGTTTCCTGCGGATTTAGACATTTTATTCCAATTTTCGTCCATTACCCAACCATGGGTTAATGTTTCTTCATATGGAGCAAAGCCATTATAGGCAACGCTTAAAATCAAGGATGAGTTAAACCATCCACGATATTGATCGTTTCCTTCTAAATAAAGATTTGCCGGGAATTTGAAGCCTCTTTCTTGAACAACCCCCGCCCAAGAGCTTCCAGAGTCAAACCAAACATCCATGATGTCCGTTTCTTTACGGAAATCCCCGTTTGGAGATAATTGATTGGTGTATCCTTCAGGCAAAAGTTCTTTTGCGGAATATTTAAACCAGGCATTCGAACCCTCTTTGGCGATTAAATTACGGATATTTTCGAAAACTTTTTCATTGATGATAGGTGAGCCATCTTCGTTATAGATGATCGGGATTGGAACGCCCCAGGCTCTTTGACGAGAAATGCACCAGTCACCGCGATCTTTGATCATGTTGACCATCTTTTCTTCGCCCCAAGCAGGGTTCCATTTTACCTTATGAACGGCATCGATGAGATCTTGACGGATATTTTCAATCGAGAAAAACCATTGTGGAGTCGCTCTGAAAATGATTGGTTTATGGGTTCTCCAGTCATGAGGGTAAGAGTGAACGATATCAACTTCTTTGAGCAAATGGCCATTTTCCTTAAGCAAATCTACGACTTTGTCATTTGCTTCAGCGTAGAATAAGCCATTACATGGGTCGCCTTCCTCTAAATGCATATACCCCTTGTCATCGACTTGTTTAAGAGGTCCAATGCCGTATTTAGCGCAGGCATTAAAGTCATCAACGCCAAAATCAGGAGCCGTATGGACGCAACCCGTACCATCTCCATCGGTAACGAAGGAGGCAACAATCACTAAAGATGTTCTATTTTCATAAAGTGGGTGTCTTACTGTAGCATATTCAAGGTCTTGCCCTTTAAACGTTTTGATGAGTTCGCATTTTTCGAACCCTAATGTCTCTTTGATTTTTTCTTGAAGACTATTAAGGAAAACAAAATTCCCTTTTTCAGTTGCGAATAAGCCATATTCAAAACGAGGGTTAAGGGTTATCGCTTGATCGCCAGGGATTGTCCAAGGTGTTGTCGTCCAAGCGATAATCTTTGAATCGTTAGGAACGACTCCTTTTCCATCGATAAAATCAAAAGAAACATACATTGTTCTAGCTGGAACGTCTGCGTATTCAACTTCGGCTTCAGCTAAAGCGGATTCGCTAGAAGGTGACCAATATACAGGTTTCAAGCCTTTGTAAATAAGACCTTTTAAAGCCATTTTGGCAAAAACATCGATTTGACGCGCTTCGTATTCTGGTAACAAAGTCATGTATGGATGGTCGTAATCGCCCAAACAGCCAAGGCGCTTGATTTGTCCTTTTTGATGTTCAACTTGTTTTAAAGCGTATTCTTTGCAGTAATTGCGGAAATCAACGACAGGCGTTGTTTTGCGGTTAACTCCGCTTTTTGTCACCTTAACCTCGATTGGAAGACCGTGGGTATCCCAACCAAAAACAAAAGGAGTTTTGTATCCGCTCATGTTTTTATAGCGAATAACAAAATCTTTTAACAAGCGGTTAAGCATGTGACCGCAATGGATGTCTCCGTTTGCGTATGGCGGGCCATCGTGCAAAAGATATTCGTCACATCCTTCGCGATTTTCGTTCATTTTCTCATAAAGATGCATATCTTGCCATTTTTCTAGCATCTTTGGTTCTTTGCTAATTAAGTTGGCTCTCATCTCAAAACCAGTTTGAGGCATTAACAAAGTTTTTTTCATTTCACTTCCCATTTTTTCTCCTTTTGGCAAAAATAAAAACGCCCTCTAAGGGCGCTATTGCGCGGTACCACCTTAGTTCGGAACAAAAAATTCCGCTCTCAAGACACTTTTAACGCAAGTTCAACGTCTTCCCTACATCTCTTCGAGAAGATGGCTCCCGTAGTGATGGACCTAGGCGCTGTCTCGTTTTCATCCAGGAGACTCTCTAAGTTTGCTTTGGCCGCTCTACGATCTTGACCGCTACTAATATAGATTATTCTTTTTCGCTTTTCAAGCATTTAAAAAGCCTTCCTAAGAAGGCATTTAAATTGTTTTAGCGAGAATTAATCGTTTCCGAAATTCGGTTTGAGAACTTCTGAAAGGTCAATGTTTGTTCCAACCGTATCGGAATTATCGGTGGTTTGGGAAGGCGTTCCGAAACTTGGCATTGGTTCAAGACTTGGTCCGTTATCTTCTGGCGCGGAAATGAAATCTTTTTCTCCACCAAAATCGGCTGCGATAACAGAAACTATGATTGTATCGGATAAATTTTGATTGATCGTCATACCGATTTTAAGGTTTATTTCTCCACCAGTTTCTTCACGAACTTTGTTGATGCATTTTTGCGTTTCATACATTGAGACGTCAGATCCGCACGTTATCGCGCAAATACCTCTTTTTGCACCATGTATTTTTGTCTCGAGCAAAGGAGAGTTGATGGCGTTTAGCGTTGCCTCTTCGGCTTTGTTTTCGCCCGTTGCCATTCCATAACCAATTAAGGCCGTACCAGAATTTTGAAGAGTTGTTTTAACGTCATTCAAATCAAGGTTCATCCCACCTGGCAAAAGAATGATATCGACAACAGTTTTAACTGATTGGGCCAAAATATGGTCGGCATTTTGTAACGCTTGATCTAGGGAAGCATTTCCGAAAGCCGTCAAAAGTTTGTCGTTTGAAACAACGATAATAGAATCGACGACATCTTTGAGATTCGTTAAGCCTTGAATCGCGTTTTCGGTTGCTTGTGAGCCTTCATAGCTAAAAGGTCTTGTAACGATAGCGATTGTCAAAGCGCCGCTTTCTTTAGCGATTTTAGCCACGACCGGGGAGGCGCCAGTTCCAGTGCCTTTTCCCATGCCAGCGGCAATAAAAACGACATGTGCGCCACTAACTGCGCGACGGATTTCTTCTTCTGATTCTTCAGCGGCCTTTCTTCCGATTGCTGGGTCTCCCCCTGCGCCAAGACCTCTTGTTGATTCCTTGCCTAAAATGATGCGGCGAGGAGCCTTTGAGGAGGCTAAAGCTTGCTTATCAGTATTCAAGACGTAAAATTCGACGTTTTGAATATCATCATCGATCATTCTGTTAACGGCGTTATTCCCTGCTCCGCCAACGCCAATGACAACTATTTTAGCAACTGGCTCAAAACTATCTAAATCATCTAAATCTGTGTCTATTTCATTGAATTCATCCATGGTTTCTCTCCTTTTTATTCTCTGCTTAAACTGCTTATTCCACGATAATCATCGCTAGGGCCCGATATTTTCTTTTGTTTTGATTCAACCACTATCATTCCTAGAAGATTACTTGCTCCTGCGTCTCTTGCTCCAATTACCTCAGGCAAGAAAAGGCGGATATTGCGTTTACCAAAAGTTTCGCTAAATAATGTGAGCAATCCTCTAATCCTTGATGTTCCTCCGGTAATTAAAATAGGCAAAACTCCGTATTTTTGGCCTTCGAAGAACTCAAGTTGGTTAAAGCTTATTTTCAAAGCCCTTAAATATTCATCAAAATATTCCTTTATGACTTGATTGAGGTCTGATTGACATATCTTGACTTTATTGTTGTTGTTATCAACTCCTGTGTATAGAGGGTTCTCGAATTTATGAATGCTAACATCGTAACCGAATTTTTCCTTTAAATCGTTAGCTATCCTAAGAGGAATGTTGAATCTTTGGGCGATTCTATTGGTTATTTCATTGCCACCGCTCTTGATGAAACGCGAAAGGTAGGTTTCGTTTTCCCCAATGAGGGACATGGTCGTTAAAGAACTTCCAATATCCAGCAAAATATAGCTCTTAGGCATTTTTGAAGAAACGGCAATCAATTGCGAAGCGCAATATGTGGCAACGCTGGAATTCAAAATTCTAAAGCCCGCTCTTGTAACCACGTCTCTGTAGCTATTCAAAATGTCAGCAGGCAAAGTATAGAGCTTTCCTCTGATTGTAAGATCGCTCGCTTGAACTCCTAACGGAGGTTCTTTGTAACTGATTTTGTTTGCTATATATTCGGACGGAACTACTTCAACCAAAACGCTTCCATCAGCAATTTGTCTGCTTTTTAAATTGTTGAGGACATAAGTGACATCGACCTGGCGAATTCTTGCATTAGGTCCTTGATTGGCCGTTGCTGAAGCTTGTTTTTCTTCAAAAACCTTTAAGCCAAGAGAAGGAAGAATTAAGGAAACGCCATTAGGCTCCATTTGAATGTCAGAAGCTTGATCATCGATTTTACGGAATCCGCTAAGAACCTCGATTAATTTTTCTTTATTGACGATACGACCGTCAGAAACCAAGCCATTTATCGGAACTTTTTTGTAATAAAGCAAATGTGGGACGTTATTTGAGACGTATCCAACAGCAAACTTTACATAACTTGACGTAATTTCTAATACACGAGAATTTTTAACATTTTCCATAAGCGTATTCTATTCTAGAATAACTAATGAGTTTTAACAATAGCGATTAGAATATAGTTGGAAGTAAATTAGTAGTTTTTTAGTTGAATATTAATTATTTCTTTTTAACTTAAAAATCCGATGTCATCTTTATTTTTTATTGTTTTACATAAAGATGGTCATCGGATATTTTTTTGAAAAATAAATTTTTAAATATTTTTTTGATATTCTTCAATTTCATCCATTTCGGAAGAAATTTCACTTTTTTGCGATGATGTTTCTTCTTGTGAAGATGATTCAAGTTTTTCGGCTTTTACAACTTCCGCAACACGATATGAAAGTCC
This sequence comes from Hallerella sp., assembly GCA_963648925.1. Lineage (GTDB taxonomy): Bacteria > Bacillota_I > Bacilli_A > RFN20 > CAG-826 > UBA4951. The sequence continues at coordinate 12,371 of CAVJFO010000028.1, forward strand.
AATAGGAAGAGCGCAAACAGTGACGAAAGCAACGACGAATAACGAAAGCTTAAGCACTAATTGTTTGCGATAATGTGAACGGGTCAAACCGGTTTTTTCTAACTTATCTTTCATCGTTTTCTCCTCCTTTCTTTTCAATACATCTTAATTTTGCTGGTTTTGAACGGTGATTTTCTTCAAGTTCTTCTTCTGAGGCCACCATAGGCTTTCTCGTAACGGAAATATATGGCGCTTCTTTTATTTCTCCTGGTAAGAGATCTGGGCCTTCTCTGCTACCTTCAACGACACTTAATGATTTAAATTTATCCTTAACCAATCTGTCTTCGAGGCTTTGGAAGGTGATTATCGCTATTCTTCCGCCCGGTTTTAACACTGAGTCAAATGTCTCAAGCAATTCGCGAAGATTTCCAAGTTCATCGTTTGTCTCAATTCTTAAAGCTTGGAATATTTGCTTTGCTGGGTGGCCTTTTTTTGCCAATTCTTTAGCTGGTTTAACTCTTTTTATGAGTTCAACTAATTCCCCAGTAGTAGAAATCTCTTTATTTTCTCGAACTTTAACGATTTCTTTTGCGATTTGATACGAGTAATTATCCTCGCCATATTCTCTGAAGACTTTCAACAACTTCTCAAAAGGATAGGTGTTGACAATCGTTTTTGCGGTTAATTGATTAGAAAGGTCCATTCGCATGTCTAATGGAGCGTCTTCCCTATATGAGAAGCCTCTATACGCTTCATCAAATTGAGGGGAAGAAACGCCAAGATCAGCGGTTATTCCATCAACTTCCGTAACTCCGATTTCTTTTAGCTTTGTCGCGAAGTAAGCGAAATTTGATTTGATGATCGTGAAATTATCGCTTATTTTAGCTAATCTAGCCTTGCTTTCCTCAATCGCCTCTTGATCCATATCAAATGAATACAAATGGCCAGTTTTTATTTTTTTGAGGATCGCCTCGGAATGACCACCTCTACCAAGAGTGAGGTCAACATAGATGCCATTTTCTTTGATTTTTAATAAATCAATAGTTTCATTAAGCAAAACACTGTAATGGAATCCCATATTATTGAACCTCCTTTCCTAATAACGAGAGATCTTCCGCTATTTGTTCGTAAGTTTCGTCGTTTTTGGCTTGATAGTCCTCATAAGCTTTTCTATCCCATATTTCAAAATGGTCTAAAACGCCGATGATCACTATTTCGCTAGATAGTTTGTAACGTTTCATGGTTGAACTTGATAAAGAGATTCTTCCATGGCTATCAACATCTAAAACTTCGACGCTAGAGAGGGCTAAACGCATATAAGTACGGGCTTTCTCACTAAGGAAATTCATCTTTTCGAGATTTGCTAAATATGAATTGAACTCATTTTCTTCGTAAATTGAGATTGAACCCTCAAATCCACGAAGCAAATAAAAGTGTTCAGGCGTCTCCTTTACCAATTTGCTTGGCAATTGGAGGCGGTTCTTCGCATCTAGAGTTCTTTCATAAGTTCCAAAGAATTTTCCCACTTTTTCCCACTCCGCAAAAATAATATACAATTATTGACTGAATCTTTAAAGAAAAAGTTATGAAAAAAGCTCCAAATGATTAACAAATGGAGCGTTTTTATCTTAATTATTGCTTGGATGGGAACTCTGGCAAGCCTTCAAGAGAGAAATTACTTCTTTCTTCTTTTACTTCATCTTCGCTTCGAAAATTGATATTATTGACGCTTTTTGGAGTGCTAGCGTCTTCTTTCCTGACTAAGCGAATTGGCAAAGAAGCATGAATCAAGCCTAATGCAACATCATCTAAGTCGACGCTTGGACCAGGAAGGTAATAGCCTGATTCAAAATCGTCGTCATCTTCGAATATTTCAACACTTTCGCTGAATTTTGCGTGATATGGGAATTTGGCGTTATCTCTTGAATCAAAAACCGTTAATTTAGCGTCAATTTCGAAAAGCAAGAGGATGAATTTGTCTTGCCTAGAGGCTTTAGCCTTATAAGAGCAGCTTTTGACCTCGTTTATCGGATAGAGGATTTCATAAGTCTCAAATGTTGTCTCATTAAAGAAAGATAATTCTCTTCCTTTGATGATCGCGCTTTTATTGATTTTATTCATTAAGAGCGAACCTCGGCGTTAAAACGCATCGCAAGGGTATCAGTTATCTTCTTCATGATTAAATTCACTTCTTCATCCTTTAAGGTCTTGCTTTCATCAAGGAAGGTAATGGTTATGGCCATTGATTTTTTGCCTTTTTCTATCTTGTCTCCTTCATAAAGGTCGAATATCTCGACGTTTTTGATGGTTTTATCAAGACGAGAAATCTCGCGTTTGATATCAGAATATGCTATATCGTCTTTCAATAAGAAGGCTAAATCACGATTGATCGAAGGGAATTTAGGTGGGATTGAGGCTTTTTCGGCGCTCGTCTTTAATTCCAATAAGGCTTCTAAATCGAGTTCAAGAACGGCAACGCTGTTTTTGCCAAACCCTAATTTTTTCAAGGCTTCTGGATGGAGTTCGCCAAATACGGCTACAAGCTGTTTGCCTAAATACACCGAGGCAGAACGTCCTGGATGGAGTTCTTCTTTTTCGGATTTATACGCTTCAAGTCTTAAGCGGTTTGAGTTAATGCCAAGCAAGGAAGCGATTCCTTCAAAATATCCCTTAACATCGAAGAAATCTACGTCTCTTTTCTCTAAAGATCCTCTTAAATGTTCTTCTCCGACTAATACAATCGCTAAATGTTTGCCCTTGATATTTGGAGTGTCGACATCAGAAATCTCGAATAAAGCGAGATTTTTCTCTTGGTGGGCGAAATTGTAAGAGGCCACTTCTAATAAGGAAGGAAGGATGTTTTTTCTAAGATACATTCTGTCTTCCGTTAATGGATTCATAAGTTTGTACACTTCGCCTTTGCTAATAAGTTCGAAAGAGTCTTTCTTTTCGGAATTTACAAGCGAGTAAGTGATGCATTCGATAATGCCGTTGTTTCTTAAGAAACGTCTGATGGCATTTTTGTTTGCCTGCTTTTGAGTGTATCCGCCCTTAGAAGAGACGACATTAGGAAGTTTTGCAGTGATATTGTCAAAGCCTAATAAACGAATGATTTCTTCGGAAATATCCGCTTCTCCGGAAATATCGATACGATAAAATGGGACTTTCACGGTAAACGAAGTTCCATTTTCGTTTTCAATCACCATATGATCTCTTTGCAAGGTTTCAATAACCGTTTCTAAAGAGAAGGATGTGCCTAAGCGACCGTTTATGTATTCTAATGAAGTGTCGATTCTCTTTTCTTCGTGTTTGATAACATCGTATGTTTCAATTGAAAGGTTTTCTTTAGCGTCAGCTAATTCTTTCATCAAGAATGAGCAGATTCTAAGAACTCTTTCCGTTTGTTCGGTATTGAGTCCTTTGACAAAACGTGAAGATGAATCGGAAGATAATCCAAGTCTATTCGATGTTTTTCTAATCGAAGCACCGTTGAAATTTGCGACTTCTATGATGACGTTTTTCGTTTCTGGCGTGACTTTATCTTCTTCTGAGGTCATAATTCCCGCCAAACACATAGGTTTGTTTTCGCTTGCAACGACTAAATCGCCAGGTTTTATTTGATATGATTGGCCATTCATCGCAAGGAATTCTCCTTCATAATCATCTTTGACGATAAGAGAGTTTCCTAAAAGCTTGTCCGCGTCATACATATTAATTGGACATCCAGTAAGCAACATAACGAAATTGCCAATATCAACGATATTATTGATGCTTCTAATTCCTTCAGAGGAAAGAATTTCCTTGAGCCATTTTGGTGATTCTTTGGTGACTACTGAACGAATTTCTCTAGCACCAAACAATTTGCATTTATCGGTTTCAGAGCCAACTTTGAAGGAAGAAACGCCACTTTTTGTCTCTGGGTAGTCTTTAATATTTTCTTTTTGGTTCAAAAGGCAAGCGACTTCTCTAGCGATATTTTCCATCGCATACATATCAGGTCTATTTGCGAGAAGTTCCACCTCAATAATCGAATCATCAAGCCCAAGATACCCAAGAACGTTCTCTTCTCCTACTGGAGCGTCGCTTGGAAGTTCTTCGATACCATTGTTTTGAGCTTCGGTAAGTGTGTTTTTATCTACACCAAGTTCTCTTAAAGCGCAGCACATGCCATCAGATTCGACTCCGCGAATTACGGATGGAGCAATGGTTACCTCTGGTAAGATAGCGCCTACTCTTGCGACTATTACCTTAAGGCCCTTACGAGCATTTGGAGCTCCACAGACGATTTGGTGAATACCGTATTTCTTGCCTTCATCGACATTCAAAATATGAAGATGGTCGCTATCTGGGTGAGCTTCGCAAGTTAGGATTTCTCCGATTACAAGGTTATTTCCAGATGCTAAAGTTGAAATGCCATCAACCTCAATTCCGGCAAAAGTGAGTTTCTTTGCGACCTCTTCAGGGGTCGTAGAGCTTAAATCAACGAATTCTTTAAGCCAATTCCATGAAATTTTCATCTTCTTTTCTCCTTTATTTCTCCGAGAAATCCTTTAAGAAACGAACGTCATTTGTGTAGATTCGGCGAATATCATCGATTCCGTATCTAAGCATGGCGATTCTTTCGATTCCGACGCCAAAGGCGAATCCAGAATAAATCTTTGGGTCATATCCGCACATCTCAAGAACATGTGGGTGAACCTCTCCTGCTCCAAGGATTTCAATCCAGCCTGTGTCTTTGCAAAGTGGGCAGCCCTTTCCGCCGCATTTAGAACAAGAAACGTCAACTTCAACTGATGGCTCAGTAAACGGGAAGAAAGATGAGCGGAGACGAATTTCACGTTTTTCGCCAAACATTTTCTTAACAAATAATTCTAGTGTGCCTTTTAAATCAGCCATAGAGATGTTTTTATCGATAACGAGCCCTTCAATTTGACCGAATTCGTGGGAGTGCGTAGCGTCATCATCATCGCGGCGATAACATTTGCCAGGGCAAATCATCTTAATGGCCTTCTTTTCCTCATTTTCAAGCATTGTATGGGCTTGAGCGGCGGAGGTTTGAGTTCTTAGCAAGAGATTTTCTGATATATAGAAAGTATCTTGCATATCTCTTGCTGGATGATCCTTAGGGACATTAAGTAATTCAAAATTGAAATGATCAGTTTCAACATCTCTTCCTTCAACGATATCAAAACCCATTGAGGCAAAAATATCAGACATTTCATCGACTATTTTCCAATAAGGGTTGATATTTGCTTGTTTATAGTTTCTTCCAGGAAGGGTGATATCGATTCTTTCGGAATTGAGTTTTTCTTCAAGGGCTTTCTTTTGGGCGGCTTGCATTTTCTCTTGGAAAGATGCTTCAACATTTCCTCTAGCTTCATTTACGAGTTTGCCGAATTTCGCTTTTTCTTCAGCGGCGATTTGACGCATGAGATTCATCAATTGGGCAAGAGGGCTCTTTTTTGAAAGATAGGTGTTTTTCCATAAGAGAAGCTCGTCTGCCGTATTGGCTTCGGAAAGTTTTTTGAGTGCTTCTTCTTCGGCCTCTTTAACGATTTTTTCTTCTTTTTCCATATAAAATTCCTTTCTTAATATAGAAAAAGGGATGCAGGGAGTGAATTAATCCACGGTGCCATCCCAATTCGTTTCTTTATTTTAAAACGCGACTTTTTGGCTATAACCCACGACGGGGAGAATCTCTTCTCCGTTCTCCAAGGCGAACTTCAGCAAGGATCTTAGGAGACAGTCTCTCTAGCAGTCTCTCCCAGAACTAAGAAGATCAAGCTTACTCTTCCTTTTCAACGAACGCTAATATTCTAATACTTTTTATTAATAAAAGGGATACTTTTAACGATTTTTGAGTTCGTAAAGCAATATGCCGTTTGCCACCCCGACATTAAGGGAGTCAATCCCATCCATCTCAATTCGAACTTTTTGATCGGATAGGTCTATGATTTCCTTAGAAACTCCCTGTCCTTCATTTCCAATAACCAAAACATAGGGTTTTAAAGGTTGAAGTTCTTTTAAAGGAGAGGAAGATTTAAGATCGGTTGAAATGATATTAAAGCCTTTTTCTTTTAGTTCTTTAATGTCTTTTATGGAAGAATCTTTTCCTTCAATAATATTAAGCTTAAAGATTGCCCCTTGCGATGAAGCGAGTGTTTTTGCCGAATAAGGGCTTGCGCACCCTTTAGAAAGAAAAACGTCAAAATAGCCGAAAGCAAGGCATGTTCTTAGGATTGTTCCAACGTTTCCTGGGTCTTGAACGCGATCGAGATAGACGATTTTTTCGTCGTTTTTGAAATTGTTGTCTTTCTTTTTGCAAACGGCAAGGATGCCTTCAGGATTCTTCGATTGACAGAGTTTTTTGATGATTGTTTCATTCACTAAATAGAATTCTATGTCTTTGTGAGGATACTCCTTCAAAGAAAAAATGCGCTCAGCTTGATTATTTTCTATGGCCATTTCCACCATGTGGAAACCTTCAACAAGGAAAAAATCCCCCTTACCATCGGCAAAAGAAAGGGCTTCTTTAACCTTTTTGTTATCTTTTGACGTTATTATTTCACTCATACTCTCCCTTTCTTAATTTAGTGTGCAACCTATTATAATCCGGCAATCTTTTAAAGACGATTTTATAAAATCCCTTGCCATGATTATGAGCTTTATCATGAGCCAATTCATGAACAACGACCGATTCTATCGTTTCTTTATTATAGTGGACAAGCAATAAATTAAATGTCAAAGTCATCTTTCTTTGGGAATTAACTCCCCATCTTGTCTTCATCTTGCGAATTTTGATGGAATAATCGTTTTTAACCACCATAATTTTGGCGTTATAGGGAACATTTTCTTCTAAAAAGTCTAATAGTTTTTCTTTGAGGAATTCATTTTGTTTCTTTTCGCTTAGTTTTGAAAAACCTTCAATTAAAGTTTTTTGACCGAAAATGTAGATTTCATCTCCATCCATTGGGGGTTTAGGAGAATTCTTATCCGATCTTTTCTTTAGTTTTGGGGCGGAATCAAGCACGAATTCCTTTATTCGCTCACTTGATAGAAATAACGGTGAATTACAAATGAACTCCTTCTTTTCTGGGTTGTATCTAAGCCCAAGCGTCCTTCTTTTTCGATAATTTATTGTTACTGGATAAATCTCGTTTTCCAATTTGATTTGCCAATTTTCTGTTTTCATCTTCACAATTATATTGATTTAACCCCTTCTTTGACTAGTCAAAGAGAATAAAATAAGGTAAACTAATTCACCGTATGGAAAAGATTCTTATTAGCGCATGCTTAGTTGGTGAAAACACCAGATATGACGGGAAGAGCAATTTTCTTCCGATTGTTGAAAAATTAAAAGAAAAGTACGATTTGATACCTTTTTGCCCTGAAATGGCGGGTGGACTTAGCGTTCCACGCGATCCTTGTGAAATAAAAGGCGCAGACATCGTGACAAAAGACGGTACATCAAAAGCCAAAGAATATAATTTGGGTGCCAAAAAAGCCTTGGAGGCTTGCAAATTATTCGGCATTCGTATCGCCATTCTTATGGAAAGTTCTCCTTCTTGCGGAGTTAGAAATATTCACGATGGGCATTTCAATGGAACAAAAATTCCTGGAAAAGGAGTCACGACAAGATTGCTTGAAATGAATGGCATCCATTGTTATTCATCGATTGATGATCTCTCATTCTTAATCAAAGAAGAATCGAATGAAGGAAAAGAATACCTATCATATGAAGATAGAGTTTCATTCCTCAGAGATCGTTCTAGAATGAAGAAAAAAGGCGGAGTTAGAAAGCCATTTAAAGCCAAAACTTCAGGAGAAGCTCAAATTCAATCCGAAGAAAATGCAAATTCTGAAGAAGCCGCAACAAAGGAAACGACTCAAAAGAGAGAAAGAAATAATCGTTCATCTTTCCATCATTCCGATAGAAAGAGAACGGGATTCTCTCATAAAAATGGCGAAAGACGCCCATATAGCAAAGACGGATTCAAGAAAGATGGCGAAAGACGTCCATTCAAAAAAGATGGGTTTAAAAAAGATGGTGAAAGAAAACCACATTCCGGAAAGAGTTTCCATCGTGATGGCAAGAAGTCATTTGGAGAAAAGAAATTCTCTGGTGAAAGAAAGACCTTCGGAGAAAAGAAATCATACGGCGAAAGAAGATCTTCTTCTTATTCAAAGAAGCCTTCGTTTAACAAAGGAAATAAACGTTTCGGAAAACAAGGCTCATACCATAAAACATATAAGAAATCGGCATAATAAGCCGATTTTTTATTAGGCTTTGTTAGTAAATTGAAAATAGAGTTCTAATAAGAGGGCGTTATGATAATCTCTTATGTCCAATCCAGTTTGTTCAATAAAAGAATTCAGGCGATAATTAAACGTATTTCGATGAACATATAAGGTTTCAGCGGTTAATAAACCATTCAAACCACATCTAAGAAAAGTTCCAGCGCTCATCAATAATTCCGGATCTATTTTCTTAAACTCGGCAGCTAAAAGAGGAATCGATGAATAATTTCCAAAAGAAACCTCCTTTAAGAGAATATCCGAAAGGAAGAAACATTGATTTGGATAATAAGTGAGCGCTTCATTTAACATCTTTTTCTCAAATTCCCCACGTTTATGGGCGACTACAATGGAAAAATTAACGTTAAGAGTGTCGTGAATATTGAACAAAACCTGTTGTAAGGTGCTAGCAAGACGGTCACCCGCTTTAAAATAGCCTTCTTTATCATTGACGTAGGTGAAAACAATTTCTTCTTCGCTAACAGAAGAAATCGCATTCTCGAAAGAATCTTTCTTTAAGGGTGAGGAGGCTAGAAATAAGTAATATCTGATCATCTGACAATCAATAAATATGTCTCAAATGGACGAAGTTTAAAGACATGGTTTTCTAAGATTACATCGCCATAGTTATGTAATTTCACATCAAGGATTTCAAAATAGAAGGAAAAATAAACATCATATGAGCGGAAATTTGAAATAATCATCAATTTTATCGGGCCATCATGCAGGTAAGCGAAAACATCTGGATGGTTCATATCAATGATTTTCAATGGAGAATTAACTACAGTGTCATTAACTTGTGTTTGTCTTCTATAGGCTATCGCGTATTGATAAAAGTTTAGAATGGAATATGGATCTTCCATTTGAGAAGCGATATCAACTCCTTCTTTATAATTATTATTAAGAGGATATAGAGGCTCTTTGTCTGAAAAGCCAGCAAAATCTCCCTTGTTCCATTGCATTACGCTTCTAGATGAAAGGCGCGAAGAACGATTTAAGTAACGTAAAATTTCTTCATCGTTAAAACCGCGTTCTTTCCATTCTTTGACTTCGCTTTCGGTGGAATTATCAAGGTAAAAATCCTCGATTTTATCGAAATGGAGATTCGACATTCCTATTTCATCGCCATAATGGATAAATGGGGTTCCATAAAGGAAAAGCGTTGTTGTCAAAAGCATTTTGGCTGATTCATCGCGATATTTTGTAGAACCGTATTGGCTAATGACTCTTGGATTGTCGTGATTTTCCCAATAAACAGGAAGATCTCCGTTATATTGGATGGCATCATACCAACGCATAAAGTTATTTTTCAAGGAAATAACGTCCGTTTGAATTTCTTCATCTTTTTTATCAAAGGATTCATAAGACCCATTGTTATTCGTGGTATCTTGATTAAACATCAAGTCAAGCGGACCACTAGACTCTTTGATATAAGGAATCGCTTCAAGTGGTTGCAAGCATCCGCCAGACTCTCCAAGCAGAAGAATTTCGCTATTCGCTTCTTTAACTTTTTTCGAGAATTCATCGAGATATCCTAACAATTCCTGGCGATTAGAGAATTTGCTTGGGTCAAGAATCGTCCCTTCCCCTAAAGCATCTTCAAAAGTCAAATCCTTAGCTAAGTGAGAGCATGCGTCAAGTCTGAAGCCATCAACGCCTAAGGAAACGTAATATAAGGCTACATTCTCGATTTCTTCTCTTAAAAGAGGATTATCCCACCTAAGATCAGGTTGTTCTTTCCCAAATATATGAAGATAGAAATACTTGCTATCTTCGATTCTTTCCCAGGCGCTTCCCCCGAAGAAAGAGCCCCAATTATTTGGCGGAAGAAGTTTTCCATCTTCTTCTTTTCCTTTTAATAAATAGTAATATCCTCTTTCTTTTGACGTTGGGTCTTCTAGAGCTTTCTTAAACCAATCATGTTCATTTGAGGTATGGTTGAAAGGAAGATCTAACACTAGTTTTATTTCACGGGAATGACATTCATTGATAAGATTCTTCAAATCATCCATCGTTCCAAATTTAGGATCGATTTCATAATAATTTTTGACATCATATCCGCCATCCTTAAACGGCGAAGAGAAAATTGGACAAATATAAAGAATGTTGATTCCTAAATCTCTTAGATAATCGAGTCTATAAATTATGCCATTTAAGTCTCCGATTCCATCATGATTCGAATCTTGAAAAGAAATAGGGTAAATCATGTACCCAATCCCCTTATTCCACCAATGTTTAGAGTATTTTTCCATATTATATCCCCGTGAATATATGAATATTATTGCACTTCTGCGCTTATTAGTAAATCAATCTAGCATCAAAAACGCATTATTTTTAACAAATTGTTAGTTTTTGATTATTTTTAGGTAAAAATATTTAAATATAGATAGTCATAACAATTGAATAATAACGAATTTGAAATCGATTTCCAATGTCGCTAAATATGTTATAAAACAATCATTTTTTGCGATAATTGGTGACTTTTGCAAATTCTTCTTTAAATTTATATTTATTATAGTATATTGCTAATTGTCCCGCAAAAAATGGAGATTTTATGAGAGATTTCGTTAAACTTACGCATAGATTGTTAAAAGGCAACCGCCTTATTTTTTATTTCACGATGCTATTGCAACTGCTCGTTGGTTTTTTATCCGTCCTTCAAACGTTTTTAATCAAGGTTCTCGTTGATACGATTGAAGGCGTAGAAAGATTGAATGAGGCCGCGGCTTTAGAAAAATTTGTCATAACCGTTTTGACAAACGGAAAAGGCAACCAATATTTATATGATAATGGGGCTTTTATTCTTCCGACTGCGATGATTTCACTAGCTGCCATCTATGCTTTGGCGATGTTTTTAAGAATTTGGACTCGTTCTTATTTTTCTTCTTCTTTCAATTCCGTCGCACAAAAAGCAACTTTTGAGCACATCGGAAGACTTCCTTACGAAGAATACAAAAAGAGCAAAGAGGGAGATTTGTTACAAACTGCCACGCGCGATTTAAATGTCTATCGTGAATTCATGGCGATGGGTATCAACAATATAACCTGGGCATTATGGATGGTTATTTTCTGTTTTTCAATCCTTATGTCCATCTCTTGGAAGATGACATTAGTTTCCGTTTCTCTTTTCCCTTTACTGTTTATCTATTCGATTTCTTTAACGGGGCATGTTAGAAAGCTATACCGTGCAGCAGATGATTCCGAAGCCATTCTTACTGATAAAATCTCCGAAAATCTCGCTTCGGTCAGAATCGTTAAGGCTTTCAACAACGAGACATATGAAATATCCGAATTTGACAAGTCTTTAAACGATTACAAAGCTAAGTTCCTTTCCTGGAAGAAGTTTAATTCCTTCTATTTCTCTTCAAGCGATATTTTTATCTTCGCCTCGAAAGTTCTTGCCCTCGTCTGGGGAATATATCTAATTTTTACCAATGAAATTAACGCAGGAACCTTAGTTATCTCCCTTCTTTACGTCAACATGATGGTTTGGCCAGTTAGAGAGGCCGCTCAAACTCTTGCGAATATCGGTCAGGTTTTTGCTTCCGCCGATCGAATTGGCGGATTGCTAAGAAAACCTTTAGAGGATTTAGATTCCGGAGTTACGCCGGAAATTAAAGGCAATATCGTATTTGAAGATGTCTCTTTCTCTTATCCTGACGGTGAACATGACATGATTAGTAATGTCTCTTTTGCGGTAAAAGAGGGCGAAACCATCGCCATAATGGGAAAAACAGGCTCAGGAAAATCAACGTTAGTCCTTCTTCTGACTAGATTATACGATTATAATTCCGGTTCAATCAAAATTGATGGAATTGAATTGAAAGACATTCAAAAGAAGTATCTTAGGAAGAAAATCGTTCCTGTTTTGCAAGATCCTTTCTTGTTCTCCCGCTCAATTGAGGAAAATATCAAAATCGCAAGGCCTGAAGCGACAAATCAAGAAATTAGATTTGCTTCAAGAAATGCCGGGGTTGAGAAAACGATTGATTCATTTAAAGATGGATATAATACAACTGTCGGAGAAAAAGGCGTCACGCTTTCTGGTGGTCAGAAGCAAAGGGTCGCTATTGCTCGAACGCTTATCACAAATGCCCCAATCCTTATTTTCGACGATTCTTTAAGCGCCGTTGACACAAAAACGGACTTGGAAATCCGAACAAGATTAAAGGAAAATGTCGGAACTTCTACCACTTTTATTATCACGCACCGTATTGCGTCCGCAAAAACTGCCGATAAAATCATCGTTTTAGATGAAGGGAAAATTAGTGAAATTGGTACTCACGAAGAATTGATGAAAAATGATGGCTTATATCATCGCTTAGCAACAATACAAGAAAAAATGGAGGTTTCTTATGGCAAATAGAGAAGAAGAATTACCCGAGAAGCTGAATTTTGGGATTTGGCTAAGAATTTTCAAATATGCGTTAAAACGCGTTGATTTATTAGTAATAGTCGTTGTTTCTTTACTTTTTACAACCTTTTATGACTCCGCTTTCGTTCCAGCTATGAACGCTTCGGCCATCACTGTCGCTGGATCAAATTCCGTTTTAACAAGTGTTTCCTCAATTTGGGAATTGCCTTTCCATGTCATATTTATAAAAGGATTATGGGAAATAGATATTAACTTTTTGACTTTCCTTATCATTCAGGGAATCTTTGTTGTCTTGCGTTCGATAGCCATTTTCGCAAACTTCTATTTCACGAATTACCTAAGCATGGTTATCATGATTTCCTTAAGAAAAAGTCTTTTCGACCATGTTCAAGAATTATCCTTCTCCTATTTTGATAAGACAAATTCTGGCTGGCTTATCGCTAGAATGAATAACGACACATCCGCTTTAGGTGATGTTTTGTCTTGGTCATTAACATCGATTTTATGGTCTTTCTCTGAATTGATTTTCACGATCATCACGATGTTTTCTCAAAACGTCAAATATGCGGCAATCGTCATCCTTTCTCTTCCTATCGTCGCTATTATCGTCCCATTATTCGAACGATTGATTTTAAAACGTCACCGTTTGGCAAGAAACGCCTATTCTTCTTATGTTGGCTGGCTTGCCGAGATTATCAATGGAGCAAAAACAGTTAAAACACTCGGAATTGAAGATACAGTTTCCAAAGAGTCAAATGAAATTATCGATGATTTGAAGAAAAAACGTTTTATCGCTGGAAGAACCAACGCCTTCTTCAGACCTCTTTTAGAGCTTATTTCCTCAATTATGATGACCATTGTCGTTATCGTTGGGTATCAAGATATCGCCAACGCCAATGCGACTGAATTAGCGATTGTGGTCGCGACCGTTGTTCTTTTCATTCAGTTTGTCCAATCGATTTATTCGCCACTTGAAGGAATCGCCGAGACCTTCTCCTCCTTTATGGAAAATCAGGCTTCGGCAGAAAAAGTCGAGCAACTTCTTAATGCTAAAGTTGATATCGAAGATTCCAAAGAAGTCATTGAAAAATATGGCACGGTTTTATCTCCGAAAACTGAAAATTACAGCAAAATTAGCGGAGATATCGAATTTAAGGACGTTACTTTTGATTATGGAAACGGAATCGAGGTCATTCATCCTCTCAATCTTCATATCAAAGCAGGCACTTCTGTTGCAATCGTCGGGGAAACGGGTTCAGGGAAAACAACATTAGCTAACCTTGTTTGCAGGTTTTATGAGCCGACAAAAGGGAAGATCCTAATAGACGGAACAGATTACAAAGAACGTTCTTTAGGCTATCTTCGTTCAAATATTGGCTACGTTCAGCAAACTCCTTTCGTCTTTTCCACTACATATTATCAAAACATTGCTTATGGCAAGCTTAATGCTAGCCTAGATGAAGTAAAGGATGCGGCAAAACTCGTTGGAATCGACTCTTTTATCGAAAAAGAAAAGAATGGTTATGATACCTTCCTTGAAGGTGGAGGAGTTTCTTTATCGCAAGGCCAAAAACAGCTTATTTCCTTTGCTAGGGCCTTAGTAAGGAATCCGTCCGTCTTAATTCTTGATGAGGCTACCTCTTCTATCGATACCGAAACCGAGGAGAGAATTCAAAACAAGATTCTTCCACTCTTAAAAGGGAGAACGTCGATCACTATCGCTCACAGACTTTCGACAATTGTTAATTCCGATCGAATCTTAGTGATGGATCATGGAAACATAATCGAGGATGGCTCGCATAAGGAATTGATGGAAAAGAAAGGCTATTATTATTCTCTTTATATGAACCAATTCAAAGATATGTCGATGGGTGAGCAAATCGATACGTTCAAGAAGCAAATCGAAGACAAGAACGTTAATATCTAGCCATAAAAGTTTAATAAAAACGTTACTTCTTCTCTATAAAGGGAATGAAGTAACGTTTTTTTGCTAGATTAATACGAACTTATTTAAGATTGTATTTTCTTAAATGCCAGATATCACGGTTATATTCTTCGATGGTTCTATCAGAAGAGAATACGCCAGAGGTTGCAATGTTATCGATTGCCGCTTTAGCCCATCTTGGCTTATCAAGGTAGAATTCTTCAGCACGTTTGCAAGCTTCGCAATAAGACTCGAAGTCAGCGAGAATATAATATTGATCTCCTCTATTCATGACTTCATCAAAAATCATTTGGAAACGTCCGTTGGCCTTTAATGCCCAAGGTCCGAAGAAGAGGGAATCCATGACTTCTTTAACAACGTGATTGTTGTTATAAATATCCCATGGGTTATATCCGCCACGTTCGTTCTTTTCTTCAACCTCTTCAGCCGTTAAGCCAAAAATGATTTCATTTTCCTCACCGGCTTGTTTGGCAATTTCGATATTTGCGCCATCTAAGGTTCCGATTGTCAATGCGCCATTCATCATCAATTTCATGTTTGATGTGCCAGAGGCTTCCTTGCCAGCAGTTGAGATTTGTTCGGATAAATCAGCGGCTGGAATAATATGTTCAGCTAAGGTAACGCCATAATTTTCAACGAAGACAATTTTCATGAATTTCGAGGCTTGTTCGTCATTGTTGATAACTTCTTGAACAGCAAGAATCAATTCAATGATGCATTTAGCATATTCGTAGCTAGGAGCTGCTTTAGCGCCAAAGACGTAGACATGAGGAGTCATCTTAAATTCGGATGGATTCTTCTTCATCTCCAAATACAAGGACATGATATGGAAGAGATTAAGTAATTGTCTCTTGTAAGCATGCAAACGTTTAATTTGAACGTCTATTATGGCGTCTGGAGAAATTTCAATGCCGTAAGTTCTTAAGACAAAATCAGCAAATTTGGCTTTGTTGTCATATTTTATCTTCATGACTTCTTCTTGAACTTTCTTATCATTATCAAAAGCCTTGAAAGCTTCAAGTTTCTCTGGATGCATTATCCATTCATCACCAATCTTTGAACTGATAAGATCAGCAAGCTTCTCGTTTGCATAGACAAGCCAGCGACGATGTGTGACGCCATTTGTCTTATTTGAGAATTTCTCAGGGAACAATTCATAGAAATTCTTGAAAGTGTAATTTTCTAAGATTGATGTATGGATTTTTGCAACGCCATTAACGGAGAAACCTGCATAAATAGCCATATTTGTCATATGTATTTGGCCATCTTTGATGATTTGCATTTGATATGCTTTTCCAGGTTCAACAGCCTTTTCAATCATATAGGCATTGAAACGGCGGTTAATTTCTTCAATGATCATATAAACTCTAGGTAAGAGTTTTTGAACATATTGAACAGGCCATTTTTCAAGTGCTTCAGGCATAACGGTATGATTTGTGTAGGCAACGCATTGTCTAACTTGATTCCAAGCTTCATCCCAACCATAGCCATAAATATCCATCATGATACGCATGAGTTCAGGAATGCAAAGAATTGGGTGAGTATCGTTAAGTTGGAAAACATAATGGTCTTTGAGCGTATCTAAAGTTCCGTATTTTCTATATTCTGCGCGAATAACGGATTGTAAGCCAGCTGAGACAAGGAAATATTGCTGACGAAGACGGAGCATTCTTCCGTGTTCTGTTGAATCATCTGGATATAAGCCGAAAGATAATTCCTTTAACGTTTGGAGATAATCGTTAAATGAGACGTCTTTTGGAAGGTTTTGCTCACTTGGTTCAGCTGACCAAAGACGAAGGGTATTAGAAACGCCATTGCGATATCCAACAACCGAAACGTCATATGGCATAGCGCGAACGTGAGTTGCATTCACTGTCCTTAAAGCGTATTCTCCATTGGCTTTAAGATAAGTTTCGGCGTTTCCGCCAAATTCCACTTCTACTGCGTGTTTTGGCTTTTTAACTTCGAAAACAAAGCCATTTGAAAGCCATTCATCAGGAAGTTCGGTTTGCTTGCCATTAACGAATTTTTGTTTGAAGAATCCGTATTCATATCTGATGGTGTTGCCGTGCATTGGGTAGCCTAATGAGGCAGCCGAATCAAGGAAACATGCGGCTAATCTTCCTAAACCGCCATTTCCTAAGCCTGCATCAGGCTCTTGATCCTCGAGTTCGTTTATGTCAATTCCGTAATCGGCAAGTCCTTCTTTTGCAACCTTGTAAACGCCAAGGTTTTGCATATTGTTAAGCAACAATCTTCCGATAAGGAATTCCATGGAGAAATAAATACATTGTTTGCCATCGTTTTTTATCATGTCTTCGCGGCAATTTCTCCAGCCAACACCGGCATAATCGCGAACCATTTCACCGAGAATCTCATAACGTTCTGTAATATGGGAATCTTCGACTGAACGGCCATATAGCTCGGTTAGGCGTTTTTCAAACTCCTTCTTAAACTCTTCTTTTGTATCAAAAATCATAAATAAACCTTTCTTTTACTTTTTCTTGGTGGCAGTTTTCTTAGTTTTGCTCACTTTCTTAGCAACTGCTTTTTTCTTAGTTTCTTTCTTCTCGACCTTTCTTTTGAATATCATCGCTCCATACGAGGCTAATTTGACGCTAATATGGTATGGGCGATTTTCTGGAGCCCCTTCAAAGGAGTGAAGGGTCAAACCATTATACTGATTATTTCCGCCATAAACATCTTTATCCGAATTGAAAATTTCTTCCCAATCGCCTTCTTCTCCGACGCCAACATCGTATGTTTCATAGAAATTAGGTGTCATATTGAAGATGAAAAGCAAGCAAGAATCGCCATATCTTCTTTCGAATGCGAAGACACTTTGATCGTGATTGTCAACCATCATCCATTCAAAATGAGCAGGATTATACTCTTCAACGTGCATCGCTTCTTCCGCCTGATAAATGAGATTCAAGTCGCGAACTAAGCGTTTTATGGAATCGTGTTTTGGATAAGTTAAGAGATTCCAAGGCAAAGATTTTGTTTCATTCCATTCATCAAAGGAAGCAAGTTCGTTCCCCATGAAATTGAGTTTTTTGCCTGGGTGGGCGAATTGATAAGTATATAAATTCCTCAATAAGGCGAATTTTGTGTCATAATCGCCAAACATTTTGTTGATTAGCGTGCCTTTCATATGCACCACTTCATCGTGAGATAATGGGAGCATGAAATTTTCCGAGAAGAAATACGCCATCGAAAAAGTGATGTCATTATGTTCATATTTCTTGTAGATTGGATCTTGTTTGTAATATTTAAGCGTATCATTCATCCAGCCTAAATCCCATTTGTAGTCAAATCCAAGTCCACCGTATTCAAGAGGTTTGGTAACTCCGTTAAAATCGGTTGAATCCTCAGCAATCATCATAACTGAAGGATGGGCAAGATGAATTTTGCCATTAAGTCTCTTAATAAATTCTGTTGCGCCAGTATTTTCTCCGAGGGATTTATTTCCTTCCCAATAAACGATATTCGAAACGGCATCAACGCGAATTCCGTCAAAATGGAAATAATCTAAATAATAGTTCATTGCCGACATCAAAAAGGAACGGACAGGATCCTTCCCTAAGTCAAAATAGCATGAACCCCAAGGAGAGAAAGTGTGCTTACCATCGGCATATTCATATAAACATGAGCCATCAAATTCTCTTAAGGCAAAAGAATCGGTTGCGAAATGAACTGGGGCAAAATCTAAAATAACGCCAAAACCCGCTTTATGAAGCCTATCAACGAAAGACATCAACTGGAATGGATTGCCGTATCTTGAATCGACCGAGAAGAAACCGGTTGCTTGATAACCCCAAGATCCATCGAAAGGATATTGGCAAATAGGCATGATTTCTACATGAGTAAAGCCATTTTCTTTTAAATAAGGAATCAAATAATCGGCGGTTTCTTCATATGAAGGGTATCTTCCATCGATTTGACCTTTCCATGAGCCTAGATGCATCTCGTAAATAGAGACAGCCTCGTCAAAGCATCTACTTCTCTTACTTAAATATTTGTCATCATGCCAAGCAAAGTTCTCAATATCAAACAATCTTGAACAAGTATTTGGCCTGAGTTCTGAGAAAAATGCGAATGGATCCGCTTTATCGACATATTCACCTTTTGCATTTTTAAAATGATATTTATAAGATGAATAGTTAACTAAACCAGGAATGAACGTTTCAAAAACACCGGAATAATCAACTCTATCCATTTTATTGGCTCCAATATCCCAGCCATTCCAATCGCCAATAACGGAAACATCTTCCGCCAAAGGAGCATAAAGTCTAAAAACAACCCCAGGAACTTTCTTCCCTTCGATTTCTTTCTCGATGAAATGCGCTCCGAAGTATCTATAAGCTTCGATGCTTTGGCCCATCAAGAAATCATATAAAATTCCATATGCCATAATATTTTCCTCTACGGAAAAGATTATACTATTTTTAAGCTATCTCTAGCAATTCAAACTGCGTTTTTATTCTTTTGCTTTTAGATTTATCTAAGATGGAATAAAATGTTAGATGTGAAAAAGAGGTAAAAATTACTATGATTAAATGTATGGCTGTTAATGCCGGTTCTTCTTCCATCAAATACAAATTTTATGAAATGCCAGAAGAAAGGGTTATTTGCGAAGGATTAGTTGAGAGAATTGGACACGAAGATGCCCATTTCCGCTTGAAGTATCTTGGCGAAAAACACGATGAATATCTTCCTATTATGGATCATAACGTCGGCGTCGAATTAATTTTGAATGCTTTGAAAAAATATGAAATCGTTAAAGATTTCGATGAAATCAAAGCAATTGGACATCGTGTTGTCCAAGGTGGCAAATATTTCTCCAAATCCGCCTATTTCGATAAGGATACCGAAGAAAAGATCACGAAATTAGTTCCACTTGATCCACTTCACGCTCCCGCTCACCTTATTGGCTACCACGCCTTCAAGAAAGTTCTTCCAAACGCTGTCACAATCGCAGTTTTTGACACGGCTTTCCATCAAACGATGGCTCCAGAAGATTATTTATATCCTATTCCTTATGAATATACGGAAAAATACGACTGCCGCAGATATGGTGCTCATGGCACATCCCATAACTATCTTGCAAATAAGGCTATAAAAGACTATTTCAATGGCGATGCTAGCAAACGCATTATCACTTTGCATTTAGGCAGCGGTGCTTCAATTTGTGCTATTAAAGATGGCAAATGCGTTGCCACTTCAATGGGTCTTACCCCGCTTGGCGGTGTCATGATGGGAACTAGATGTGGCGATATCGATCCATCAGTTTACTATTACTTAGCCGAATGCACTGGCAAATCAAATCAAGAAATCTACGATATTCTTAACAAACAATCTGGTTTCTTAGGCGTCAGCGGACTTTCTAACGACACCCGTGATATCCTTGCCGCAGCAGAAAAAGGCGATGAAAAGTGCATCAATGCCTTAAAATTATGGGCAAGAAGAGTTGCTGATTTCGTTGGCTCATATTATGTTCGTCTTGGTGGAGCAGATATGCTTATTTTCTCCGCTGGAATCACCGAAAATAACCCAATTTGCCGTAAATATGTCATCGATAACGTTTCCGAAGCTCTAGGAATCAAATGCGATTGGGCAAAAAACGATGAATTAATTGGCAAAGAAGGAGAATTCTCTTTACCAGAAAGCAAGGTTAGAGTTGTCGTTATCCCGACAGACGAAGAAGTCATGATCGCAAGAGATTGCTTCTCTGCTTACGAAGGAACTTTATAATATGGCCAAATTAGCCACGGAAATTTCAAATTACGGTTTGGAGTTGAAAGCTAACTACTCCTACTTTTACCGCATGATAAAAAAATATGACAGAATAGTCATTTTCCGTCATATCAAACCTGACTTTGACGCGATGGGAACCCAGATGGGTTTATACACATTCATCAAAGACAATTTTCCAACGAAAGACGTTCATTTTGTCGGCGATAATCACGTCACCTTTACTGGAAAGCTTTTTCCAGAAACCGAAAGATTGAACGATTCTTATTTTGATGAGCCATTTTTAGCCATTATTTGCGATGTTGGTGATCACGAAAGAATTGCCGATCCTCGTTATACGAAAGCCAAATGCATTCTCAAGGTTGATCATCACCCATGTAAAGTAGAAATATGTAAACACCCTATTTTAGATACAGAATCTGCTGCTGCAGCTGAAATAATGACCGATATTCTCTTAAAATTCAAAGGGACAACAATCTCTAAAGAGGCCGC
>CAVJFO010000028.1:33478-79598 GCA_963648925.1 Hallerella sp.
AAAAATAACGTTAACCTCTTCTCTAATATTGAGGGAGTTAATGCTTGGTGTTCCATCACCGAAGATCCTAATCCAAAAGATTATTGTTGGAGAATCTCCATCAGAAGCAAAGCCAAAGACATATCTGGAATTGCTCAAAAATGGGAGGGCGGAGGCCACGCCCAAGCTAGTGGTTGCAAAATAAAATCACTCGATGATCTCGATGCTTTCATCAAATCATTAGACGATTTATTCATCGATTGAACATTCAAGAAAACGTTTCTCAAAACACGAGAAACGTTTTTTTAGTCATCGCTATATCAGGGTTAAAAAATCTTAAATGAAAAAGCCTTGGTATTTTTACGAATGCTATTCTTCATATATGGTATAATCAATAAGATTTATGGCAAACACATTTGAATTAACCTCTACATTTATTAACGCAATAAAGGAATATCGCGATGAAACAACCCCTTTGAGTAAGGTTTTGGAAAGTTCGCAAAATATTTTATTTCAATCCTATTTAACAAGAAGAAATTACCCAAAAAACGGCTATTTCGATGAGGAAATAGCACCATTTATCCTTCTTAGATATTTTATCGGAGATGGAAAATTTGTTTTATGCGACTTGAATTCCTATAAAGAAGGATGGCATTCATCAACGAAGAACCCGCCGATAAATAATGAGATTTCTTCTTCTGTTTTATCGCTATTGGATGATTCTATTTCACTCGTCAACAAAGATGAATTAGCGAAGAATCTTGAATCTTATCCAACATTTACTGATTGGTTTAAAAGACTTTTAGATAAAATTCCTTCTTCTGACCGCGAAGAGATTTCTTTAAGTGGCGTTAAAATCAAAAAATACGTCGAAGTCCTTCAAGAAGAAAAACAGAAAATCGAAAAAGAAGAGAAAACTTTGGAAGAATCTTCTACCACTATCGTCAAAAAAGAAGAAAGCAAAAAGATTGATGATAAGGCAATCATCGCTAAATCAGCTAAAAACAACAAACAAACCTTTGTTCCTAAAGGAAAAGATACGAAAAAGGTTAAAGTTAAGACCGCCACATTTAAAACAATCGACGAACTCGAAGAAAAGAAACTTATCGCTTCGCAAAATAAAGCAAGCGAGCTCTCCAATCGTATCAAAAAGAAGATTGGGATTCATTTTGGGTGGGATGAGTTGTTTGTTTATGCCAAAAATGGCGATGAAATGTTAACTTCAATCGACAAAAAAATTAGAAAGAAAGGGTTGAAAGACCAAGATAGCGATTGGATTATTGTTGCTACTTATACGGTCGAAGATGAAGATTTCGAAATGATTAAATCTCATCATCCTAACCACACCTACAGAAGTGATGATATTCTTCATAAACCTAGTGCCGAATACGTTTCTCTCGCAATTGTTGTTTCGCCAGTCAAAGAGGAAAGAAAAGCTACAACCCCAGAGGTTAAAAGCGTTAAGAACAAAGCCGTATCCTTTGTTAATGTTGTTCCTGAAACAGGCTATTCAGCCTCAGAAGATTTAGATTACATCGATGACTTTGAAGAAGAAATTCCTGAAATTAAGCATCCGAATGACGGAATTATTCGTCCTGTCAAATATAAAGGAGCCGTTTTTGCTTCTCACGTTGACGAAAAAACGTATTCACCTTCTCATTCTGAAGATGATGATATTGCACCTGAAGGCACTTACTCTAACCCTAATGGCGAATATGGAATAAGTGAAATCAAGGATGAAAATGAGGATGAATTAATAATCCCAAAGCATTGGAAATGCCCATTTTGCCCTTCGAAAAACCCATGGCACACAGAAGAACCATCCCGAATTGTTAAAAATCGTGATGGATCGTACACATTTTTATGTAAAAAACACAAAAATCAAAATATCAATTAATAGGAAGGATTTAGTATGAATAAGCCAAATTACACAAAAGAACAAAAGAAAGCCGTTTTGATTTATTCAGGCGAGTTAGCTTTGTTTTCTATCATTTTCATAGTTATTGGTCTATTGCTTATTTTGCAAGTAATTCAAGTTGCGGGATGGAAAAAATACGCTTTTACATATGTCACTTTAATAGGTGGGTTATGGCCAATTATTGATTTTATTTGGACTCTAGCTTCAAAAAAGCATCGTTCGCATAATTCTTTATTAGATAAATGCCTTGTTATTCCTGTTCCATGCTCTTTAATTCCTTTGGATATTTGGATTTTAATTAACGGCATTGAAAAAGTTGATATTAATATTTTCCGTTTCGGAATTTCTATTCCTCTAATATATTTTGCTCTTGTTTATGCCTTTGAAGCTGTATATCACTACTTCAAGCCAATTCCACTTCTTCTTGAAGATGATGATGATGAAAATAAAGTCACCGAAAACAATGAAATAATTGAAAAAGATGGAACCCATGTATTAGAAAACGAAGAAAATACAAATTCTGAAAACGATAAAAAATAAGTCAAAATTTAAAGATAAATTATATTTCTATTTCTAATTCAACTGGGCAATGATCTGATCCAGTGATTTCAGTATGGATTTTGCTATCTTTTACTTTAGGCATTAAACGTTCGGAAACGACGAAATAGTCGATTCTCCAACCCGCATTCTTTTCTCTAGCGTGAAAACGATAACTCCACCAGGAATAAGTAACTTGTTCTGGATAAAGCTTACGGAAGGTATCTACGAATCCATTTTCTAACAATCTAGTAAACATCGATCTTTCTTCATCGGTAAATCCAGCATTATGACGATTTATCGATGGATTTTTAAGATCAATTTCATTATGAGCGACATTTAAATCGCCGGTGT
The DNA here is from genome assembly GCA_963648925.1 of Hallerella sp. GTDB lineage: Bacteria > Bacillota_I > Bacilli_A > RFN20 > CAG-826 > UBA4951. Next base: position 36,267 of record CAVJFO010000028.1, read on the forward strand.
ATATGACTGGTTTCTTCTTATCTAATTCCTTTAGATATTCTAATAGGTCTTTTTCGTACTCTTGACGGAAAGGCAATCTTTTTAATTCCTCTCCAGAATTAGGGACATACGCTCCAACAAAATAAAAATCATTAAATTCTAGAGTTATTACGCGTCCTTCTTCATCATATTTGCCGTCTTTTAGCCCATAACGAACACTTAAAGGGCTAATTTTTGTATATGCAGCGACCCCAGAATACCCTTTTCTCACCTGACTTTCACGATGGTAAAGTTCATATCCTTCTTTTTCAAAAGGGAAAGAAGCTTTGCCCTCATCTGTATATTTGCTCTCCTCGATAAAAAAGATATCCGCATCGAGGGTTGAGAAGGTTTTTTCAAAGTCTTTTTTTAGGATGGCTCTTATGCCATTAACGTTAAATGATACTAGTTTCATAGCAATATATTACAATTTTCAAAGACCTTTCTCCATAGGAGAAGAGAATAATGTATAATTATTTTATGAGTTTCATTCCTTTGCATGTCTACAGTGGTTTCTCTTATCTTCAAAGCGCTCTTGAAGTTTCTTCCTTGCCTAAATTGGCGAAGAAATATGGTTATAGCGCGATTGCTTTGACGGATAATGGGACGCTTTCTGGATATGCACCTTTTTATCATTCCGCTAAACAGAATGGAATAACTCCAATATTTGGAATGGATGTCGTTTTAAATGACGAAACTTATACTCTTTTCGTTAAAAACGAAGAAGGCTATCTTAATCTTCTTCCGTTATGCCCGTTAATTTCAGAAAATAAATTAACATTGGATGACTTCAAGAAGAACCCTAAAGGGCTAATGCTTGTTTATTCGCCTAATCCGTCTTTTTTTGGCAATTTAAATAACGAAGAATTAAAAACATTTGCTTTTGATTTAGTTAGAAAAACAAATGGATATGATGAAATCTATATCGGCTTGCCTTATTTCAAAGAAAACAAAGAATATGTGGATAAGCTAAGGGAATTTGCCAAAAATTATTCTTATAAAACGGTCGCTTTTCCGTCATTAAAATACGAAAAGGAAGAGGATGCTATAGCTTTAGAGATACTTTTAGCTATCCAAAGAAACGCAAATTTAGCTTTTAAAGAGAAAAAAGGCGATGAGCACTTCTTAAAATATGATGAAATCTCTTCTTTTTATAGCGAAAATGAAATTTCAGCAACAGAAGAAATATTTAATGAATGCAAGGACTTTGAATTAATCAAGAAACGCGGAGGTCTTCTTCATTTTCCTAACGACCTAGGTCTTACAAGCAAAGATTATCTCCAAAAATTAGCTTTTGAAGGATTAAAAAATAAGGTTCCAAATTACGATAACACATACGTGTCTCGCCTAAATTATGAATTAAGTGTTATTTCATCGATGGGTTATGACGATTACTTTTTACTCGTTTGGGATTATATAAATTATGCAAAAAACAATGGAATTTCAGTTGGACCGGGAAGAGGATCTGGCGCAGGATCCTTAGTTTCTTATTGTCTAAATATCGTTGAATTAGATCCTATAAAATATAACCTTATTTTTGAACGTTTTCTTAACCCAGAAAGACAATCTATGCCTGATATCGACACGGATTTTTCTGATATTAGGCGTGAAGAGGCCGTTCTTTATTTGCAGAAAAAATGGGGAGAAAACCGTATTGGTCATGTCTTAACCACTCAAACTATCGGGCCAAAACAAGCGATTCGCGATGTCGGAAGAGTTTATGGTTACGATGAGAAAAAGGAAGTTTCTTTGCTAACCAAAAGCTTGCTTTACGATAAGGAAAGTCTTCGTTTTAACTATATTAAATCGCCAGAATTCAAAAAAATAGTTGATTCGGATAAATATTTTCTTTCCTTGGTTGCCCTCGCCTCAAAAATCGAAGGGCTTCCTAGACAAGCTGGCTTACATGCGGCCGGAATAGTCATTAACGATAAACCCCTTAATATAGTTTTACCAACCACTTCATCTTTAGAAAATGGATACGTCGCATGTTTGGAAAAAGATTATCTCGAAGAGCAAGGCTTCCTAAAAATGGACCTTTTAGGTTTAAGAAATTTAACGATTATTGATACATGTCTCGCCTTAATTGAAAAATATGAAGGGAAAAAGCTCACTTACAAAGATCTCCCTTACGACGATCCGAATGCGATAAAAATAATTCGTGATGGCAAAGAAATGGGGCTTTTTCAGCTTGAAAGTAATGGAATGAAAAAAGCGATAAAGCAAGTTAAGCCTGAAACATTTGATGATGTTGCCGCTCTTTTGGCTCTTTTCCGTCCTGGTCCAATGGATTTCATTCCTCTATACGCTAGAAGAAAGGCCGGCTTAGAAAAGGTTACATATGACGCTCCAGAGCTTGAAGGAATCTTAAAAGAAACCTACGGAATTATCGTTTATCAAGAGCAAATCATGCAAATAGTCAGGGAAATGGCTGGGTTTTCATATGGCCAAGCGGACTTATTTAGAAGAGCGATATCTAAGAAAAATGTTGATAAATTAGAAGCTTTGAAATCTTCTTTCATCGATGGATGCCTTAAAAACGGCAAAAACAAGGAGGTCGCCGAAAAAGTTTACGCCTTGATTTTACGTTTTGCTAATTACGGATTTAACAAATCTCATTCCTATTCTTATGCAGTTATTGCCTGCCAAATGGCATATTTAAAAGCATATTATCCAAAAGAGTTTTATTCAGCAGTTCTTGATTATCTCTCACCTGAAGATTCTAAATTCGCCAATACGATATCGGAATTAAAAGGTATTGGCATTAATTTAGCAGTCGCCGACATAAACAAATCGTCTATGGATTTTGTCATTGACGATAAAACTTTACGACTTCCTCTTTCCTTAATTAAGGGGTTACAAAGTAAATTTCTTTGCTCAATAGTTGATGAAAGAAATGAAAATGGTAAATATGTGGATATTTTCGATTTTGCCGCTAGGTGCAAAAAATACGGACTCAACCTTCAAATGCTAATAAAACTGATTGATGCGGGATGTTTTGATTCCCTATATGAGTCAAGAGAATCACTTAGGGCAAGCGCTTATTCCGCGATGGAATATGCTGAACTGCTATTCGGAACGGATGGTCAGCAATTCTTGGTCGATCTTGGAATCTCTAAGCCACTTATCGAGCAAACTATCGATGATTTATCAATAAATCTTCAACGAGAATACGAAGCGACGGGAATTATGCTTTCCTCTTCCCCTCTTGCTTTGTACGAAAAGGAGCTAGAACGTTATAAAGCCCAGCCTTTGAACACCTTAGATGAGACTTATAACGAAATAATAACCGCCGGCATCATCAAATCGATGAGAACGATTAGAACGAAAAGTAATAGCAAAATGGCCTTTCTTGTCTTATATGATGACGCTTCAGAAAAAGAATTCGTTGTATTCCCACGTGTTTTTGAAAACATCTATCATTTTTTAAAAAAGGATGCGGCTTTGCTTATTCAAGCGCATAGAGATAGCAAAAAAGAAGGGTCGTACATCATTGATAAAGCGGCTTTATTAGGAGGAGAAAAATGAAAAAATTACTTGTTATAGACGGCAATTCCCTATTGTTTAGGGCTTTTTATGCCACTTCATATGATGAAGGCCCAATCATGTCAACTAAAAGTGGAATTCCAACAAATGCAATTTTTGCCTTTGGCAACATGCTAAGCAAAATCATTTCTTCCTTTAAGGGCGGAGAATCTATTTTTATTGGTTTTGATGCGGATTCTCATACATTCAGAAAAGAAGAATATAAAGATTACAAGGCTAATAGAAAACCTTGTCCAGAAGAGTTAAAAGCCCAATTTCCGATTTCTAGGGAATTATGCAAAGCCCTTGGCGTTATTTGTTACGAAGAACACGGAATCGAAGCCGATGATATCTGCGGAAGCGTCGCTAAAATGGGCTCTAAAGCAGGATACGAAGTAACGGTTTACACTTCCGATAAAGATTATTTGCAACTTATTGATGAGCATATTTCGGTTTCCTTACTTAAAGTTGGACTTTCTAACGTCGATTTAGTGACTATCGATAACATGAAGGAAAAATTCGGATTTGACCCTTTGCAAATCATCGATTACAAGGGATTAAGAGGCGATTCTTCGGATAACCTCCCAGGAATTCCTGGAGTCGGAGATAAAACCGCCGTTAAATTAATTAATGAATATGGCAGCTTGGATAAGATTTTTGAAATCGCCCCAACACAAAAAGGCAAAGTTTGGCAAAATATAGTTCAATTTGAAAATCAAGGAAGGCTTTGTTACGAATTAGCCACCATTTTAACAAACGTCAATCTCCCCTTTACTCTAGAAGATCTTGAATACAAGGGATATTCTTTCGATGAAATTGCTTCTTTTGCTAACAAATACGAGCTGAAGCAACTATTATCAAGACTTCCGCAAAACTTAAAAATATCATCAAAGCAAAACGCAGAGATCGCTTACAAATGCGTTAAATCTGTCGATGGAATCAATTTTGGGGAAAAAATCGGTTTAGCATTGGATTTAGACTATTCTTCTTACCATGAAAATACGCTTAAAGGAATCGCCATTTCAACCGAAGATTCCGCTTATTATGAATCTATAGACGAGCTTAAAAATGACAAGAAATTAATCGAAATTATCGCAAACCCTCAAATAAAGAAAAACGTTTATGACGGAAAAGCCACGATATACGCTTTAAACCCTATCGGAATCAAAATCGATGGGATTGAGAACGACATTTTACTTGCAGCTTATCTTTTGGATTCTTCTTTAAATGGAAATCCAGATTTGGTTTACTCTTCTTTTGGAGTAGACATATCTTCGAACGAGCAAATCTCCCTTTTTGGAGCTACTTCATCAACTAGTATCATGAAAATGGCGTATTTTGCCCTATCTTTGGACGAAAAAATAGCAAAAAACCTCAAAAGCGTTGATTCATACAAACTCTATAAAGAAATAGAAATGCCTTTAATGCAAATATTGGCAAAAATGGAAATCGAAGGGTTCCCCCTTCACAAAGAAAAGCTAGAGGAATTCAAAAATGTTTTCGAGGAGAAGAAAAAATTCTATCAAAACGAAGTTTATTCATACGCTGGTAAAGAATTCAACATCAATTCCTCAAAACAAGTAGCAGACATCCTATACAAGGAAATGAAATTGCCTGATTTAAAGAAAGGCTCTACTTCCGTTGAGGTTTTAGGTGAGCTTCAAAAATATCATCCAATCATCCCTGCAATATTAAATTACCGTAAATACGCGAAGCAATTGAGCACATATATTGACGGTTTTATGCCATATATCAAAGAAGATGGCAAAATTCATTCATATTTCAATCAAGCTCAAACTTCTACTGGCAGATTATCTTCTTCATCGCCTAATTTGCAAAACATATCCGCACGTGATGACGAATCAAGAAAAATACGTCAAGCTTTCTATTATGATGACGAAAACATTGTTCTTTTATCACTTGATTACCATCAAATAGAATTAAGAATCCTTGCCGCTTTATCAAATTGTCAGGCATATATCGATGTTTTTAATAACGATCATGACGTCCATACCGAAACGGCGAAAAAGATTTTCCATACGGAGGAGGTTTCTTCTCAATTAAGAAGACAATCAAAAGCCATTAACTTTGCAATCATCTATGGAACGACGGTTTTTGGCTTATCGCAGCAAATCAATTCTTCCTTTGAAGAAGCAAAAAACGTCATAAGCAACTTCTATTCCTCTTACCCTGAAGTAAAACAATATCTTGACCAAATAATTCATGACGCTGAAACTAAAGGATACGTTTCAACAATGTTTGGGCGTCGCAGATATCTAAGAGAAATCAACGATCCAAATTTTGTTAAACGCGAAGCGGCAAGACGCGCCGCTTTAAACGCGCCAGTTCAAGGTTCAGCCGCCGATTTAATAAAAATCGCAATGGTAAAGATCGACGATTTCCTCAAAAAGAACGATTTAAAAACGAAAATGGTTCTTCAGATTCATGACGAATTGATTTTCGCCGTCCCTAAAGGCGAGTTAGATTACGTAAAAGAACAAATATCAACGCTTATGACAAATGCAGTTTCACTGCCAGTTAAATTAACGGTTGAAGCCGGCGTTGGCAAAACATGGTACGAGGCCAAAGATTAATATGCCAGAACTTCCAGAAGTAGAAACAATAGTCCGTCATCTTGATGGAGTTTTAAAGAATAAAACGATTGAAAAAATCCGCTTATTCCGCGATAAAAACATCTTAACGGGCGCAGAAACATTCGTTTCGTCTCTAATCGGAGAATCTTTTTTGAGTGTTTCTAGACGTGCAAAATATCTCATTTTTCATTTAACAAACAATAAAGTTATTGTCTCCCACCTTAGGATGGAGGGGAAATATTTTTTAGAAGAAACACCGATAACGCCTAAAAAACATGATCTTCTTATCTATGATTTCGGCGATGGGACATCCTTGATTTATAACGATGTAAGAAAATTTGGAACGATAGAGCTTTGGAATGAAAATAATTATCTTCTATCTCCTTCTTTAGAAAAATTAGGCGAAGAGCCTTTCTCTTTTAAAGAGGATGATTTTTTCGAAAAATTGCAAGAACGCAAGAAAACGCCAATCAAAGAAGCGTTATTAGATCAAACCCTTATTGTCGGAATTGGAAATATTTACGCTTCCGAAATTCTATTTAAAACTCATATAAATCCTCGGATTTTAGCATCAAAAATCAACAAAAATGAAGCTAATGATATTCTTAAAGCGACTAAAGAAATTCTTCAGAAAGCCATAAATGAAGGAGGATCGACAATTCGTTCTTACCACCCTCAGGAGGGTGTTTCAGGCAATATGCAAAACAGTCTTCAAGTTTATGGGAAAGAGAATGATTTATGCCCGATTTGTAACTCCCCAATAAGAAGGATTTTCATTGGGGGAAGATCGACGTTTTATTGTCCTATTTGTCAAAAAGAGCCAGGACATGGTCTAGTTATTGGCGTTACGGGTCCTATCGCATCAGGAAAATCTACAGTCACATCCTATTTTAGGGAAAAGGGTTATGTTGTTCTTGATGCGGATAAATTCGCTCACGATTCATATGAAGATAGAACGGTCAAAAAAGAATTAAAGAAAAGTTTTCCTAAAGCTTTCAAAAACGATAAAGTCGATAGAAAAATTCTTTTGGGCATAATATCGAAAGACAAGAAAATGTCCGAAAAACTCAATTCAATCATTCATCCGTACGTCTTTAAAAGGACAAAACAAGAGATGGAGGAAAACAAAGGAAAAAACATCCTAGTCGATATGCCTCTTCTTTTAGGTTCACCAATCGAAAATGAATGTGACTATATAATTGGAGTTAACGCTCCATTAGAAATTAGAGAAAATAGGCTCAAAGAGAGAAACGTAGACGTTAAGAAATCTTTGGAGTTAAACTCCGTTTTTCCTCTTACTAAATTAAAGAAGTCTTCTTCGATTTATATTGAAACTACCGGAACTTTAGATGAATTAAGAGCTAAGCTTGATAGTTACAAATTCCTTTAAATTAACGTTGCAAAAGGTTTTCAAGTCCCTTTTCTAATTTATATTCGGCGACATCCGCTCTAAGATTGCTTTTGATTATGTTCACAAGTTTTTTAGCGATAATTTTCGTGCCATATTTTTGTGAATATAGTTCTTCTATTTCCGATAATGCATAATCGGAAGTAAATAATGTCGCTTTGTGACTTTTCGCTCTTTCGGATAAAAGCGGCATGATTATTTGATCTCTTACGTAATCGGACTTATATTCATTGCCAAAATCATCTATGACAAGGTAATCCAATTCATAAAGCGCGCTCATCGTTTTATCGAATTTATCCTTGTCTTTAATTGCAATGCCTTTCAACTGATCGAAACGTTTTGTCGCACTCATAAAGCCAACCTTTTTGCCTTTACGAGCTAAATCATTGCAAAAAGATGCCAAAGCATAGCTTTTTCCGACCCCTAAATCCCCATAAATATAAAACCAATTTTTATATGGATCTTTTAAAGATGCGCTGATTTCTTTTTTAAGTTCTTTCTCTCTAGAGGTCCTAAAACTACGCAAGGAAGAAGAAAGCCATTCATCAGAAAAATCACGAAGATAGTAATTTTCAACTAGGCGTCTGGCTTCTTTTTGTTTTTGTGTCTCTTCATAATGGGAAGTAAGTTTGCCTGAATCAGACGCTATTTCAAGAACCATTTGTAAAGCGTTTGGATCTTCTTCAATTTCTTTTTTATTATCTTGATATGTTGCTAGCAAAGGAAGATAAGAAGGAATCTCTTCATCTTTGAGCCCAAGATTATGTAGTAATTCCATCAATTCTTTATCGGAAAGAATTTCGTTCAAAAGGGAATCAACGCGTTTTTGGTCTTTGCTATATTGTAATTTGACGTTAGTAATCTTTTCCATATTCTCTCCAATTATAAGCTATCTAAGAAATCATCATAATCATCGCGTTCATCTTCGTTTTGGACATCGGTTTTCTTTACTTCTTCGACTTTTTCCTCGTTTTTGATGATTGGCTTATTCTCTTTTTTGTTGTTTGACTTAGCTTTGCTTTCCTTTTTGTTTTTTCTCATTCCGCTAGAAGTGTTTTGGAGATAGTTAAAAGCGTCTAAAGCCGTCAAACATCCTTCTCTAGCAAGTGAGCCAGCGAGTTTTTCAACGTAAGCGTTATTTAAAACGTTATTGTTGATTTTTAAAACATAAAAGACAAGAGCATTAATAACATTATCCGGCAACCCCATATCAACTGATAAAGTGTTAATCAGTCTCAAATCGCTAGTCGCAGGCTTCCCTCCTTTTTGGAGTTTTGAAAGAAAATCAATGCTAGAAAGCCTATCCATCGCCCTTATTGTTTGGGCAATCGGATCATCGCCATGGACTTCCGATTTCATAGATGTTGGCGTCTTATGCATATATTCTCTAGAATCATTATCAATGCAAAGAGCTTCTAGAGTATGAAAATTAACGGATTCACCATATTTTTTGTTAGGGTTATAGACATCAACGCTTGAATAAAGGAATGAAGCCATTGTTTCTTCATCATAATTATATAAAGTCGCATATCTAGCTATTTTTACGTATTCATCCTTGCTGAGGGATATCTCTTTAAAAGAAGGGATTTCTTCTCTCATTTTCGAAATAAACTTCTTCTTATCAAAATATAAGGGGATAACAGCGGATTTTTTGCCGGATAATGATTTGTTTAGCGAATTAAATGTTTCTCCATTAAGGTCGAAGCTGAAATGATTCTGGAATTTCTCAGAGACTTCGGAGATTCCTTGTGGAAGAGGGTCAAAACTGTATTTCTTTTCTAAATAAGATATGTATTCTTCGTTAACGAATTTCTTTAATGTGCCAAGAAAAAGAACATTTGAGAAGAATTCAGCTGGGGAACGAGGAGAGTACAACGCAAAGAAAAAAGCGTTATTCGCACTTTTTTTCAAAAGAAATGTTTTCACCAATCCAAAAGCTTCAAGCGATTCAAGAGCATTAACAAACTCGCCTTGCGTTACTTGGTGAATGCCGCAAAAAGAAGAGAATAGTTTTTCCTCTTCTCCTGCTCCATTTCTTAAGGCTAAGTATATAGAAATGGCCTTCAAGGTGATAATTGGTGAATAAAGATCTATTAAATAATTATCATCATCAAGCGAATAAGTGCTTTCTTTAAGGATTTTATATGTGTCGGTAGGATTGATTTCGTACATAGCCTTTTTATTCTATCATCTTCTTTATCTCTTCGCACACAATCATTCGATGAATACTTGTCTTTTTCCAGTTTTCCACAATTTTGGTATATTAAAAAATGCCATAAGATGGAAACTTTTTGGACGTTATCCACAGAAAAAGAATTTTATCAACAATTTTTATTTTCTAACTTTTAGTTAGGGAAAATGAAAAAAATTAGTTTTTTTATACTTATATTGCTATGAAAAGTTTTATAATCTAAAAGTCAGAGGTTGGCAAAAATGATTAAAAAAATTGGAATTCTTACATCTGGCGGAGATTCGCCAGGAATGAACGCGGCAATTAGAGCAGCCGTTAGAACTGGTCTTTCTTATGGCCTTGAAATGTATGGAATCACCAATGGTTACAGAGGATTGATCAATAAAGAATTTAGAAAAATGGATCGTTCTTCTGTTTCAGATATCGTCAATCGCGGTGGAACCATCCTAAAAACGGCAAGATTGCCTGAATTTAAGGAAGAAAAGGTTCTTCAAAAAGCGGTTGATATTCTTAAAGACGAAGGCATTGAGGCTCTTGTCGTTATTGGCGGAGACGGCTCTTATAGAGGAGCTTTAGACTTAACCAAACACGGCATCAACTGCATCGGGTTGCCTGGCACTATTGATAATGATATTGCTTCTACCGATTATACAATCGGCTTTGACACTGCCTTAAACACAATTATTGACTCGGTCGATAAGATTCGCGATACCACCGAATCGCATTCTAGATGTTCTTTAGTTGAGGTTATGGGCAATAAGTGCGGAGATTTAGCCTTATATGCCGGTATCGCCGAAGGTGCTGAGATAATCATCACGCCCGATTGCCGCATGAGCGATGAAGAAATATTCTCTTCTCTTAGAGAAATGAGAGAAAAAGATTCCGACAAGCGTGCGATTGTCATCATTTCTGAAAAAATCTATCCAGATATCCACGTTTTCGCAAAAGAGGTTGAGAAAAACACCGGCTTTACAACCAGAGCGACCGTTCTTGGCTACATTCAAAGAGGCGGCGCTCCTTCCGCAAAAGACCGTATCCTTGCTGGAAGAATGGGGTCGTATGCCATCGACTTATTAGTTCAAGGAAAAGGTGGCAGATGCGTAGGAATCAGGGGCATGGAACTAAAAGATTATGACATCTATGAGGCTTTGAGTATGAAGAGGGAGCCAAATATCTCGATGATGGAATTAATCAAGAAAACAAACAAATAATTAGGAGAGAACTCATGTTTAATATGAAAAAAACAAAAATCATTTGCACGATCGGCCCTGCATCCGATAGCGAAGAAATGATGTATAACCTCTATAAAGCAGGAATGAATGTCGTTAGAACAAATTTTTCTCACGGCTCACACGAAGAACAACTCAAAAAATTGAAAATCGCTCGTTCATTCGAAAAGAAATACGGAATTTATGTCCCAGTGGCTCTTGATACTAAAGGACCTGAAATCAGAACTGGAATGATGGATGGCGGAAAAGTCATTGTCAAAAAAGGTCAAATTCTTCGCATTACATCAGAAAAAATCTTAGGTACAGCCGAAAGATTCACTTGTTCTTATGCTGGACTTTATAACGATGTCGCCATTGGCCACACAATTCTCGTTGACGATGGAAATCTTCTTTTAAAGGTCATTGAGAAAGATGAAAAAACTCATGAGCTTGTCGTTGAAGCACAAAACAACCACTGGATTGCCGACCAAAAAGGTATGAATATCCCTGATGATGATTTATCAATCCCATTCATTTCCGAACAAGACGAATTAGATTTAAAATTCGGTGTCGAAAATGACGTTGATGCGATATTCGCTTCTTTCGTCCGCCGTCCTGAAGATATTCAAGATATGCGTAAGGTTTTAGCAAAATATGGCAACCCAAACATTCCTATCTTTGCAAAAATCGAAAACCCAGAAGGTGTTAGGAAAATTGAATCTATCGTTAAAGAAGCCGATGGCGTTATGGTTGCTAGAGGCGATTTAGGCGATGAAATCCCACCAGAGCAAGTACCTCTCGCCCAAAGAAGAATCATCAAAGAATGCCGTAAAGCCGGTAAACCAGTTATTACCGCCACGCAAATGCTTGATTCCATGACCACACATCCTAGACCAACACGTGCCGAGGTTTCTGACGTTGCCACAGCAATTGATGAATCTTGCGATTGCGTCATGCTTTCTGGCGAATCAGCTTCTGGACAATATCCAATCGAAGCAGTCACTATGCAAGCTAATATTGCAAAAGCAATGGAAAGCGAGCTTCCTTATGAAAACCTCGCAAAAGAAGCATATGATTGCTCTGACCACACGGTTAACGACGCCATTGCTAACTCCATTGCCAATACCGCTTTATTGATCAATGCCCAACTTATCTTCAATTTCACTCAAACCGGTTCTTCAACCAAACGTATTTCAAAAGCACGTCCATGTTGCCCAATCATCTCCATTACAAATTCTCGCAAAGTTGCTCTCGAAAGTGGCTGGTTATGGGGAGTTTATGCTCACCTTATCCCAACAACGATGCCTGATTTCATCGAAGAAATGGAAGCTATCGCTTTAAAGATAGCACGTGATCTTGGCGTAAAAGAAGGAAGCCAAATCATTATCGCTGGCGGAACCCCAACGGGTGCTGGAAAAACGAACTTCATGCGTATCGTTACCACTCCTTCAATTTCCAATTTAGATTAATGTTAATAAGCTTAAGTTTCCGGACTTAAGCTTTTTTTAAAATTTTACTTGCAAAGATTAATAATCATTCTAGAATTTAAGTGCGTTGACGGAGACACGCTTAAATATCTATAGATATATGAAGTACCACTCCTGAGCTCCTAGCGATGAGTTAGGCGAATCCCAACTATGTTACAGTGGGAAAGTGCATTTGTATTTTTTCGCAAATGAAACAAGGTGGTACCACGCGGAAGCGTCCTTCTGATAGGGCGTTTTTATTTTTACGCCCGGAAAGGAAAAAACACATGAAAGTGTTTTATGAAGAAAAAGAAGTCGAATTAAACGAGAACGCCACTGGATTCGACTTAGTAAAAATCGTTGACCAAGAAGGCAAAAAAGAAGATATTGCCATGAATGTCAACGGCGTTCAACTCGATATGAGAGCATCTCTCAAAGATGGCGATAAGGTTTCCTTTATCAAGATCGGAACTCCTGAAGCCTTCGAGATTCTCAATCACTCAACATCGCACTTGATGGCTCAAGCATTAAAACGTTTGTATCCATCTTGCAAATTTGGCTTCGGACCAGCAATCGAAGAAGGCTATTACTATGATGTCGATTTCGGCGATAAGACGATCACAGAAGCTGATTTTGCCGCCATCGAAGCGGAAATGAAGAAATGTTCCAAAGAGAATTTGCCATTCATTCGCAAAGATTTAGACGCTTCCGAAGCACGCGAAGTCTTTAAAGATAATCCTTATAAATTAGAATTAATCGCCGAGCACGAAGATGAAAAGCTCTCTTGCTATACTCAAGGAGAATTCACTGATTTCTGCCGCGGACCACATCTTCCAAGCACTGGACTTATCAAACATTTTAAACTACTTTCAGTCGCTGGCGCTTATTGGAGAGGCGACTCAAAAAATAAGCAATTAACAAGAATTTACGGAACTTCTTGGTGGAGCGAAGAAGAATTAAAAGAGCACCTTGACGTTCTTGAAAGAAGAAAAGCCAACGATCACCGCAAATTAGGAAGAGATCTTGGATTATTCTTCATTTCCGATTATGGCCCAGGTTTCCCATTCTTCCTTCCAAAAGGAATGATCGTCAAAAATGCCTTATTGGAGTATTGGAGACAAATCCACCGCAAATACGGATATGACGAAATTGAAACCCCTACGATGCTTTCTCGTGAATTATGGGAGACCTCAGGACACTGGGATCACTATAAAGAGAACATGTATACGACAAAAATTGATGAGAAGGATTTCGCCATCAAGCCAATGAACTGCCCTGGTTCTATCCTCTCTTATCAATCAAGCATCCACTCCTACCGTGATCTTCCATTACGTTATGGTGAATTAGGCCACGTCCATCGTCATGAAGCCTCTGGCGCTTTAAACGGTTTATTCCGTGTTCGTGCCTTTACGCAAGATGATGCCCATATCTTTGTTAGACCAGATCAAATCGAAGATGAAGTTAAGAACATCATGAAGCTCTTTGACGAAGTCTATGATGTCTTTGGCTTAAGCTACCGCATCGTTCTTTCCACAAGACCAGATTCTTTTATCGGAACCCCTGAGTTCTGGGATAAATCAGAAAAAGCTCTTGCTCAAGCATGTATTGATTCGGGACACGAATACACGATAAATCCTGGTGATGGCGCTTTCTATGGTCCAAAACTTGACTTTAAGCTTAAAGATTCTATGGGCCGTACATGGCAATGCGGAACGATTCAATTAGATGTCAACCTCCCTCACCGCTTCGGTTGCACTTATGTCGATAAAGACGGAACAAAGAAAGAACCAGTCATGCTTCACCGCGTTGTATTTGGCTCAGTCGAAAGATTCCTTGGAATCATCATCGAAAACTATGGCGGAGCTTTCCCAACCTGGCTTGCTCCTACCCAAGTTAATATCCTTCCAGTTTCCGTTGAACATCATGGCGAATATGCTCACAAACTTGAAAAAGAATTATTCGATTTAGGAATCCGCGTTGAATGCGACGATTCTGAAGATAAATTAGGTTATCGTTTACGTAATTCTCAAATTAACAAAATTCCATTCACACTTGTTGTCGGAGATAACGAAGTAAAGGACGGAACAGTTACCTACCGTGTCTTTGGAAAAGAGAAACAAACAACCGTTTCCTTTGAAGAATTCAAGAACATCATTCTTAAATCAATCAAAGATAAAGCCCGTTATTAATTTAGTGAGTTTTAGGTAAGAAAAATCCCAGAATCAATCTGGGATTTTTTATTTTTAATATCTTCTATTTATTGATGTACTTCTTCTCTAAATCTAAGAAATATTTCTTCAATTCGAGAGATGAGCAATACGAAACAAGGCTGCCATCCGTTCCAATGACACGATGATCAGGAATGAAAATCGGGATTGGGTTGTGACTTAAGGCGTTAACGACTGCTTTAGCGGCATTTGGCTCGTCGATAGCGATGGCCACTTCTTCGTATGTTCTTGTTTCTCCATAAGGAATTGTGCGAACATAATCATAAACTTTAATCTCAAAAGGCGATCCTTTGTATGAAAGTTTGATGTCAAAATTCTTTCTTTGTCCGAAAAAATATTGATTTAGTTCGCAAATTGAATCATAAAGAAGGACGTCTTCTTCATTAACGGAATCTATAGGATCGACTGCGTTAAAAAGCATGCCTATTAAAGCAGTTCCGTTAGAAATCATCGTAACGTCGTCAATTAAAGTGTCATAAATCGCATATCTTGAAGCCACGTTTTTCACCTCGTTATAAATATTATGCCTATTTTTTTAGAAAAAAGCAAATCTACTTAAAAATGCAAGCATTCCTGCTAATTCCTTAAAAACATCATTTTTACCTTAAAAAAGAAAAGAATTATGCGAATTTATTGAAAAAATGCATTTTTGACTTGCAAACTTTTTAAAAACATAGATAATATTCAACGTTAATAAAGTAGAAAGCAGTTCCCACGAACTCGCCGGACTTCCTAAGGAAATCGGCCAACATCGCTACAAATGATAGTCATTTAGTTAAGATGCGTGGAAATTGCCACGCTATTTTATTACTCGTAGGAGGATTAAACTTATATCTTACAACAACAATAACAATCGTCGTCCAGAGAAAAGACACGATCCAATCAATGAGAACGTGCGTTATCCGCAAGTTCGCGTCATAGGCCCTGACGGAGAACAAATGGGCGTGATGTCTTCAAGAGAGGCTAACTCACTTGCCGCATCATATCAACTTGATCTCTATTGCGTAGCGCCTACTGCAGTCCCACCTGTATGCCGTATTTGTAACTACGGAAAGGTTCGCTTCGAAAAGCAAAAACAAGACAAGCTTAAGAAAAAGAATCAAAAGATCCAAGAGTTGAAACAAATTCAGCTTACGCCACAGATTGGTCAACACGATTTGGAAACAAAAGCCCGCAAAGCACACGAGTTCTTTGAAAAGGGTGATCGCGTTGAAGTTTGCGTTGTCTTCCGTGGAAGGCAAATGACCCACACCGAAATCGGGGAAGAAGTCATGACAAAGTTCAATGAAGTCTGCCAAGATGTCGCAAATGTCGATAAGGCCCCATATTGGGAAGGTAAATGGTATAAAGAAATCCTCGCGCCTATCAAGAAGAAATAAGGAGAAACAGTCATGCCAAAAATGAAAACAAGCCGTACCATGGCCAAGCGTGTCAAATTCACTGGTACAGGAAAAGTTAAGGTTCATCACTCAGGAATGGGCCACTTAGCTCCACGCAAAACAAGAAAACAAAGAAAGCACCTCGCAACCGCTTATTATCTCCACAAGAAAGATGAGAGAACGGTAAACGAATGGGTTTCCAAATAAGAAGGGAGAATATTAGAATATGGCAAGAGTTAAAGGTAGTGTCGCAACCCGCGCACGTCGTAAGAAAATCTTAAAGAAG
The DNA here is from genome assembly GCA_963648925.1 of Hallerella sp. Taxonomy (GTDB): domain Bacteria; phylum Bacillota_I; class Bacilli_A; order RFN20; family CAG-826; genus UBA4951. The sequence goes on from CAVJFO010000028.1 coordinate 52,570, forward strand.
GCTGAAGGTTACTTTGGTTCCAAGCATCTTCTTTTCAAGACAGCCAAAGAACAAGTTCTCCGTGGCTATAATTATGCATATGCTTCCCGCCGTGATCGTAAATCCGATTTCCGCAAACTTTGGATCAAACGTATCAATGCAGGATGCCGCTTAAACGGAATCTCTTATTCCAAATTTATCAATGGCTTAACAAAAGCTGGCGTTATCTCCAAAACCAATGGTGGTCTTAACAGAAAAATGCTCAGTGAAATGGCCATCAACGATCCAGCAGGATTTGCAAATCTTTGCGAAGTCGCCAAGAAAGCTTTATAAGAAGCTATTCTTAATTAAATTGAAAAAGCGTTTCAAATCGAAACGCTTTTTTATATCTTTTTTCGTTTTTAAAAAAGGATGGTATTTTGTCATCCTTATTCTTTATTTAAGATTTCTTTTTATATTCTTTCAGTTTGAAGGTCGTCGTGCTCGTAAGTGACCACTTCACCATCTTTAACGATGATGACGGAAACATTTTTCACGCATTCATCAACCATTTCTTCGAAATTGAATTTCTTTTCGAAATATTCACATTCGGAAATTTTCGGTTTTGTTTTTGGTTTCTTTGGCTTGAAAATCGTGCAGCAATCTTCAAAAGGTCTAACCGAAATCTCGTATGTTCCTATTTTTTGAGCAATAGATATGCAATCTAGCTTATCGGTAACTGCCAAAGGACGAATAATCGGATAGTTGGTAACATCATTTATGGCAATCATGCTATCGAGAGTTTGAGAGGCAACCTGCCCAACCGATTCTCCTGAAGCAATCCCTAAGCAATGATGGGCTTTTGCTAGTTTATCAGCAATTCTAAACATCATTCTTCTCATGATCGTTATGCAATAAGGCTCATCAACATTCTTATAGATTTCTAATTGAAGTTTCGTGAAAGGCACAACATTTAAACGAATATCCGCTTGATAAATATTTAATTTTGCGAGGATATCTTTTAATTTATCTAAAACAGCGTCTGAAGTGTATGGAGGAGCAGCAAAGTGGATGCATTCGATTCTGATGCCTCTTCTTAGAAGAAGGTAAGCCGCAACCGGAGAATCAATTCCACCAGAAAGCATCATCATTACCTTTCCATTCATTCCTAACGGATATCCGCCCGCTCCACGATATGAATGGCAATATAAATAAGCTGAATCGTTTCTTATTTCAACGTGTAAGGCGATATCAGGCGAATGAACATCTACCGTTAATTCAGTGTTACGAAGGATATGTCCGCCTAATGAGCGGGCCATCTCTTGAGAATGAAGAGGGAAGGTTTTATCGATTCTTTTTGCAATTACTTTGAAAGTGTTGCCCTTTTCTTCTTTAATGAGAGTAAGAGCGGAATCTTTGATTTTTTCGAAATCTTTCTCACATCTATAAACAAGGGATATTCTTTGAATTCCCGCCACTTCTTGAAGAATTTCAATTAGCTTAGTTGGTTCTTCTCCGTTGAGTTTTATATAAGTGTGGTCATGATCGCAACGATATGTCAAACCTTCGTATTTTTTTAACGCATGTCTGATGTTTTTATTTAGTTCTTTTACAAAAGCTCTTTTGTTTTCGCCTTTTGTGCTAAGTTCACCGTAGTGAATCATTATATGGTCGTAAATCATCTATCGATTGTCCTTTCAAGTATGTCATTAAATGTTTTTAAAAACGAGATGGCTTCTTCTAGGGTATTTTCGTAGGAGAAAGATAAACGGATGGAGTTCATCGCTCTGCCTTTATCCGCTCCCATAGCCTCTAAAACGTAGGATATAGGTTCGCCTTTGCTGTTACATGCGGAGACGCTAGAAACGTATATTCCTTCGTGCGATAAGGCTTCGCTTATAACCGACGCCTTCTTTTTCGTTAAGGAAATATTAAGAATAAACGGCGATGAATCTAACGGAGAATTAATGATTATTTCCTCGTTTTTCTTAAATTCTTCTCTTAAATAAGTCGATATTTCTGAAACAGATTCAATGTTTTGTTCTAAACTCGCAAGAGTTTTATGCAAAGCAAGAGCAAGCGAGAGATCGCCAGGGACGTTATCCGTTCCTGCGCGGAAGAAATATTCTTGATCTCCTCCATCTATTTGTCGCGAAAGAGTGATATTCTTCTTCAAAATTAAGGCACCAGTTCCTTTTAATCCATGGATTTTATGCCCAGAAAAAGAGAATAAATCAACATCTTTCCACGGAAGTTTTCTTTTGCCGATGGCTTGAGTTACGTCAACATGGAAAAAAGCTTTAGGGAAACGATGAACTATCGAAGCAAGCGCGGCAACGTCATTGTTAGACCCTGTTTCGTTGTTCGTAGCCATTATCGAAACTAAGATCGTTTCTTTATTTATGACCTCTTCTAAGGTTTTAGGCTCAACGACGCCCTCTTGATTGACGGGAAGGTAAATAACTTCAAATCCTTCTTTTTCAAGAGTTTTGAAGACTTCTAAAACGCTTGGGTGCTCAACCTTACTCGTTATGATTCTCTTTCCGCGCCCGGAATAATTCTTGCTCACCCCTTTGATAGCAAGATTATTGCTTTCGGAGGCACCAGAGGTAAAAACAACGCGATGACTTGTTTCAATATCAAGGTCTTTAAGAATAGAATTTCTAGCGTTTTCTAGTTTCTTATTTGCTTCTCTTCCATAAGCGTGTCTTGAGGAAGGGTTAGCAAAACATTCTTCGTTTTCATTTAGAAAAGCAGCCAAAACGTCTTTGTATGGCTTTGTTGTTGCGGCATTATCAAAGTATATCATTATTGATTTATGTTGGTTCCTTTTATGTCTTTTGAAGTGTTGTACGCTTCCTTATATAAACAATTGTTGAACATGATTTCAGCTTGTCCTATCAATTGATCATTAGCGGCATCGTCACATCTATATCTATTAGCGTGAACAATAGAGTTTTCAGCGTTATTAAGATTGTCTTTCGTTACGATTAATTCGCTATAAAGAGTCATCGATTCACTTTTGAGTTTGTTAACTTCTTCGTTTACTTTTGCCACGTTAATCGGGTGTTTGCATAATTCTTCGTAAATCAAATCGATGCAACCATAAATCGTTGCAAAACGAGGAGAATATCTCTTTACTAAGGCATCTACATTTAATGAATAGAGTTGGCTTTCGTATTCTTTGGCCTTGGTAAATTGTTCTTTGATCAATGCTGCAGCCTGCTCGGAATCGTTTTTCAAAGAGAGAAGGTAATTTTCGAAATAATCCAATTGCTCTTTGGCTTTTTTAGCGAGGCGGTCAAGATCATTCATCTTCGTGACTAAGACGGTGTAGAGTTGACGAGAACTTGAATGAACGTAGTTATCAAGCAAGGTTTTAGCTGAAGATACATCACTTACGGATTTAGACATTTCGGCTAATTTAGCATTGTCATCAGTTCCTAAAAGATAGAAATTTTTAATACGAGGGAGATTGTTTGTGAGATTGACGTATTTTTGGTGAATGAGACTTTCTTCTTTGTTTATTTGATCGCTTCTGCTATCGAATTCAGCCTTAGCAGCGATTTCTTGATCGAATTTCTCATTATATGTCTCAATCCATTTATGAAGGTCGTCGATGGATTTTTCAATTCCGTTGTTGTTTAAGTTTTTGACGTTCATAAGCATCCCATTAACGCTTTTTTCCATCGCATCAATGCCATTCGATGAAAGAATGTGGGTCAAAGGATAGCCTTGTTTGATCATGGTGTTATAACGTTCTTTCAAAGAGATGATTTTATCTGGTAAAACGGACGTTAATTCAGTGCAAATGGTTGGTAAAACGTCTAATAACGCGTCGATTTGCTTCACAAGAACATCAACCTTATTAACGTAAATGTCTTTAGCCTCTTGATAATGGGCGTTTTCAATTAGCTCTTCTGCGTTATCGAGATTGGAGTCGATTATTTTGAATAAAGAGACCATTGATTCAGAAACAACGCTTAAATCGCTTTGTCTTGCGTAGAATTTTGATTTCACCCTACGATATTCCTCTTTTTTGTTTAAGGAAAGGTCGCTAACTTCCACTTCGATTTTGAAAATGTTTTTTAAGTCATCTCTCAATTGATCGACATCTTTCTTGTAAGAGGCCATTTGTTCTCTTACCGTTTTCATGTAATCTTTGACTTCATTCCAGTGTTTCTTTTGCAAAGCGTCCACAAGGCAATTGACGTTGCTTTGAGCATTTGAATCGCCACCATCTCTAACGTCGTTAAATCTGATTTGCCATTGTTTGTATGTTTCAATATAAGTTATATTCATGTCTGAGATGGCTTTTAAACGATCGATATAGTTTTTGATTTCGCCAAAAAGAATGGCGTGTTCCGTTTCGAAGGTCGAAACAATTTCGTTTACCTGCTTTTTTAAGACGCTTCTACTGATAATCGTTTTATATAAAAGAATAAAAAGTCCAACAAAGACTAAGACAGAGGCTCCCGCGATAAGGCCTATTATGATGATTTTGTCCATATTGTCTACCTCCTTCTGATTTCTCTCTAGTATTTAATATATTATCACGCAGGCACGCATAAGGGCGATGAAAAACTATATTTTTATTTTACGCGTATGCGCGCGAAGAATTTTGCTTTTTTGCTTGACTTAAAAAGTTGGCATATTTAGAATTATCGATGCGTAAAGGCTAGCAGGCTTCTATGTTTCTGTCTGACGTTATCCAAAAAATCAAGTAAGACCGAGCTAACGGTACCGAAAAAGGATAACACCCGAGAAATAGGAAAAGCCCTCTATACTTTGTTAACGCAAAGAAAGGAGACATAAATATATGTCAAAATACACTGGATCCAAATGGAAAAAATCCCGTCGTCTTGGTTTTAGCGTTCTCGAAACCGGCGATGAACTCAAAAAGAGAACTTATGGCCCTGGACAACATGGTCAAGATCGTAAGAGAAAACCATCCGAATATGGTGCTCAATTAGTCGAAAAGCAAAAGCTCAAAGAATTATATGGCATGAATGAAAGACAATTCCGCCGTATGTTCGTTATGGCAAAAGCCGATAAGACAACAGTTACTGGCACAGCCTTCTTCCGTATTCTCGAATCCCGTTTAGACAACCTCGTCTATCGTATGGGATTTGCCCGCACAAGAGCAGCTGCACGTCAATTAGTTAACCACGGTCACGTTACCGTTAACGGAAAGAAAGTTGACATTGCTTCATATCTTTGCAACGTTGGTGACGTCATCGGATTCAAAGAGGAATCCCCTCTTGCAGTTGTCAAGGCTTCCCTCGAAGGAAAACCAGCAACTCCTGCTTATGTCACTGTTGATGCTGAGAAATTCCAAGGAACATTCGCTCGTCTTCCAGAAAGAAACGAACTTCCAAAAGAAATCAACGAAGCTCAAATCATCGAATACTACAACAGAAAGTTATAATCTTCGAAGAAACTTACATCTCCAGAAATGGAGATGTTTTTCTTTTGCCTTCGATAAGAAAAAAGGCGGGTTTCCCCGCCTTAATGCATCCCTTTATTAATTTGAGCTTTCTTTCTTCTTAGGAAGAGGCTGATTTGGATACTTACTTTCATCAGCTAAATCTTCTTTTGAAGGAAGTCCAGCAAAGTCCCAAAGATGTTCTTTGAGTTTATCTTCTGAAGCGTCTTCGCTTGTTTTCTCGTAGGTTGAGAAAGCGACACTATTAGAGAAATTCAATGATGAAACGCCAATTGTCGTTGTTTCATCGTTGTTTTCTTGATCTTCTTTGATATATGACTCATACACTGAGTCATCAATCGTGAGATCAAAGTTTAATTTCGATGAGATGAGTTTATCTTCATTGTAATTTATCGAATAATCAAATTTTTTGACTTCAACGCTGTCGGAGATCTTTTGAGAAATCGTTTTAAGTGTTTCTTTTGTGACAACTATGTTTGCGAATGGGCTATCCTCTTCAACTGGCAAGGTAAATTCCCAATCATCATCAAGCGAATCGATGAAATTATTAATGAAATCCATCATTTCTTTGCTTGAGAAATTAACGCTTAATGTATAAGTATCACCACTTTTTGTCGAAATAACATTATCGCTGAAATCAACGCTAGCGCCGTTTAGATAATTAAGAACGACGTCGCCAGTTTGATAAGCTGAGTGAACGCTACTTTCTGAAGATTCACCATCTTCTTCATCAATTGATAATTGAATGTAACCGGTAGGATTTATCGAATAGCTAGCACCTTTATTTGGATCGTCATCTTTATAGACGGAATATCCAGCAGAATCTAATCCTGCAAGAATCGTTTTCTCCATCAAAGGAATTAACGCGCCTATATCTGATTCTTGACCATTTTTATCATAGTCATCGTAATACAAACGATCTTTGAAGGCCGTTCCGGCATAGTAAACATTTCCTGAAAGAGAGAAATCAGCAATCATCTTGTTGAAGAAATTCGTCCCTTTATCGCCCGCAATCAAAGGAGCGAGCCCATATTTGTCATAACCGATATTCATATTATCGATTTTTATGGATTGATTTATGTTTTCAAGAGATAAATCATCGTTAACGCGTGTCGAAGCATACGTTAAAGAACTGACGTTAATTATCGCATCCCAATCAGTTTTCTTGATTGCTTCATCATCTGCCGCGCTCGTTTCATATTTTTTACCTGTTAAACTCGCTTTAATTGGGGAAGTAACTGCCTTAAACCCATTTTTAGAAACGGTATTTGAGACTGCTTTCTTTAAAACGTCGAGATTTTCATCGGCATCTTTTTCGACTGACGAAGATGAATTTGATGATTTATTTTCGCTTTCAGAAGAATCAACGCTTGAGGTATTACTAGATTTATCAGAACTTGACGAAGCGTCTTTATTTTGATTTCCGTTAGTGCAGGAAGACAAAAGGAAAGTCGCACTTAACAAAGGGAGCATTATTAATTTTCCGTTTTTCATAATCTTCTACCTCCACTAATATTTAAAATTTATTTTTAAATAAATTCAATAAAAACTTGATTAAGATGCAGTAACTGCATCGCTTCTATGAGCATTGATATAGGTTTGGTAAGCGTTTGAGACACTTGACCAATTATCTTCAACGTTTAAGTCTGTATTATAAATCGTTCCAGATAATTTAGATCCAGATAAGGCCGTAACGTTTAAATCGACTGAAATATCAGCTTGGCTTAAAACATATCCAGAGGCAACACTAGAATATGCCGATTGCAATGAAATCTTGAAATTTTGCAAGGAATCATCGCCTTTCATTAAAGCGTCTAAAGCAAGCGCGATATCCCATTTTCTTGTGGATTCATCATACGAATAAGATGAAATGACTCTTTCTAAATCCATCGCCTTGCCTGTCGTGTCCGTTTTTGTTATGGCACTTTCTATTTGAGAATAATACATATCTTTTATGTCCATCATATCTTTAAGAAGGAACTTAACGATATGGGTGGTATCCGTTAAATAATCGGTATGATATTTGTAAGAACCGCTGTGTTTTGATCCCGAATATTCATTTTTGTTTTTCGCTAGGTTATAAGTTAAATAAACATATCCGCTATTATCTGTATAAGCCGCATTAGTATTAGGGTCGATGTTATCGTAATAAAGAATGCAGTTTCTATAGCTATAGTAGCTGAAAAGACTTGATGAGTAAGTTCCGCTATAAAGCATGCTGACAGGAACGTTTATTGTTCCATAAACCTTAACAATTAAGCCATCAACAAATATTCTTACGTCTAAGTCTAAAATCATATCAATTGTGATAAAACCGATTACTTTGAGGTAAACACCGATATTTGAGCTGGTTAAGTGATAGGTCTTTAAGTTTGCCGTGTTATATAAATCAGAGATCAACGTTGACATACTAGTGAAATCGGTCGTTGTTTTTGTTTGGTCGACAACCGTTGTCTTGCTTTCGTCATATTCACTTAAAGTTATTTTGATATTTAAAGTTTTCTCATTGAAAACAACGTTCGAAATTTCAAGCGTTTTAACGTTATTTGCTTCATATTTAAGGGTAAGAGTAAAATTGTTATCTCCGTTTTCATCGTTAAACCCAAAGGCTTTTCCACTTAAAACAACCTTTGAATAATCTCCGGTGAAAGTTGAAGAAACAAGAAGATTGGCAGCGAGTAATGGTGAATATTGGCCACTCTTAAGAGCATCAATAACGTTTGATGCGGCAACGCCATTAACGATTTTGAAGAATTTGTTGAAACGTGGATCATCGGAGTTATATATCTTCTTAACTATCGTGACGATATCTTCAAATGGCCCTATAGACATTTTTCCATACGTTCCAGCTTGCGAGGAATCTTTTGCGTATAAATCTTCGTCATAATAATGGAAATAAGCCGTTTCAAGCTTATCTAAATCTAGTGAAACGTGGTGTTTTTTATAATTTCCCAACTTGCTAAAATTGCCGTTATCATCGTAAATTCCGACTTGCTGGCCTAAAAGAATATCTAAATATCCTCCATCAAACTCATATAGGGTGTCTTCGCTTGTATGTCCAGTTAAGTTCGCCTCTCCTTTTATAGAAGATAAGCCAACACCGTTTTTATCGACATATCCCCCTTCAATTGCAAGATGGAATTTAGGGGAAGAATAGATATCATAAAGCTGAGAATAAATGTCCGGTAACTTTTCAAGGAAATAGTAACCATCTAAGTTCATCGATGATTTTTGGTAGTCTATTAAGGTGATTGTTGTGTCATTTAAATAAAAACCATTCAATCCAACATTATTTAAAGTAATTTTGACAAGATCTTTATTTTCATTGCCATTTAATTCGACGATGACTTCAGACTCTGAGGAGAAGCCTAAACCCCCTAAGTTAAGTGATATCTTGACCACATTGTTATCATTAGAGAGGGTTTTTATAGCATTCATCACATCTTCGTAATGTCCTTTTTTGATATTAGAAACAAAGGATTCATCGAGTAAATTCAACAGTTTATCAATCAAATTTGCCTCATCTCCAAAATCGGCTTTTATTCTAGCGATCAACTCATCTAGCGTTCCTTTTCCCAAAGTGACTTTCATAACGTCGTTATAATTAAGATAAGTCTTTTGTTCATCCTCCATCAAAGAAGAAAATGAAATCTCGTTTTTCTCAGAAGTCGCTGAAGAGTTTGGCTTGGCGGAAATATTACCAGAAAATTCTTCACCTTTGATATCAGCAAAAATATTTCCACCAAGAATGATGTCTTCACTCGACGCTTCATGTTTGTTTGTTTCAGAAATTTCGTGATGAAGAGTTCCTTCGATAGAAACGCCAAATTGTTCAGAAGATGTTAAATTATGAATTTTTCTAACTAAATCCATCGAATCATACGCTTCTTTATATGAGGACGAATCGGTAGGAACTAAATTCTTAATTTCCGTCAATTCATCATTATTGACCGATGTTCCAAATTCAAATGAAAAATATGATTCTCCAATAGTCACTTTATCAGAATATATTCTGCTGAGGTTATAATCGTTATCTTCCTCTAAATGGATATACTCATCGCCAGGTAAGATTAGTTTATAAGCATATCCATCAACAATGTTTTCCTCTTCATATGTAAAAGAATCCATAGAAGATGAGTTTTTATCTAAGAAACTATCGAAAACGTCATAAATTGAATCAGGAACCTTTAAGGCGTTTTCACCAAATATAGTGATGATCTTTGAGACCATGCTCTTATAGGTTGAATCAGAATATTTGTATTTAAGACCTGCTAAATCGAAATAAGCCACTTCATCGACATAATTTAAGTGAGCTGATTTGCTTACGCCGTTGTAATCTAGATTCAAAGATAAATCTAACGCATTCACGTTCGTAGATGGTCTAGCAAACCGAAGAGAAGCATTTTCAGCTTTTACGATGCTGTAAGAAGAGCCTTTATCTTTAAGGTTAAAAGTTAAATCAAGAGTTCCTTCAACTCCTTTTGTGGAATTTAGTGATTTGAAGAACCTTTCTTTATCAGTATTGCCTTCTGGCAAAGCGTGACTTTGGCTAGATTCTTCTTTTTTCTCTATTGCGTTAGCGTTAACTGTATTGCCCTTATTGAAAATGCCCGTGATGAAAGATGCTCCAACAAGCGTCAAAGCAGCTTTCTTCAGTAATGATTTTTTGGACATTTTCGTAAATAACATATATATGGGTCGCTTATTTTGCTGTTAATTCATCAGCTTGATGATTGCTGATATAGGTATCAAATTTGTTTGTTGGGAAATCATCTTGGCCAATATTCTCCAAACTGACATCAGCGTTAACTTCAATTTTAACGCCAGCGAAGATGGTTAATGATAAGCTTAAGTCGCTTACGTATTTATCACTTGTGCCAGTGATTGTTACATCGAGGTCTTTTAAGAAATCATTTCCAAGTAATCCGCCTAAATCTAATGAGAGATCCCAAACTTTATTTTCGTTATCAAATGTGAAGTCTTTAAAGAGTTTCTCGGTTGCTAAGGCAGATTTGCTTTCTGGCAAAGCGATACCATTTGTATCAACCTTTGCTAAAAGACGGCTTTGAAGGTTAATGACATCTTTTAATAAGAAATTGATAATGTTGTCAGTTTTTTTGAAATATGAGGTTTCATATTTATAATCTTGGATTTCGGTGAGGTCGTAAGATTGAACATTTCCATTTTCGTCTTCCGCTTCGAAAACGCCAAATGGGTTAACCCCATGTACGTAAATATTGGATTCATCATAGTAGAATTCAACTGTACGATAATAAGATTCATCGCCATGGTTTCCAAATATCCAAGTGTCATTGTTGATTGCAGGGATTAGAGGAATATTGCTTAAAGTTCCGTAAATCTTTGTTCCGTCTTCTTGGATAGAAATATATAAATCAATATCAATATCGATGATATCAGCGGTCCATAAAGTAACGGATGCAGAGCTTGTTAAGTGATAAGTGTTAAGTTCTGTCGCGGTGTTAAGGAAGTATTCGGCTAAAGTCGTAACGCTAGAGAAATCGGTATATTTAAGAGTTTTATCTAACGTTGAGAGTCTGTTGTCGTATTTCTCTAAGGAAAGGGTGACATTAAGCTTTTGACCGTTTAAGTCGAAGTCTTTAAGGGAAACGCTCTTAATGTTTCTTATTGTCTGATCACTTGATGTGCCATCTTCATTAACAACGGTCTTTTGAGTATCGGCAAAGGCAACAACAACATTAATGTCATTATCAAGGCCAAAGATGTTTCCGTTAATTGAGACATCTATTCCAGATGAAGAAACGGAGCAAGAGTTAAGAATCTTAGCGGAAAGCAACGAAGCGTATTTGCCATTGATTACATCATTGATGATTCCGCTTGTTGCAGAACTTTGCATCGAAGAGAAGATTCCGCCGAAACGATTTTTGAAAGATTCTTCTCCGGTTAAAGATTTGATTAATCCGACTAAATCGGTGATATTTGAGATGGAAATAGAGCCATTCAAACCTGCATATTCATCCTTTTTATCGTTGTCGTTGTAATTGAAGAAAGCTTGTTTTTCATCAACATCTAAAGCAAAAAGATGATTTTTTGTGTAATTTTTGTTTATTTGTGATAAGACAATTGAGCCCGTTCCACTCTTAAGATTTGCGTCAAAGCTTGTGCCACCACTAAAGCTTAAACCGTAGTTATTTTCATCAAGCATCGATCCTTCAAGTTTTACCGTAGCTTGTTTTGAATCGAGTAAATCGCTTATTTGATCGAACATATCTGGTAAATGTTCCATCTTGTAGTAACCAGTGTTATCAAAGGTTATCGTTGAATATGTATCGATTTTAATGCTGCCTTCAAGAGCGAAATTCTTAGCCTTTATGCCAGTTAAAGTTATTTCGGAGATTGGGGCGTCATTGGCTCCATCAAAGGTGACAGTAACTAAGGAAGAACTTCCAAAGCCAAGTTTATCCAATTTGACTTTCAAAACAACTTTATTGGAAGAAATTTCGATTTTCTCTACTTCATCAGCGATTGCTTCATAATGTCCTTTTTGAGCGGCTTTAACGATTTCTGAATCGAATACGAAGTCAAAAATCTTTGCTAAATAAGACATGTCTTGGCTATTTCCGTCTTTTTGCATCTTGCCAAGCATTGCTTCGAGAGTTACTAAATTGGTCGAAATTTTCGTAATGTCATTGTAATTTAAATAAGCGTTTTGCTCATCGTTTTCATTTAAATAAGCGACGTTGAGATTTTGAGAATAACTATTGTCGCCAGCGTTTGCTAAATCTAATGCAGCTTGGTAGTTATTATTAGCAAAATCGAAATTGCCATCTAATCCTAAAGACATATTTTCAGTGAAATCAGTCTCTGAATGAGTCAAATTCAATGACATGTCTAAGCCGAATCTCTCTTTTGCAACAGCATTTCCGACTTTGCGAATGATTCCTTTTAAGCCAAGTAATGAGGTGTAATTTTGAGTATCGGAAGGAATTGAAGAACGAATTGAGCTAATCGCATCATCGTTTATTGATGCGTCTAATGTCGCACTGATAGTAACATCGCCAAAAGTGAGGTTTTCCGCTACTAATTTAGTAAGATTATAATCACCATCGCTAAAGAGATTAAGGGTGATCACCGTTCCGTTTAAATCGATTTCAAGCTTGTATTCTTTAGATGCATCGCCATCATTGACTAGTGTCCAATTCATCTTTGTGTCCGCTAAAGACGAAGATGATGAAGAATCTTCGGAATCGGATGAAGAAGAGTTTCCTCCTGCAATTTTGTCTAATAAATCATAGAATTCGTCTGGAATTTTAACGACGGAATCGCTGAAAATGGAGATTAATTCGCCAATCAAAGACTTATATTCAGTGTCAAGATAAGCAATTTTTCCTCCCCAGAAATCAATATAAGCATTTCCATCAACGTAGTTAATGTGGGTCGTGGCTTTTTCTAAGTTACTTGTGTTCCAGTTGTTGTAGTTAATAGTTCCCTCTAAGTCTAAACCGATTTTCTTAGTGCTTGGCATTGCGAATTTGATGCTAGCATCGGAAAGGGTGACGGTATTCATCGTTGAATCATCGTCATCTTTGTCAGGGAAGGAAACCGATAAATTCAAAGTTCCTTCAACTCCTGTGGTTTCAATTAGCTTTGAAGCAAATTTATCGACCGAACTTTCTTGGTCGCTATCATCGTTTTCGCTGTTATTAATTGTGTTATTTTCTGCATCCCCCTGAACAAAATTCGGGAATGCAAAATATGTAACCGTTCCAGAAATCCCTGCTAAAAGGGTGAAAATTAATCCTGAACGTACGCTTCTTTTTTCAAAGAATTTGGATAACTTCTCTGTTTTTTTCATTTTTCTACCTCTCTATTATTCTTTGCTTGTATCGTATTTTGTCTGTTCGTTTATTTTAGGTATGGTCACATCTCCCCCGGTTTGGTAATAAGTCGTGACCTTTCCAACGACATTCGAGCCAGCCCCTGCAGCAGTTTTTGCGTAATATTTCTCGTAATTGGCTGTAGTGATTAAGCTGAGTTTTGAATCGGTTTTGAATGTCAAATGGACGAAACGGAACTTAGGGGGTCCCGCTAAATCGGCGGTCGCTTGCATTTGCAAGACGTAGTTTTTGACGGTTATTGAAGGATCAAGCTCTAATTCAATCGTGTACCCTGACGTTGTTTTCTTTGCGCTTGTTGCAATTCCAGAAGTAATTTGCTGATCGTCTTTCGCTAAACATAAATCAGAAACAATATAAATAAATGGGATCCCATCAAGATATCTTCCGGCATAATTCTTGTATTCTTCGCGTGTTCGAACCGTTTTATCACTTTCATTAAAAGATGAATCGTAAACGTCTTTATTTACCGTTCCGCCATACTGGATAACGTTTGAATCGTTATTCTCGTATGTTTCGTACATTCTCCAAGCGGCTTTGACTACAGACGATTTAGATAAAGATTCCTCGAAATATTCATTTCCAATCTTTGCAAACGTTGAACGAATTTGTTGATCTACGTTGATGGTCATAACGGAAGCTGACCCACTTCCATAGCCTTGGGCAATCCACGTATCATTATCATAGAATTTTTTCAAAGCGATATTAGCCAACTCACACGGCGTAAAGTCGTTTGTGTAATCACTAGCCGATGAAGCTTCGTATTTTTTAAGAAGTTCATCATAATTAACGGCGTATTTGTTAGCGTCGATATTATCGTAATTTCCGGTATCTCCACCATTGAAGACCGTTCCTAAAACAAACCCAAATCCAACGCCAATAGCGATAGACAAAGTTCCGCCAAGGCTCCAGAAAATCAAAGATTTCTTCTTTGACCACTTCTTTTTATCTTTAGAATCAGAATCAATAGGCGTGACAACTTCCGTTTCTAGGGTTTCTTCTTTCTCATTGTTTTCTATTTCGTTTTCGTTCTTGCTGTTTTCTAAGTCCATAATCTATCCTTAGCACATACATTTTAAATGTAAGAATTTTCAAGTAACCCTAATGAGCCTAATTTTATTTGTAGAAAGCCATTCTACGAATCGTAGAGCGTATTTTTTAAGTATTTATCAGTGTTTTTAAGTTAATAACATTATTTCTTCTACAAGAGGCGAAAATGAAAATAGAATTCATAAAAAATTATTTTTTAATACTTTTCCTTAAATTTTAAAATTGTAAAAAATAGTCGTTATCGTTTGTTTTTGTTACCTTTTCCTAGGTTATGAAAATTTTTACTTACAAATTTGATTTGCATATATTTTTTAGAGCAAATAGACTACATATATATGGAAGAATTAGAAACAATCGTCGCAGAAAATTTAATCACATTAAGAAAAAGCAAACACTTAACCCAGCAGGAATTGGCTGAGAAAATCGGTTATTCGGATAAGCTTGTCTCGAAATGGGAACAGGGAAAAGCTATACCATCTATTGATAAAATGATGTTGCTGGCCTCTTTTTATAATGTATCACTAGATGATTTAGTTAAAAAAGATGGTTGCAAATGTGCTAACGCTAGTCCAGAGGACGACAAAAACAAGATAAACAAAATTTTGATTTTAGCATTAGTTGCCGCATTTATTCTTTTTGTTGCAGTCGCCATTCTTATCAATTCGATCATGTCATCTGGCGTTATGGCGTGGATTGCTTTTGCCTATATGGTCCCGGCAATTGGTTTTTTAGATGGAATTTTAGATTTCCGTTTCTTCGGGAAAAACACAGCTCTTTGGGTCCTCTTATCCGTTGGCGTTTGGGGGATATTGCTAGCCGTCTCATTGCACTTCTATTTCTACTTAGAGCAAAACATCTTCTATATCTTACTTATTGGCATTCCTCTTCAAATAGTTATAGTTTTATTTGGTCAATTTAAATAATTTTGGTCTGTTTCTTTTTTGCACTTTATTTTTATTTTGTTAATAAGTCAATTGAAAAATGCCAATCTTTGTTTATTTTCAGTTTTTCTATTCAAAGCAATTCCTCAAAACCCCATTGAATCAGTTGGAAGATTATATTAGTTATCAATTTATGGCCTTTTTGTAACTCTTTTATTTATTGGTTAGTTAATTCTTACTTTTTCCTTTTCTTGAAGATTGTTATTTATAATAAGTTTGATTGTTACTAGACTAATTTAAGTTTACAATATTCGAGGAAAAACGAGGTAGAACGATGCAAATAGACGAAAATTTAGAACGCTTCCTTAGATACGTCAAGATTGATACTCAATCTGATGAGGAATCAACAACAACCCCAAGTGCGTTAAAAGAGCTCAATTTAGCTAAACAATTAATGAAAGAACTTGATGAGCTCAACATTCCTAATGAGTTGGATGAATACGGGAGAGTTTACGCTCATTTAAAAGGTGAAGAAAACTTGATTCCTATTGGTTTAAATTCCCATATGGATACGGCTTTAGAGGCATCCGGAAAAGACGTTAAACCTCAAATTCACGAAAATTATGATGGAAAAGATATCAAATTAAATGATGAATACACTCTTTCTCCTTCTAATTTCCCAGAACTCTTAAATCATATTGGAGATACGATCGTTACAACTAGTGGCGATACATTACTTGGAGGAGATGATAAAGCTGGCATTGCCATTATCATGTCAGTTCTTGCTTATTATGCGAAACATCCTGAAGTGAAACATCACCCTATATCAATCCTTTTCACACCAGACGAGGAAATTGGTCGTGGTCCAGAACATTTTGACGCTAAAAAGTTTGGCGCTGAATTTGCTTATACAATAGACGGAGATTTCCCAACTCATATTGATATCGATAATTTTAATGCCTCCCATGCAGATGTAAAAATAACTGGCGTTGACATCCATCCAGGCGAAGCAAAAGGCAAAATGATTAACGCCATCCGCTTAGCCGAAGAGTTTGATTCCCTTTTAGATGCTAACGAAAAACCAGAATATACCGATGGTTTCGATGGCTTTAACCACATTCTTTCTTTTGAAGGGAACGCTGTTGAGGCATCCACCCATTACATCATCAGAAATCACGATAGGAAGCTGCTTGAAAAGCAAAAGCAAGAATTTGTTAACGCTAAAGAATTCCTTTCAAAGAAATATCCTAACGCAAAAATCGAACTTACTTTAGAAGATGATTACCGCAACATGAAGGAAATACTCGACAAGGATCCACGTGCTGTTGAACATGCCAAAAAAGTTTTCAAAGAACTTGGAATTGAAGCTGTTTCCCTTCCAGTTCGTGGCGGAACAGATGGTGCTACATTCTCTTTCTTAGGATGCCCGACACCAAATCTTGGAACTGGTTCGTATAACCATCACGGACGTTTTGAATATCTTTCTGTAAAAGATTTCAGTTTAATGATTGAGATCGTAAAAGCTATCGTCAAAGCGTAAAAAAAGCCAGATAATTCTGGCTAAAACTCATTTTGGCTGGGGCGACTGGGATCGGACCAGTGTATCTCGGATTCAGAGTCCGATGCCTTACCACTTGGCTACGCCCCAAAATGCTTAAATATTTTACTCGAAATTAACCATTAAACAAGAAGGAAAAGGATTAATTTATGGAAAACAAAGAAAGCAAAATCACCATGATTGCCGTTGGCGGAGGCTCAGGAAGCGGCAAAACAACACTCGTTAAACGTTTGTTCAAGGAATTCCCGGATGCTTCTTTCTTCTCCTACGATTCCTATTATCGTTCTTACCCAGAAAAATCTCTTGAAGAACGTAACGCTCTTAATTTCGATGATCCCGCTATTCTTGACGAAGAACTTTTTACTGAGCATTTAAGAGCAATAAAAGAGGGAAAAGAAATTCGTGTTCCTGTATATGATTTCGCTCTTCATTTAAGAAAAGAGGGCGACCATGTATCAATAAAACCATCAAATGTCGTTTTTGTTGATGGAGTTTTGATTTACTCTATTCCTAATCCTAGACAATATTTCGACTACTGCATTTATGTTGATGCCGAAGCGGATATTCGTTTAGCTAGAAGAATAATCCGCGACTCCGAAGAAAGAGGAAGAACCCCTCGTTCAGTAATCGAACAATATCTTGCAACCGTTAAGCCTATGCATGCTAAATATGTCGAAAAAGGTCGAACATATGCTGATTATATTTATTTAAATTCGTCGAATGATGGTTTAGATGAAAACGAAATTCAAGATCTATTGAAAGAGTTAAGAAAGGTCGTTTCGAAATGATTATCGACACACATGTTCACCTTGCTTCATGGCCAACAACCGCCAAATGTCGCAAAAACATTCTATATTCAATGAAGAAATATGGGATTTCATATTGCTTAATAAGCCATTGCGATTGTTCTGAATTCCCTTCGTTAGATAATCGTTACCCAGTAAGACAAATATCCCAAAAGCAAGGCTTAAGGGAATGCCTTAACTTTGCAAAGAAACATCCTAATGAAATTGGGGTTTTAGTATGGATAAATCCCAATAAAGAAAAATTAGATGATTCCTTCAAAAAGTTAATTGAAGATAATCTTCCTTTGATACACGGTTTTAAGTTCCACCCTTGGGAATCTCAAATGAAGATAACCGATAAAAGACTCATTCCGTATTTAGATTATATTTCTTCTTTGAATATGCCTCTTTTAGTTCATACGGCTCTTGATAAATATTCCTCGATCAAGGAATTAGGGAAGATTGCTAAAAAATATCCTAACATCAATTTTATTGCCGCCCATTTAGAACTTTGCACGGATGATAAGGATTCTGCCATAACCGTCATGAAAAAGAATCCTAACGTCTATTGCGATACCGCTTGGGTAAAGATGAAAGATGCCAAAAGAGTCATAAAGGAAGTAGGAATCGATAGGATTTGCTTTGGAACCGATAATCCAATTGACGGAAAAGACACTTTAGACAATGAAATATATATTCCATATTTAAATGATTCTCGCTTACTTAACAATGAGCAAAAAGAGCATTTATTGTATCTAAATGCGCTAAATATCTATAACATCAAAATCAAATAAGCTCTTATTTTTTGCTTTCGTCTTGCACTTCAATTGCTTTGATAACCTCTTTTTGAGAGGTTTTCTTTTTGCTCTCTAATTTCTTGATATGTTTATTTTTTTTAGTATTAACTGGCTTTTTATCTTCTTTTTCGACTTTCTCAGCCGTATATTTGGCTTTTTCTTTTTCTTTGGAAACAACACCTGGCGCGTATCTTTCAGGATTCTCTTTTCTCCAAGCGATTTTCCAAAGAGAGTAAAGGAAGGAAGTCGCTTCAACGATAATAAAGAAAATAGCAAAAACTCTGATGAAATTCCCCCATCCATCATTACTAACATCAAATCCGATCGAGCCAAAGAACGACCCAATTAAAAGAATCAATGCAGCAATAAGATTAATTCCTCTAAGGATGATTTTTATTGTCAAAATGCAGTTGAATCTTTTAACATCAACTCCTTCTTCAGAATGAAAAAAGGCGAGACATATAGTTATAATTGCCATGAGCAATGACACTATTCCAAAACCTAAAGCAACATAAAGATAAATGCTTGATGGATTCTTTCCATTTTCAACAATCAAACCGATTCCGGAGACTAGAGAAAAAATAACGCCAAAGAAAGCAAGAAAAACATATGAAGTCGTATAAATGACTTTTACTATTTTGTTCTTATAGAATAACCTAGCTTCATTTTCTTCCATATTTATGCACCATCCTCATGATCTTTGTATTTCTCAGAGCCATTTCTTCCTGCTTCTGGATCCATTTCGTTTTCGTGAAGCATGTCGTAATCCTCGCCCGTCTTCACTCCTCTTTTTCTTTTATAAGGCACGAAACCTTTATTTTTTCTTTTTCCAAAATACGGCATGATTAAATATTAACCCAAATTAAGGCGTAACCCAAAACAAGAGCGAAGAAAAATTGCAAACCAATGATGGAGAACGTTCTTTTTAAATGTTCTTTATCTTTGAACAAATAAAGTAAGCCTAAACCTGCTGATGCGCTTAAACCTGATAGCAACGCGCCAAAAGGAATCAATCCATTAAGATATAAGTTGGAGATTAAAACTGACGCTGCACAGTTAGGAATTAAGCCAACGATTGCAGAAAATAACGGGGACAGGTAGTAATTATTGCTTAAAAATGAAGAAATATTATCTTCTCCAACGCCTAGGATAAGCAAACCAAACAAGAATGAAATCACATAAGAATAAACAAAGATTTTAAAAGAATGAAACAACGGATGAAGCAAATGTTCGTGCCAAGGACTTTCATTGTTTCCTTCTTCGATATGGTGATGGCAACATCCGATATGGATTTCCTCCTCACCTTCGCAATGTTCCATATGCTCGTCTACTTCATGGCTTTTTTTAACGAAAATCAAATCAATACCCATGCCAACAACTATTGCAAAAACGATTTTGATGCCAACGACAGCAAATCCGATATACCATTTTGATGTCCAATTGCCAAATAAAATAGGCAAAGCCTCATCAGAACAGGCGATAAAGATGGCAATTAAGGTTCCCAAAGTTAAATGGCCTTTTGTATACAAATCCGCGCCAACGACAGAAATTCCACATTGTGGGATAGTTCCAGCCAAGGAGCCAAAAACAGGCGCCAATCTTTTCTTTCTTTCCAACAAATGAGCAATTTTATTTTCAAAAAAAGACAAAACTACATAAAGGACTATAGCAACAGCTAACACCTTCAATGAGTCATACAATGTATCTAATGCTAATTCACCAACATTCTCTAAATTCATAGCCAAATGATTATAAATGTTATTATCCTTTTTCTAAAGACATATCGTTAGCAATTTCATTGAAAATGAATATAATTGTAAATGACGCTTTCGAGTTATTTACTTTTTGTAGCTTGAGATATTTGAGGAATTTAAAAACATGGAAGAAAATGATGCAAAATACGATCCTAGAATACGTAGGACTAAATTAAAACCGCATAAAGACACATCTTTTAAGAAAGTCATTGCCGTTATGTCAGGAAAAGGCGGGGTAGGAAAATCTCTTGTCACTTCTCTTCTAGCCGTTTCTCTATTAAACGAAGGACATAGTGTATCAATCATGGACGCCGATATCACCGGCCCATCAATTTCTAAGACATTTGGGCAAGACGATTACACATGTATGGGCGATAAGGATGGAATATTCCCTGCGACAACATCAAGAGGAATTACTTTGATTTCTTCTAATAATTTGCTTGAAGATCCATCTTCTCCAATCGTTTGGAGAGGCTCACTTATCTCTTCTTTGGTTTCTCAAATGTTTACTGACATTGTTTATGGCGAAAAAGAATTTCTTCTTATTGATATGCCACCAGGAACCGGAGATGTACCTTTGACGGTTTTCCAGACACTCCCAATAGATGGAATTGTTATTGTCACAACCCCACAAGATTTAGTCGCCGATGTTGTCACTAAATCAATTAAGATGGCCAAAATGCTTAACATTAACATTCTTGGAGTCGTGGAAAATATGGCTTACGTCAAATGTCCACATTGCGAAGAAAAAATATCAATCTTTGGAAAGGACAACGTTGAAGACATGTTAAAGGAAATGAATGTAAATCTCCTTGATAAGATTGGAATCGATCCGAAAATAACCGCTTTGGTTGATGAAGGAAGAATTGAAGAATATAACGGCGATTATTTAAAAAACACCGCTAAAACCCTCACGGATTTACTTAAATAAACGTTTTTTAAAAGCAAAAAAAGACGATTAATGAACTCTTATAAAAGAGAACTAATCGTCTTTTTATTTTATTTAGCGTTGGCTTTTTCTAAATCTTTCATCGTGATGTTTTCATCATGAACGATCGGTGTCCATGCAACATCTTTTTTGAATAAAGCGATAAATGAAAGAGGAATGAACATTGCAACAAAGAATGGGAAGATAATTACTGATGCTATTTTCTTTGACATCTTAGCGCGGATATATTTTCCATACTTAATCATAGAAATGATGCCGTGTAGCCAAGCGACTCCGAATAAAGAGATAACTTCAATCACGCTTGAGGTAATACAAACTTTGTAGAATTGCTCAAAGCTTTCTAATCCAACAAGAGCAAAAATCCCATATAAGCATATATTAATGATAAACCAACCTGTTGCAATTAGAGGGAAAGGACAAACGTGAACAAGCATTTCAAAAGAGGAAATTCTGCTTGATAAGCTTCTTTTTGAAAAAGAAAATGTGTTTTTGAATAATTCACGACCATATAGGGCGAAACATTGGTGGCATCCTTTTGACCAGCGGAATCTTTGTTTGTCAGACACTTTGAATTTGTTTGGCTGTTCATCATAGAAAACCGCTTCTTGGTTATATCCGATTTTGATATTTCTAGATGCACACCAACAAGAAAATTCGATATCTTCTGTCAAAGTGTTGAAATTCCATCCACCAAGTTCTTCGATAATTCTTCTAGAAATGAAGTAACCCGTGCCAGAAATGAAGGTCGATAAATTAAGATTTTGTCTTGAATGATGAACTAGCAAACATTCACGATAGAAAATCAAAGACGAGGAGGCAGAGGCTAATGAGGAAGAAAAATTCTTCGAATCTCTAAAAGAGGTTGAAACTTCATATCCCGAGTCAAAAACGTCATTCATGTGGCTTAGATAATCTTTTGAGAGAATGTTATCAGCATCAAAAACGAAGAAAGCCTCGATATCATTATATTTATTGAGATTTAAGATTCTCTTTATCGCAAAATCTAAAGCATAGCTTTTGCCGCGTCTTGTCGTATCGTTGCGTTCAAAAACATGGGCGCCATGTTCTCTAGCGATTTGAGCGGTCTTATCCGTGGAATTATCAGCCACAACGAACACTTCGATTAAATCTTTTGAATAGTTTTGCTCGAAAATGCTATCAATGAGGTTTCCAATAACGATTTCTTCATTTCTTGCGGCAATAATAAAGCCGTATTTATGTTCTTTTTTGGCTTTTTTGAATTTCTTATGTTTAGTGAAAGTCCCAACGATTAGATGGATGTTTTGCATTAAATAAACCAAGCAGAAAATAATTCCCATGGCTAAATTTATCCAAAATAATATATCGGAAGCTGTAGATGAACTCGATGATGTCGTGATAGGCAATTGTGTTAGTCTCGGCATAAAATAAAATCCTCTCGTTGCCTTTAGGCAATCTTAAGGATTATATAGAGATAAGTTTTTCTATCAACATGTTAACGCTTTCAAAAGAAAATTAACGCAAATATTGATACATGTCTCGCCTATTTTATTGTTTTAAGGTTTATCGCTATCTATTTTTATTTTTGTTAGCGTTTTCTCTAGCTAAGGCTAACATCAATTTGATTCTATTCTCTTGATTGACTCTTGAGGCGCTTGAATCGTAATCAATTGGAGTGATATTTGTTTCTGGATAAAGGCTTTTCAATTTATTCATGACGCCTTTTCCACATACATGGTTAGGCAAACACCCGAAAGGCTGAGCACAGACGATATTTGGATATCCTTCTTTGATTAGCTCTTTCATTTCTGCTGAAAGTAACCACCCCTCCCCCATCTTTGCACCATGCTTGATGATGCCTAAAGATTCCTTTCTCGTTTCCTTGAAAGGTTTCATTGGGGTGAAAGAGGAATACTTTTTGATGGATTTTATCATCAACGCTTCATAATGAGTTATGAATCTAAGCAAGAACGTGTTATATATCTTCTTTGAAAGTTTTGTCCCGTAATAACGATGATCATATTGACCGTTTGCAAAGCAATATAGTAAAAAGCCAAAAACACCAGGGACACAAATCTCCGCCCCTTCATCGATAAGGAATCTCTCGAGGTTATTATTGCCAATCGAAGCGTATTTAACGTATATTTCCCCGACAATGCCAACCTTAGGCTTATTCGTTATCTCTAATGGCAAAGAAGCAAAATCTTTGACGATTAATTTCAAATTTTTCTTTATTTGATGGAGAGATGAGCCCCTTCCATTTCTTAATTCATTTCGTAAATAGTTATTCCATTTGCCAACTAACGCATCTGAAGCACCTTTTTCTTTGTTATAGGAACGCGTTTTGTTATGAAGATACATTATTGTATCCCCATAAGTGACCGCGGCTAAAAGGTTCATCAAAAAAGGCAAGGTGATATCGATTCCTTCGCTTTTCTTGAGATCGCCTAAATTCAAAGTGATCACCGGAACAAAACCAAATCCAGCATTCTCTAAGGCTCTTCTTAAAAGAGGGACATAGTTAGTGGCTCTGCAACCACCACCCGTCTGAGTTAGGATTAACGCGACGTGATGCACGTCTTCTTCGTGTTTTAAGGCATCGATGAATTGGCCAATAACGCAAGTCGCAGGATAACAGGTGTCATTATGGACGTATTTAAGACCTTCTTTAACAAGAATCGTTTCTTTGTTTTGAAGAATTTTTGCCTTAAAGCCCATCTTTTCGATGGCGCCAGCCAATATATCCATATGCGAGTCAAGGAAGGAAGGAACGAGAATCGTGTAGTCTTTCTTCATTTCTGGAGTGAATTTTGGATAATCGAGAATGTATTCTTTATTTTCCATTTCTTTCTCTCTCCTTTCCTTCTAGTGCCGCAAGCAAGGAACGAATTCTGATTTTCACGGCACCAAGATTAGTGATCTCATCGATTTTTATTTGCGTGTAGATTTTCTCGTTTGCCTCAAGCAATTTCTTTGTTTCATCCGTGGTTATCGCGTCTAACCCGCAGCCGAAAGAAACTAATTGGATCAAATTGACGTCTTCGTTATCTGAAGCGTATTTAGCCGCGGAATAAAGCCTAGCGTGATACGTCCATTGATTTAAGACGTTGGTGGCGAATTTCTTATTGATATAGGAAACGCTATCCTCGCTAATAACCGCTGAATTAAAGCCTAATATCAGTTTATCTATTCCGTGGTTTACTTCAGGATCAACATGGTATGGGCGACCAGCAAGAATAAAGATTCTTTTGCCTTCGTTTCTAGCTTTTTTGATGATTGCTTGTCCTTGTTCTCTAATAAAAGACAAATATGCATCATATTCGGCGTATGCTTTCTTTGCAGCTTCATCTATTTCTTTTTTCTTAAATCCACCGATACGGTAGTTAAGGATCTCGTATATTTTCTTGCTGAATTGCTTTTTATCATATAAAGCAAGATAATCGCGGACAAAAAGAACGTCTTTCAATCTTTCGACGTTATTGATTATCGTTTCAGGATAATAGGCGACAATCGGGCAATTGTAATTGTTTTGTGAAATTCCTTCATCGATGTTATATGACATCGCTGGGTAGAAAATAACTTTAAAGCCATCGTCTAAGAGTTTTTCGATATGCCCATGAACGAGTTTTGCTGGATAGCAAGCCGTATCGGAAGGAATTGTGTGTTGCCCTTTATGATACAAGTTAGGATTTGAGAAACCCGAGTTATGCACCTCAAAACCAAGGGAAGTAAAAAATGTATGCCAGAAAGGCCAAAGTTCGTAGTTATTCAAAACTAAAGGAATGCCAATTTTGCCTCTTTTTCCTTCTTTTGGTTTATAAGACATCAATTTGTCTTGGATTATCTTATAGATATTAAGGTCGTCGGATTGAGTTTGCTTAGTGATTGGTTTTTCGCATTTGTTGCCGGAGATAAATTTATTCCCATTATTAAATGTATTCATCGTCAAAGCGCAATGGTTGTTGCACCCGTTGCAGTTAAAAGAAACGGTTTTGAAAGAAAAATTATCGATTTCTTCCTTTGAAATTAGCTTAGATTTAGAAAGTTTTAATTCTTTTGCCTCTAATGCCGCGCCATAGGCACCTGCAAGACCAGCGATATTTGGACGAGTAACATTCAAATTGAGTTCTTTTTCGAAGGCTCTTAATACGGCTTCGTTATAGAATGTCCCGCCTTGAACGACAATGTTCTTTCC
Organism: Hallerella sp.; assembly: GCA_963648925.1. Classification (GTDB taxonomy): domain Bacteria; phylum Bacillota_I; class Bacilli_A; order RFN20; family CAG-826; genus UBA4951. Next base: position 77,796 of record CAVJFO010000028.1, read on the forward strand.
TAATTCGCTAGGATCAGCAACTCTAATAACCTTGTAAATGGCGTTTTTAACGACTGACATTGATAAGCCCGCAGATATATTTTCGATGCTTGCCCCGTCTTTTTGGGCTTGTTTAACCGAGGAATTCATGAAAACCGTGCATCTAGAACCTAAATCAACAGGTTTATTTGCAAGTAAGCCAATCTTTGAAAAGTCTTCTATCTTATATCCCAAGGCATTAGAAAAAGTTTGAAGGAAAGAACCACAGCCTGAAGAACACGCTTCATTAAGGAAAATGTTAGAAATCACGCCATTTTCAATCTTAAAACATTTGATATCTTGTCCTCCGATATCAATGATGAAATCGACGTCTTTGTTAAAATGCTTGGCGGCTTTGAAATGAGCCATTGTCTCAACGATGCCATAATCAAGCATAAAAGCGTTCTTAATCAAATCCTCGCCATATCCAGTCGAGCAAGCTCCTCTTATATCCGTTTTGGGATTGATGGAATATATTTCTTCTAGAACATCTTTAAAGACATTTAAAGGTTTTCCCTGATTGGGGAGGTATTTTGTGTATCTGATATTTTCGTTTTCATCAATCAAAACAACTTTTAGAGTTGTAGAGCCTGAATCTACGCCTAAATAAAGTTTTCCTTCATAATTCTCTAACGGAAGGATATCAACCTTTGCTTTAGCATGTCTTTCCCTAAATTCCTTAAGCTCTTCTTCATTGTTAAATAACGGTTCGTTGTAGGCATAGTTACCACTTGCTTTGATATCTTTAAGAGTTTTAAGAACATCGTTTAATTTATATTTGCTTGAAGAGGTTAAGCCAGCGCCAAGTGCGACGTAAAATAAAGAATTCTCTGGGCAAATCCCTTTTAATGAAAGGGATTCATCGAAAGATTTTCTTAATTCCTCGATAAAGGTTAATGGTCCGCCAAGATAAACGATGTTTCCTTTTATCTCTCTTCCTTGAGCCAATCCGCCAATCGTTTGATTTACGACCGATTTGAAAATTGATCTAGCGACATCTTCTTTTGATGCCCCTTGATTTAGCAAAGCCTGGATGTCGGTTTTAGCAAAAACTCCGCATCTAGAGGCGATCATATAAGTTTTATTCGCTTTTGAAGAAAGAGAGTTCATTTCGTCAATCGAAACATTTAACAATGTCGCCATTTGGTCAATGAAAGCCCCTGTTCCGCCTGCGCAGGTTCCGTTCATTCTTACTTCCAAACCGCCTTTTAGAAAAAGGATTTTTGCGTCTTCTCCTCCAAGTTCAATAATGCAGTCAGTATCTTTAAGATAAGTGTTAGCCGCTACTTTTGTCGCATATACCTCTTGAATAAAATCAATTCCAAGGGCATTAGCAATTCCCATTCCGGCTGAACCGGACATACCGATATAAATTTCTTCATTGGAAATTAAGCCTTTTTCTTCTAGTTCAGAAAGAACTTTCAACAAATTCTCTTTGATATGGGAAAAATGCCTAGTATAGACCGAATGAATCAGTTTTCCCTCTTCATCTAAGACCACGCATTTGATGGTTGTTGATCCTATGTCTAAGCCTATTCTTTTAATTTTGTCCATACGTTAAACAATTATAGGTTAAAACAAAATGAAAACAAGTTTTAAGAACCACATGTAACGATTTTTTTAAGCAAATAATTTATTTATAAATTAGTTTTACGTTGCTTTCAACGAATGCAGGCCATATTAGCGAAATATCATCGCTCATTCCCTTTGCAAATCAGCAGAATTGCAGAAGGTAAATTCAATGAAACGAATAGGAAAACTATTAGAGTATAGTATTCAGCATAC
>CAVJFO010000029.1:0-35537 GCA_963648925.1 Hallerella sp.
AAACGCTTATTCCTTTTGTTGCAACCGCAGATGAGCTGAAGCAACATCGTGAAGACGCAAGAAAAAGGTTCAATAATTGACGTGTACAATAGTGCACTATTGCTGAACAAGCACAGTGTCTACTTTTACTTGACAAGTGCAGTTATGCCTCAATCATTTTTTTATTAGACTTTATCGATGATTTTTGCTGAGATGGTGGTTGGTTGATGAGGATGGCGATGTTGCTGAAATAGCTGATAAGATGAAAATGATGGCCTTATAAAAATGCACATCAATGACAGTGTTTCTGTCTTTGCTATTAAAAAGAAGCGTGAATTTGGTCATTCAACTTTTAAATATCAGTTCATACAAATAGAGATATTGATTTTTTATTTTAAGGCGATCAAATTTACTTATTAAAATTTGATGAAACACTGTATTAAGTAACTAGGAATTGTGCAAAATATTTATAATAAGCATAGCTTAAATTGAATAGTAGTCATTTTTTGATAGATAGGTTTTTAAATGAAAGAAAATCTATGACTACAAAAGTTGTCATCAATGACTACTAGTTTTGAATTGTCGTGTTAAAATATTATCAGCATCGGAGGTAAAGAAAATGGAAACAACACTTCAAAAAAACATTGATAGATACATGGATCTCAAAGGGCTTAAGTATTATTCAGACTTGTTATATGAGATAGGAAAGCTGATGGGAAAGACAAAACCTGAAGCGAGAGCGTTTGCCGAAAAGGAAAAATCAAACTTTTCTAAAACTTTAAAAGGTGAGAGGCCATTAAAATATGATTACATCATTCCTCTAGAAAAGTTATTTGGAATTCCTTTAGCTAAATTGCTTGAAGAACAAATGTATTTTGAAAAGATCAATAAAGAGGATATTCCTTATTTAAAAAGCTTTAGATATTACGCATATAAAGATGAACCTGAACTTTATGATGAATTGGATAAGACGGCAACAGTGGACGGTGACGACATAATCAATAATTCAGATGAGTATAATCGTTTCTTCTTCGATTATTTAATTGAATACAAAGCTTATAACGGTCTAAGACATATGGTAAATAAACATCATTTCCATTTAAATTCATTTAATCCTGTTTGGTATCAAACTGATGAAAATCCCTTTGTTTGTGGAACTTTGCCAATTCAAATAGCTAAGTTTGTTATCGATTCGAATGACCCTGATATCTTTAACAAAGTTTATGATCCGTTCGAGTATCTAATGAGATTCTCTTTTAGAGATATGGATTGTTTATATACTGAAGAGCAATTTATAGAAGCTATTGTTAATAATGATAAAATCTTTGACTCATTATTTAGCGAAAGAGACTATCCATTTGAATTTATAAATAAAGGTATAGAACCTAAAGATGGTAAGAAGCCTCCAATTCATTGCATTAATCCATTACTTAACATTTGCTTAGATTATTGTTTGAGAAATTTGAACCTTTATAAAAAGCAAGCCGAATTGATTCTTAGAAACGGAATTGCATACAACCGTAAAGTATTAGATAGCCTATGCATTCCTCAAAATGAATGCCATCTAGATAATGTCGGCAATCTCTTTATAGGATGGAGATGTTATTACGCAAATCTAATTTATACAGATATAGAAGAAACAGGCGATGAATCAATCAATCAATTAATCAATCAATTACCGAAATTGAAGAAAGGAAGTTAATAATGAGAAAAATTTCACTAAATCAGCCATTAGATAAAGCTTATTCTATAAGCGATAGTAATTTGGCTGAATTAAAAAGCGCTATGTTGGGTCTTTGCACAGATATAGAAAGATATTTCAAAGTAGCATTCAATGTTAACTTAAATAAAGAAATTGATGATGAGGCTTTCAGGAGAATTTTATACGTGTTTCCACGCTTTGGAGCATTAACAATTGAACAATTTAATCGCTTAGTAATTCTATTTGTAAACATAAGAGGAATTAATGCTCATCTATATTTATCAAAGCCTATTTACTTAGATGACGATTTAAAGCAATTTATCAGAGATAATGCTCAACCATCATATATTATAGAAGACGAAAATAAGATAACAGTTTATGGTGCGGTTGTTATTCTTATGTTGCTTGCACAAAAGTATATGGTTTTTCCATTTTGCGCCTCGTTCTTTAGAAGTGAATTCTTTATTGAAATTGGCAAAAGCGATGTAATGTCTAATTTTCAAATCGCTCAGCAAAAAACGTTTAATAATTTTTGTGGAAAAGGAAAACCGCTTACTCAAAATGCTGAACCTGTACAAGGTGAATCTGCATGCATTAATGATGTTTTAAAAAGATGCCTCACAATTGTGTTCTTTGATTTAGAAAAAGTTCTCACGAATTATAGAGGCTGTAGGGTTAAAACGGCATCATTATCTGAAATGTTAAAGAGTAATCCGTTATTCGATGAATCTTTGATTTCTAATATAGTTAAATTAAGAAACTGTTGGTTTCATGGCTCTTTTATAGGAGACATAGTTGAACAAAACAATGATGGATTTGAATTTACATTAGAATTTGCAGTTGGTGTATTAAAAGAAATTGCTGAAGTTGCCAAAAAAGATGTAATTCAGTTTGGGTTGATAACAGATGATATTCAATATTTTTCGCAGAATTTCTTTAATTACTATGCATTAAGATTAGTAGAAGTCTCATGTAAGATTCTTGATAACAGATTGCTCACTAATGATAAATTAGAAAGTAGATTAGACAATATGGATGTTGCTTTCAAAAGATTTGAGAAAGTCGATTCTAGTGTATTTGAAATGTTTGCAGACTTACTAGAACATAATAAAATAAAATGGAATGTTTCCGCAGCAAAATTCTTGGATAAACTTCCTAGAAAGTTCGATGCTCAAAATCTTAAAATAATCAAATTACATTGTGATGGTGGCTTCAAGATCGGAGAATTTAAAACAGAAAGAAAAGATATCGTTCTTGCGGATGTCGGAATCAAAAAAGATTATAGAAACTTAGTAAATGATATGGATTTACACAAAATGGAGAGCAATATAGAAAAAGAATGTTCGAAATTTATAACTATAGAAAATGTTAATTTATAGGAGGAAAAATAGTTATGAAAAATATTAAAAAATTATTTACCTTAGGAATCGTTCCGTTTATGCTCGCTGGATGTAATAATGGCGGTTCTACTGAGGAAACAATCAAAGTAATTGATATGGAAGGAACTGAAGTAATTGTTCCAAAAGATGTAGAACATGTCGCTGCAATTTCGCAAAGCGCAACTGACTTAATGATTGCATTTGGCCTAGGAGATAAAATTACAGGAACATATAGATCCTTTACTTATAACACTTGGGTTAATGAACTTTATCCATCAGCATCAAATTTCAAAGCATACTCTTATAGCGTTACTGCTGAAGAATTATTGAATGACAATATTGATTTAGTAATTATTCAAGATACAGAAAATGCTCAAGCTTTTAGAAATGCTGGAATTCCAGTAATTGGTGTTCATCAATATTCTCCAACTGGCGCTTTCGACGATGAAGTTTATGATATAGCAAACATTCTTGCTACTATCTTCCCTGAAGCAAAAGAAAAAGCTAATGCCTGGATTAACGAAGTCAGAGGAACTATAACAGACATCAAAAACAAAATTGGTGATGTTAATAGTGATAACGCTGTTTACTATGTAAATGGAGAAAAATCAAAAGGACTTTATTATTCGGATGGTGGTAATTCTATGATTTCTAGAATCTACGATGTTGCTAATGTAAGACTTGCTACTGAAAAATATGAAGTTCTTAATGTTCACAAAGTTTCTGATGAAGAAATGATTAGATTGAATCCATACGCTATGATGATTGGTGGGTCTTATCAAACAAATTTATTTACATCTCTAGCCGAATCTCAAGTATGGTCAGCATTAGATTGCAATAGAAATAACCGTGTTTACCATATTCCAGTTTGCATGCAAGGAATTGAAAATGTTGGAGCCGAAACTTCATTGATGCTCAAATATACAGCAAACCTATTTAATCCAACTTATGAATTTGATATGAAAACTGAGATGAAGAACGCAATTAAAAAATACTTCAATTACGACTTAACCGACACTGATGTTGAAAATATGTCAAAAGGATTAGACAAAAACGGAGAAAACATGATTCATGGATAATGCTTATAAAAAGGAAAAGCGCAAATTTATAATCATTATTGGAATTTTAGGTGTTTGCCTATTAGCCGCTTTCCTTTTATCTATGAGCATTGGAAGATATGCTGTTTCTTTATCTGACACCTTCAAATATTTGTTTGGCCAAAAAACAGATGAAGTGTCATTTAAGGTTTTGAATAATTTAAGGCTTCCAAGAACGTTAGTTGCTATTTGTGTTGGATGTGCCTTAGCCTTGAGTGGAACTATTTATCAAAGTATCTTTAACAATAAGCTTGTTTCTCCTGATATTTTAGGTGTTAGCAGTGGTGCAAGTGTTGGAGCTTGTTTTGGGATTCTTGTTGGTTTTTCAACAGGATTAGCAAGCTTATTGGCTTTCTTTTGTGGCTTTATTACAGTACTGTTAACTTTATTAATTTCTAAGGGTTTTAAAAATAAATCTAATCTAATTATTATTCTTTGCGGTTTGGCTGTTGGCGGATTAATGTCATCGTTAGTCGGATTGATGAAGTATTTAGCGGATAATGAAATGAAATTAGCTGAAATGACATTCTGGCTATTGGGTGATTTATCCAAAGTAACTATTAATGATTTTTGGGTGATACTACCGGTAACCGCAGTTGGTGCAATTGTTAGCCTTATCTTTTCATGGAGATTAAATATCATCTCTTTAGGAAGAAAAGAATCAAAAGCTTTAGGCGTTAATTACAATGTGACAACAATTATTATGATTATAGTTGCTACTGTGCTTACTGCAGTCTCAGTTTCTATTAGTGGAACAATAGGATGGATTGGATTAGTTATACCAAATTTAGTTAGATTGCTAATAGGCAGTGATAATAAAAAAGTTGTTCCAGTATCGATGCTTTTAGGAGCAGTTTTTATGGTAATTTGTGATATGTTCGCTAGAAGCATCGCTCCAAGCGAAATACCTTTAAGCGTAATTACTGGTGTTATTGGCACGCCTTTATTTTTATTCTCAATATTTAAAAGAAGGAAAGACCTAGAATGAAAAAAGTTATCGAAATAAATAATCTTTCTTTTGAATACGAGAAAAACAATCTTGTATTAGACCAGCTATCATTATTAATTGAGGAAAACACGATTAATGCAATACTTGGATCAAATGGTTCGGGAAAAAGTACGCTTCTTGATTGCATAGCGGGATTTAATAAACCATCTAATGGAGAAATATTAATCGATGGTAAGCCATCAAATGAATATACAAATAAAGAGTTCGCAAAGCTTGTTGCCTATATTTCTCAGTCAACAGTTCTTAATATTGACTACTCAGTAAGAGAATTTATTCTTTTTGGAAGAAATCCTTATTTAAATATTGGGCAATCTCCAAGAAATGAAGACTATGAAAAATGTAACACTTGCGCTGAGCGTTTGGGTATTATTTATCTCCTTGATAAAAGTATTACTAAGATTAGTGGTGGAGAGCGTCAGCTTTGTTTTATTTGTAGAGCGTTAGTTCAAGAAAGCAAAATTCTAATATTTGATGAACCATTATCTGCTTTAGATTTTGGTAATCAAAATAAGCTTCTTAAAATATTTAACGAGCTCAAAGCTGAAGGAAAAACCATTATTTTTACAACTCATAATCCTAATCAAGTCTTGGATCTTAATTGTAATGTAATTGTTTTACATAATAAAAAAATAGTTTCTCAAGGATTGGCAAAAGACATTATTTCTCTAGAGCTTTTGGAGAAGATTTATAAAGGAGAAGTTGCTCCAACAAGTAATCATTACACATTTAAATAACCTTTATCCTAGACCTCCTTTCTGTAAAAAACCTTCTACTTGATTCTCCTCAGCAATTATGGAAGTTTTTCTTTAGATAGAAATTAACGTTTATGAAATTTATTGATACAATACCTGAATTTGGGAAACAACCCTAATTTCTGGTGGTATTCCGCTACGGATTTTGTTACGGTTTTGGCTAATCCCAACTCTCCTCGAAGATATTGGAATAATATTAAAACTAGAAATCCTCAGTTGTCATCGTTTTGTGGACAACTGAAATTGTATGCCGAAGATGGTAAAAAGTATCTTTCCGATGTTATCAACGAAAATGGTGTTAGACTTTTGCTAACAATAATCCCTTCTAAATATAAAAAAGATATACAAGAATGGATGGTGGGAATGCTCGACCCGCTTGATCAGCAAAGCAAAAGAAAAGCTTACGAACTCTACCAAACGAAATTAATTTCGGAAGAAGAAATAGGAAAAACAATATCGTTGCAAAAAATCCACGCATATTTATTTGAAGGATTGTTTCCGCTTGCTGGTCAAATTCGCACGAAGACAATCTCTAAGGGAGGATTTATGTTTGCTAATGGCGATTTCTTACCAGAAATCCTTTCAGATATAGATGGAATGCCTGAAGATACGTTTGATCACATTGTAGAAAAATATGTTGAAATGAATATCGCCCATCCTTTTATGGAAGGAAATGGAAGAGCGACAAGAATCTGGCTTGATTTTATTTTTATAAAAAATATTAAGCAATGTATTGATTGGTCAAAGATTGATAAAGATGATTATTTTAAGGCAATGAGAGAAAGCCCAACTAATGATAGCAACATTAAAAAACTATTAAGAAATTCATTAACTGATGAAATAGATAACCGAGAGCTATTCATGAAAGGAATAGACACTTCATATTATTACGAAGAAAATTATTAATCTTATGTTCACTTTACCGTCATGCCCTTATCAAGGCCGTTATTCGTTTGTTCATTTTCTTGATAGATGTTCAAACCATTCTTAAACTAGTATTAATGAATAGGTGTCATTGGTGTAATTTAAAAAACGATCTATATGTTAAGTATCACGATGAAGAATGGGGAAGATTGAACTTAGATGAAGACTATTTATATGAAATGCTTCTCCTTGAATCTTTTCAAGCCGGCCTTTCGTGGGAATGCGTTTTAAACAAAAGAGAGGCTTTTCGCAATGCTTTTTCGAATTTTGATCCAAGCAAAATAGCAAAATACAAAGATGATGATTTATCAAGGCTGTACACCAATGAAAAAATCATAAGAAACAAACTTAAAATCAAAGCGGCAGTATCTAATGCAAAAATATTCCTTTCAATTGAAGATGAGTTTTCCTCTTTTAAGGATTATCTTCTATCTTTTTGGAATCAGGAAATAATGTATGAGTCAGATAAAACTACAAATGAACTTTCTGATGTCATTTCTAAAGATTTGATCAAAAGAGGAATGAAGTTTGTCGGATCGACAATTATTTATTCCTATTTGCAAGCTATTGGAATAATCAATTCTCATGAAGAAGGATGCTATTTGCATTCAAAAAGTAATTTTAATTCTTAGCTAAAAATAGCCTACCCATATACCAATAATGTAAAAATAAGTCTAACCATGTAGTAATTTATAAAAAATATGCAATACATGTAGTATTTATTTGACAAAAAACACCCATGGTCCTATTCTTTTTGTGTATAAGTGTCGTTTTCTTCTTGCGACGATTATATCGTGCATGCCTTTTTGATCCTCTTAAAGCATACATGGTGCCATTCTTTTGAAGGCAAAATAAAAAAAGAGGGTAGAGGTAGGAGAAAAACCATGAAACAAATCAAAAAAAGCGGCTTGATTGCGTTCATAGTCGCAGCTATTCTCATCGTTGCTTCTGTTTTGTTAGCTGGCATCGGTGGTATAGCAAACTTCATTCCTGGCGGACGTGGCTATGGCGTCAGGGCTAGTGTTAATTACTATTTAGCCGGATTCGCGTTTAATTTCACATCCAAGTGGTCATTTGTCGTTTTAGTTGTTGATGTCATTGTTCTTTTAGCATTAATCGTTACGGTAATTGACTTAATTCACGCAAAGAAAACCAAATTGCTCCCATCTGCAGGATTCATTGCCGTTGGCGTTGCCTATTTGCCTTACTTAGTTATCTTAGGCTATGGCCTTATGGCTAACAAAGCCTGGACACCTGCTAGCATCTTTGTAGTTGTTTTCTGCTTTGCTATGGATATCGTTGGTTCATTTATCATGTTCAGATTAATCGTTGGCGATATCATCTCAACAAAGAAAGAAGAACTTATCACCCCAACAAATGATGTTGCTCTTAGCGAAGATCAAATCCGTGTTATCGTTCGTGAAGAAATCGAAAAGTTTGAGGCCGAAAAAGCTGATAAAGAAGTCGTTAAAGAAGAACCAGTCGTTGAAATTTTAACAAAAGAAGACGTTCAAAAGATTGCTGATGAGACTGTTGAGAAAGCTCTTGAAAAGCATCTTGATGATAAGCATGTCGAACCAGTCGTTGCTCCAGTTGAAGAAGTTAAAGAAGAAGCTCCTGTAGCTGAAGAAGAAGTTGTCGAAGATGCCGATGAAAAACTCGATGAAGAGCCCGAAGAAGGCGAAGAAGAAAATGTCATCGAAGAAGGCAGTGAAAATGATCCATTTGCCGCTCTTAGAAATAAACGCCGCGCAAGCTTCGAAACACGTGTCAAGAATTCCGATTATGATATCCGCCATAAATATTATGATTTACGCGATTATCTTAAATCCTATGGCGTAAAGAACCGTATCTCTATTCCTGGCGATACATTCTCTGCTCACCGTAAGAGATATGCCTTCATTACAATAAGTGGCAAACATATCAAAGTTTATTTTGCTGCCAATCCTGATGATTACAAGGATACACCAATCCCAGTAGAACGTCACACAACAAAGAAATACGAAGATTTACCGCTCTTATTCAACATCCGTTCAGACCTCTCATATCGTCGCGCACTTAAATTAGTTGATGATATGATGGCAAAAGATGGATTTGTAAGAGAAGATAAACCTATCAAAAACACACAAAATCCTGATCAAAAATAAAACTATTCTGGATTATAAGGGCTCAGTTAGAGCCCTTTTTTATTTTTCATGTTGACACAAGCAAAATAAATCAGTATTCTTAATAACGCACTTAAGGTGCTAATGGGTCATTAGCTCAGTTGGGAGAGCGCCTCCATGGCATGGAGGAGGTCATCGGTTCGAGCCCGACATGATCCACCAATTAACTTATATCCAAATCGTTAGATTTGGTTTTTTTATTACCTTTGAGCCAAAGATGATGGTGACGGTTAAAAATTGTAATTCAACATTCATCCTAAAAGGGCTATTATATTGAAGTTATGAAAAAGAAAAGTTTTTTATTGTTGACATTAACTCTTGGCGGTTTATGCCTTGCTTCATGTGATTCTTTTAATAGTTCAGAATCAAACAATAGCCAAAGTGAGAGTTCCGTTTCTTCGGGAGAGTCTTCCGAAAAGTCTTCATCTGATGAATCTTCGAAATCTTCCGAAACTCATTCGTCTGAAGAATCTTCAAGTTCCTCAGATTCTCAAATTTCTTCTTCAGATTCGTCGAGTTCTAGCGAAGATGTTGATTCAAGATGGAACGTTGATCTTTCTACTTTCGGAAATACCTTTAGAATCACTCTTGGCAACGCGATTAACGCCAAAAGAACGAAAACGATTTCATATAGCGAATGTTTAGGCGTTGGCGCTAAAGCGGCTGCATATCCAAATGCAAACTCAAGCACTTTTGTTCCTTTCTATCACGATGAAACAAAAACTACCACTCAAGGAAGCTGTAATCGTGAACATACTTGGCCAAAAAGCAGAGGAAGTGGCAAAAGTGGTCCAGGAGCTGACCCATTTATTATCAGACCAACATTAACTTCTGAAAATTCTAGCAGAAGCAATTATTTTTATGGTTTACCAGCTAGCAACCAATGGGATCCTGCTTCATGCGGATTTGAAGCGGCTCGTGGAGAATCAGCAAGAGTTATTCTTTATGCTGCAACAGCTTATTACAAATCATATGGTTTTGAACTTTCTAATAATCCTGCCGATAGCACTTCAAAGAAAACCATGGGCACATTAAAGACCTTGCTTGAATGGAATAAGACATATGCTCCAACGAAAATAGAAATTCAAGTAAACAACTATCTTTCCAACAATGGCTATGGCCGTAATCCTTTTGTTGATCATCCAGAATATGCCAACCGCATTTGGAACACTAGTGGTGTCGTCACTTCTGAATCTCAAATTGAAACATTTTAAGATAAATGGAGATTGTAGTCTCGGTATTAACCAATCAGAGTTTTTTAGGGGCAGTGCTTGCCTCCCTTACTTTTATACTTCTTGGCTTTTTCTTTAGAAGAATGAACATCATTAAAGAAAACGGAAGGAAGGTTTTAAATACGATTGTCATGAATGTAGCCATACCATGTATGGCTTTTTGTGCATTCATGAATGATTTTGATGTTGAAAAATTATCGAATAATTTAATCATCTTTGGAATAGATATTCTTTTCTATGTTCTTTTCCTTGTTGTTGGAAGACTGATATTTATCAAGCTTGGAAAAGAGAAAGGGAGAATATATGCCATCCTTATGAGCATAGGCCAACTTACTTTCTTCTCAATGCCTCTTTTATCCGCGACATATGGAAATGATTCGGGAATACTTATAACGACATCTTTAATGTCTATTGCCTTTAGACTTTTTACTTATTTATATGCTTACGTGATTATTACTGGCGAAAAAGTCACGAAAGAAAATATAGGCAAAACAATGAAGAAGGTTTTCATCAATCCAATCATGATTTGCATGTTTTTAGGCTTACTGATTTGGTCTATTCAAAATGTGATCTGGCAAGTTGAAATAGAGGGGGTTTGCTATGGATTTTTGAGAATTGATAAAACTTTTCCGGCGCTTTATAAAATCTTTCAATTCGGCAATAATATGTCCACGCCATTGTGCATGTTAACAATTGGTCTCACATTAGGGGAAGCAAAAGTTCTTGATGCGTTGAAGAATTCTTTAGCGTGGTTTATTGCTGCACTAAGAACTTCCCTTGTTCCATTAGCAATCCTTGGAATTTGCATTCTTATTCAATTAACTGGATTGATTCATTTTGATGAGATTCAATTAGCGGCTCTAGTAATTGGCAATGCGGCGCCAGTTGGGGCTGTTGTTGCGGTCTATTGCCTTGACTCGAATAAGGAATCGTATATTGCCTCTGATACAATTTTACTTTCCACCATCCTTTCTTTTGTTAGTATTCCTATATTGTTCATTCTTATTAAACTTACTTTGACCATGCCTATTTTTTGATAAAAAATAAGTGTGAAAAATTCATTTTAATGTGTATGATAACAAATGTTCTTTTCAAAGGAGTTTTTAAGTATGAAGAAAAAAACGTTAAAAACATTAAGCCTACTAAGTGTTATATTCATAACATCGTGTGCAGGAGATGTGATATCTTCATCTGTATCTTCAGATGATGGTGAATCTTCCTCGTCTACTGAAAGTTCTAGTCAAGATATAGAGGGAGGCTTATTTGCGGAATTCGCTTCAACTAATTTAACTCTGGGAAAAACATTTAACGAAGCGGCTTCTCCAACGGTATATTTCAATGGCAATATTATTGATTTAGACTCTCTTACCACCATTTCTCTTAAAATGGGAAATGAATCTTTCTCTTTAGATGCTCCTTTGATGAAGACTGGTACATATACATTTTTAATAAGAAAAGGTGGCAACTCTTTTTATAAAGAATTCGTCGTTACTGAAGGAAATACGGTTACTGCAACAGAAGGGCATGGATATACAAAAGTAAGCGATGAAGACGCTAAGAAATACGCCTTACAGAACGTTCCATACGCTGGATCTTTGACATATGGCAAAATGCCATCAAGCGGAACGGTTAATATCGTCGTTATCCCCGTTGTTTTCAAGGGAGCTAAAGAAGAATATCAATTCACCGAGGCAGAATTAGAGACGATTGAAAAAGGATATTTTGGCGAAGCAAGCGAAACAGGATGGGAATCACTTTCCTCCTATTATGAAAAATCTTCCTATGGAAAGTTGCATATTCAAGGCAAGGTAAGTGCTGTTTATACCTCTGAATACACCTCAACCCAACTCCAAAACTTATCCCTTTCAACAGAAATGATGGTGGATACAACCAGTAAAGTAATGAACGCGGCTATTGAACAAGTTTTCCAAGATAACCCTTCATGGGATAGAAAATCCTTTGACAATGATGGTGACGGTTTCCTCGATGGGGTCGAACTTATTTATAAAACAGACAAGAAATACGGTTCCGGTGAGGAAGGCTCAAGGGTTTGGTGGAACTTTACCACTTATGATGATGGAAATGAGGAAAATGTCGATTGCCCAGCCCCAAGAAGATATTTCTGGAGCAATATCAGCCAACTTCAAACTGGATACTATAAAACAAACATTGATACGCATACATTAGTTCATGAAACTGGACACCTTCTTGGGCTAAATGATTACTACGATAGCGCTTATGATATGTTCCCAACTGGTGGAGCGGATATGATGGAACTTAACATTGGTGATCACGATGCTTATTCTAAGTATCTTTTAGGTTGGGTTAATCCTATGGCTGTCGACGGATCTTTAGATGATTTTGAAATAACATTAAATGATTTCGAAAGCAGTGGCGATTGCCTTCTTATTAGAAACACTACAACAGATAAATGGAACGGCACGCCATATGATGAATATTTAATGCTTTCATATTACACTCCAACGGGCTTAAATGAACAAGATTCAAAAGGCTATGCTGAATGGAAGGGCCATGGAACGGGTGGCACATATGCGTATAGAGGGTTACAAGTTTTCCATGTTGATGAAAGGCTCTATACAAACGTTGGTTCAACCGTGAATTCTTCTGGAACACTTACAAAAGCGGTTCGCTCTTATACCGATGATGTTCTTTCTGGACCTAAGGAAGTAGATTCAAACGGCTTAATTTTGAAAGACTTTGCTTATCAAGCGACTAGCAACACCCAAGAGACTTCTTATGAAGTGAAGGACGGGAAATTGCTCAATAACTCCTCGTATAAAGAAATAACTTTGATTCCAGCTTCAGGTAATGCAAGCCTTTATAAGACCACATCAAGAGATGGTTCTTGCAAACTTGGATCAGAAGACGCATTAATGGGCTTAAGCGAATTTGGCGCTAAATACAATGGCTATTCAACTAATAAGATGAAGAGCTGTTTTACGAATAAAACGACATTTAATGACGGAAGCAATCTTGAATATAATTTCTTTGTTTCCGCTCAAACTGACTCAACAATAACCGTTAGATTTGTTAAAAACTCCTAATTTATTTTTTAGTCATCATAAAATTTCAAACGAATGTAATTTTCATTATTTTTAGATGTTTTGAAGCATGCGTTACCTTTCTAAAATAAAAAAATACGAGTTTTTCTAATTAATAAAATTAACATTTTTAAGTCAATATATCTTATTTTGAAAATAATCAAAATAAGATATTTTTTTTATTTAAACTTAAAGGTATATAAATAAAAAAGAATTCTTTTTTAATTATTATATAATTTCAAAAAATACCGTGTATAATATCTTTAGCTTAGGGAAAGGATGTTTTTATGAAATTAATTGAAGGAAAAAAATATTTGATCATCACTAGAAGGGAATACACCCCGATACTTTTCTCGCACAAAAATAAGCATCCTGGACTAAATTTGAAGTTCATGACAAAACAAGATTTTGCATCGATGGTTTCTTTTTCCTTCATCAAAGATCCTATTCCAGAATTGATTAAACACGATATTGATTACTCTAGAGCTAAAAAATATGTTCACCTATTTTTGTTTGGTGATATTCAGAAAAACCCTGAAGTAGAAAAAATATATAATTTTATCCCAAAGGATTACATTGGCTACGATGATTACGGTCGTATAGAACTTGATAGATACGATGAAATCATTTTCTTTGAGATGGAAAATGATTTAGAATTACGCTCCTTAGCCGCAAGGAAAGAAGTCAAATATACTCTAGCTAAATTTCAAGATTTGTATTTTGAAGATGAATTAATCCAACCAATATTAGATGAAAACCGAGTTTTGATTACGAATTTTAAAAACAAGTTCATGCAATTCTTCTATATTTTCGGAAACATGAGAAAACTTCTCCTCGAATATCCTGTCGTTCAAAATAAGCTTGTTATTGTTTGCGATGGAGGAGCGGATCTTTTTTACATTAATTATTGTTCCCAACTTTTTGGCGTAGATGTCATGCTTGTCACTAAACGCAAAATGATTACCATTGATTCAATAAGAAACAAGGTTAGAAATATCTTCAATTCGAAATCTTTTGAATTTACCGAAGAAGAACTGGAAAATTCTGATTTAGTTCAATTGCACGATCTCATTGAGAATTATGGCTTAAATAAGCTCAGTAACTTTGAATTTGCTTATTCTTGCCTTACTGAAATCATCAATTCTAAAAGTTTCAATCAAATAGATTCTAGGAAGGGTATTACCGTTACTGATGATTTTTCTGTTTGCAATGACAACATTAACTATGTTACCAACTTTCAACATGATACTTTCTATAAAATATATAGCGATAACGATGTTCTCTCTGATAAAGAATTAGAAGAAATCTCAATTAACACCTCTTACGTAAAAACGAAGATTGACAAACGTTTTAAATATAATTTTCTTCGTTACAGCAATATTATTCTTCTTTCTCGCGTTGGTCAGCATTTAACTGATAAGATTTTTGATTCGGAATTTATCGCAGAAAAGAAATGGAAGGATAAAGTTGAAATCTTTGATCAATATTATACTGAAGGGATAATTTTCACTGAGGAGGCTTTAAAACTTTATATTTCTTTCCTTCTTGATAGTCGTTTTGCTAATAAGGCTCCGGAATTTGATTACCGTACTTATGATCATTCCTATAAAGGAATAGAGGGAAAAATATTTCCGGATGATAAAGTCTATTCGCTTACAGATTTAGAAAAATATATTGATTGCCCATTTGCATACTTAATGAGGAAAATCCTCCCTACAAACGATTTCGATCCACGCAATCGTTATTTAGGCGATCTAGTTCATAAATTATGCGAGAACATTTTTAATAAGGATTACGACTTTGAAAAAGAATGGGAAAGCGCATCGAACACATATAGAGAATGCTTCAAAAAAGAACATATCGAATATCAGCCTTACGATGAAGTGATTCTTGACGTTTATCATGCTCACTTAAAAAGACTCATGCCTTTATATTTAAGCCATTCCACGGAAATGGGATATGTTGGCTCCGCCTCTGAAATGCCAGTCTATTTCACCTTGAAAGATGATGATGGTAGAGAATATAAATTTAGAGGCCAAATAGATAAAATCGTCCGTAGCAAATCTGAAGGAGAAAAAGAAGATAAATACTTTTGGACGATCATCGATTATAAATCCGGTTCGGAATCATTCGACATTTATTCAACTCTATATGGTAGATCAGTTCAGTTGCCACTTTATTATTACGCCCTTAAATCAATTAAGGAAAGTGACTATCCTGCAACTTCTTTCCGCTATCCTTTAGAAGATGTTGAAAAGTTAAAAAGCCTTCTTGATAATGCCACATTTGGTGGATTTGGCATTCAACATGTGTATGCTAACTCCATAAAATCCCTTTATTCTTCAAAAGAGGATGGGCTAATAAAAGAGGAAACCGCTAAAAGCAACGCTAAACTTGATGGCATTAGCTTATATAACCCTGATTATTATCAATCATTTGACGTGACGGCTCAGCCAAACAAAAAAGGAACGTACACTAGCGGTGATTATTTAAAAATCTCAACTATTTTCTCAGAACCTGATGCTATTGAAAACATCATCGGAAAGAAATCGCAGCTAGAACAATACAATCTCAATGACGTTGTTAATGATTCTATTCAAGGAATGATTCGTTCAATCAAAGCCATTGAAAATAACGATTTTAAAATTAAACCGGCAGTAAAACCTTCATTAAAAGATAAAGTAAACGTTAGGTCAAAATTTGCTTGTGACTATTGCCAATATAAAGATATTTGTTATCACAATAGTTTGGATAAAAAGACATATATGGCAGAAATAAAAGAACATTTCAAACTTGGAAAGTGAGGTGTAAACAATGAATAAGGTAATTAACGATATCGAAGAGAAACTCAAAGGGAAAAACATAGAACAAAAAGAAGCCATTGAATCCTCAATGGATACAAATATCCTTATTTCCGCTGGAGCGGGTTCGGGAAAAACAAAAACTCTTTCTACAAGGGTTGCCGTTTTAATTGAAAAAGGATTAATTGAACCATCTCAATTATTGATTCTTACATTTACCGACAATGCCGCACATGAAATGAAAGAAAGAATAATTTCTGAGATAAAAAAAGATGAAGAGAATGATAAAAAATATTACAAAGCGGATCAGATGTATTCATCCCACATTCAGACGTTCGATTCTTTTGCATCTTATTTAGTAAAAAGATATTCATCAAAACTTGGGATTGGCGACAACATCCTTAATGCCTCAGAAAATATCATCGATGCAAAAAAGAATTCTTTGCTAGAAGAAGTTTTCAAAGAGTATTATTCTTCGCCTGAAAAAAGAGCGAGAATGACAAAAACCCTTATCAAGTTTTGCCTCAAAAATGATAATGATTTTAAGCAAATCGTGGCAGGCGTGTATGAATCTTTGGATAAATTCACCCCAAAAAACAAAGAGGATTTCATCAATAATTACGACTCTAAATATCTTACGAAAGAATTCTTCTCTAACTGCCTTGATCAATTCGTAAAAGAAAGCAAAAAGAAGATTGAGAAATATATTTATAAACTCTATGTCATAGTGAAATTTAAAAACTATTTCTATGACAAAGAGGATTATCACCTCGATGAGATTGAAACTCTTTTCAAAGAGAATTACAAAATCATTTTCTCACAGAATATCAATACCATAGATTTTAAACCAGACTCGGAAGAAGATAGGTTTGTTTTGCCAATATATGAAGGATTAAGAAACCTCCTTTCTTATGATTCATATGATTTCGTTTTACATGTCAAAAACTTCTTTGAAGAGAACAAGGACCTTGTTGATATCACAAGGAAACGTGATCCATCTATAAGCGTTTTCAAAGAGTTCTTAAATGAATCTTTCTTCAAATATTGTTCAACATTCTCTTCCAACGTTGAAGAAGAATGGACTAAGTTCATCTCTTTCAAAGATGACATCCATCTAATTCTTGATATCATCAAAGATATTGACAACCGTTTATTTGAATATAAGAGGATGAACAATTTCTTCACCTTCCAAGATATTCAGACTTTAGCTTTAAGCCTTCTTACTTTGCCCCAATATGAAGAAGTGGCTAAGGAGGTTAGAACACGTTTCAAATACATCATGGTTGATGAATATCAAGACACGAATGATTTCCAAGAAGATTTCATCAATTCTCTCTTACAACCACTAGAAGACGGAACATCTTCCCATCTTTTCTGTGTTGGAGATGCTAAGCAATCTATCTACGCCTTTAGAAATTCCAACGTCCAATTATTTAGAAACAGGCAAAATGATTATCTTTTAGGTCCAAACGATGAGAAAAAAGTCATAGCGATGAACAAAAACTATCGTTCTGCGTCAACTTTGCTAAATGATATCAACTATATCTTTAAGAACTACATGACTCTCGGACACGGTTCAATATCTTATTTAGATGAGACGGAACAATTGAAATACGATTATGCCGTTGATTTATATGGTAAGACGCCATATGAAGATTTTGGAATTAAGCGCATTGTTTCAAAGAGTGGAATAAACGATGACTATAACGAGTCTTACGGCTCAAAGAGCGATTATTGCAAGAGTTGGGAAGCGCAAGCCATCATCAAAGATATCAAAGAGAAAGTAGAATCTAAATTCGAAGTATACGACCGTGGATATGAAGATAAGGAGACAGGGAAGAAAACGCGTCCATGCAGATATTCTGATTTTGCTATCCTTACAAGAACTAAAAGTTGTTTTGAGGATTACCAAGCTCTTTTTAACGCGGCAAATATCCCTTTAAACGTTTGCATCGAAAATGATTTACGTTCCGTTGATTCGATAATCGTTTTGCAATCAATCGTAAAGCTCATCAACGCCATCCAAAAAGGCTCTTCAAACAATGAGAAAGCGCATTATTTTGTTTCAATCGCTAGAAGCTACGCTTATGAATACGATGATCAAAAAATCTATGATTTGCTTAACTATGATTGCTCTAGAAGCTATTCAGAAAGCAAGAAAGTCGATTTATCTTTAATCGAAGAAGACCCTCTTTGGATTGAAATACAATCTTTTGTCAAAGAGCATTACAACTCATCATTTGGCGATATTTTCCTTGATCTTGTCAATCGTTTCCATATTATCGAAAAACTTAATAAAGTTGGAAATGTTGAAGATAACGTCGCTAAAATAGAATCAATTTATGCGATGGTTCTCTCAAAAGAAGAATCAGGAGAAGGATTGTCTGATTTTGTCGAACTTTTAACTAACATCGATAAATATTCTCTCGAATTATCCGATTCGACCGTTTATCAAAGCGCTAACGCCGTTGATATGATGACTATCCACGCTTCAAAAGGCTTAGAGAGAAAGATCGTTTATATGCCTTATAGCTTTAATAATATTGGCAAAGTCTCTAGTCCTGATAACGCGTCATTCCTTTTTGATAGACGTTTTGGAATAATGTTACCAAATTACGTTCTAGAAGAAGGCAAGACTGAAGATAGCATTTACCATCTTCCTTATAGATTTGCCTCCGAAGCCCCATCAGAAAATGGCACTGAACACGATGAACACGTTCGTTTATTTTACGTTGCCTTAACTAGAGCGGAAAACGCTTTATATATCGTCGGGGATGATCTTAAATCCGAAGAAGCGGACATCAAATCCGAAACGCTTTATGGCATGCTTGATTCCTGTCCTCATTACCCTCTTTTTGATAAAGACTATATCGCTAAGGTTATCAAAAAAGGTTTAATCCCTGAAGAAGCAATGAATTTCTTAGATACGTTAATCGAGAAGAACAAGCGAATTAAAACTTCTTTAGAAACTACCGGAATCACTCAAGAGCAATCAAAGATAAATAACGAGCTTTATCAGGAGTTCTACGTTAGAAATCTTAAAGAAATACTTAACGAAAGAATCAAAGATATCTTTAACGTTCTTTTAAAAAATTACGTAAAGGAATACCTTACGGGATCATTTGATTTGCTAGAGATGGAAACCTTAAAAGAAATTTGTGAATTCATCAACAACTCAAAATTAGAAGAATCTTCTGATGAAGGAGACGAAGAAGATCAAGAGAAAGCAAAAACAACTCTTAAGAGCAAAGATGAAAGCCTTATTGCTTTTGGAAAATCCCTAAGAAAGGCGGTATTATCCGAAAACAAGAAGGATTCAGACCAAGGTTGGGAAGAATTAGGATATAAAGATCCTAAAACGGCAAAAAGAGCTAACTTTGTTCGCTCCGTCGTCTCTTGTTTTGCTAAATACAAAAATAACTGTGAATCCCTTTATAGAATCTCTTATAAAACAAAAGAGTTCGAAGATAAAGTTTGCATAAGTGATATTCCGCATGAACCAGTTTCTGAAACAGATAGTACAAAAGAAGAAGTAAAGAACATCAAAACGTTGCAATTAATTTGTTCAAATGATGAGATTAATTTCAAGGAACGCATCAAGGCACGTGCTTCTAAAATCAAGTCAATGAAAGATGACGAAAATGAAATAGAGACCCAAAGCAAAATGACTTTTGGCATAAAGCTCCACCGTTTATTGGAATTGCTTGATTTCAAGCATCCAGACCTATCCTACATCAAAGATCCTAAAGAAAAAGAAATCATTCAAAGGCTCTTAGAGACCCCATTAATGAAAGAAGCCCTTGAAGCTGATGAAATCTTTTCTGAATATGGTTTCTTTGATGAAACTAACCGCACTACAGGATATATAGATTTAATGTTTGTCAAAGATAAGCGTTATACGATTGTTGATTACAAGACTAAAAATATCGATGATGAAGCGTATGTCGATCAACTCCGCGTATACCAAAGAAATATCAAAGAGAGATTTGGTTTAGAGGATGGGGATATTTCACTTTATCTTCTTTCAATAATTGATGGGGAAAGTAAGGAAATCCCAACAACAGAAGTATGGCAAGCATAACAAATTTAAAAATATATTTCTCTATGCCTCGCGGATTAAATCTAAGGGGGTTTTACAATGCTTTTTTGGATTTTTCAAATAATCAAGTGTGTTATGTAAAGAAGAATATCAACGATAAAAGTGATATTTTCATTAAAAAACTACCTTTTGACATAGAAATTTACGATTATCTCCTTGAAACCGCCATTAATTCATCTTCAAATCCCCCTAGAATTAGAATGACTGACGTATCTTTAAGGCATGTTGCAATCGTTTATGATAATTTAGAGAAAGAAATAAAATATGTTAATGACTCTAAATTTTGGGAACTTGTTGATACATATTTATCCAAGGAGGAAATAGACAAATGAAGATCATCATTATTAGACATGCTGAACCTGATTATGAACATGATTCTTTAACTGAAAAAGGGGTAAGAGAGGCAACTCTCCTTTCTTCATATCTAAAAGATCATTATCCTTCAATTCACCATTTCTATGTTTCTCCTTTAGGAAGAGCGAAGAAAACATATGAAATTTCTACCTCTAATAATTATTTAGATACCCCATCGACATTTTGCTCTTGGCTTGTTGAATTTAAAGGAAAGGTCAGAAGAAAGGAAAAAGACAATTCTTTCTGGAGTTGCTGGGATTTATTGCCTTCGGTAGTTGAAGAAGAAGGAATCTTATATTCATCTAATTGGAGAGATGCAAAAATAGTCAATGAACCTGGCGCAACAATTCTTGAGGAATATGATAATGTCATCAAAGAGTTTGATCAGGTTCTTTCCGCAAATGGTTATCAAAGAAACGGTTTTAGTTATAAAGTTACTAACTCAAATCATAATGTTATAGTTTTTTATTGCCATTTTGGGGTTGCTTCCGTGTTCATGTCTCGTTTGATGAATTGTTCACCGTATTCTATTTGGCAAAATACTGTTCTTTTGCCTTCTTCTGTTACGGAATTTGTTAGCGAAGAAAGAGAAGAAGGAATCGCTTCATTTAGGGCTAATAAAATTGGTTCATTAGCTCACTTAGAGCAAACGAAAGAACCTGAATCGTTTTTTGCTAGATTTTGTGAATGCTATAAAGATGACACGAGACATAATTGAGGTTCCTTATAACCTTTATTTTTAATTTCAAATTAGTAAAATATTTACAAGACGCTGGAGATAGTTATGAATAAAAAGAGTAAATGCAAAAACGATATTGTTAATTTGCCATTGAAAAAAAGAATTTCCCTTCTCTCTGGTAAAGGAAATTGGCAAACCAACGAAATATCGAAATATGGAATACCCTCAATTACGATGAATGATGGCCCAGCGGGTCTTAGAAAACCTGCTGAAACTCCAGAAGAAAAGGCTAGAGAAGATATTCAAAACGAGACTTTTTTAGCAACTTGTTTTCCTTCAGCCGCGCTCAATGCTTGTTCTTGGGACCCATCATTGATGGAGGAATTTGGCAAGGCAATTGCTAATGAATGTAAAGCGCATAACACCAACGTTATTTTAGCACCAGGAGTTAATATAAAACGTAATCCATTATGCGGAAGAAATTTTGAATATTTCTCTGAGGACCCTCTCCTTTCAGGAAAAATGGCTTCAGGATTTATTAACGGCTGCCAAAGTGAAGGAGTCGGCACTTGCTTAAAACATTACGCTTTAAATAACCAAGAAACTAGACGTTTTACCTATACTGCAGAAGTTGATGCTAGAGCTCTTCACGAACTATATTTGAAGCCTTTTGAGATTGCAATCTCTGAATCTAACCCTTGGATGGTAATGGCCTCATACAATCTCATTAATGGTTTTCACGGAACATCGAATAGTTATTTATTAAAAGATATATTGAAAGGTGAATGGAAATACGAGGGAGTAGTCGTTTCAGATTGGGGGGCCGTTGATAAAATCATCGATTCCCATAAAAATGGCTTAGATCTCGAAATGCCTTGCTTTGACTCTAAAGAACGTAACAAAGTTCTTTTTAAAGCGGTCAAACGTCATCAATTACCAATGAGCGATGTCCGCGATTCCGCTTCAAGAATCCTTAACTTAGTTGATAGATGCTCTAAAACAAAGATGGGTGAAAATGCTAATACCGAAGCAAACCACGCTTTAGCGATTAAAATGGCGGAAAAATCTATCGTTTTAACACAAAATGATGGAATTCTTCCTCTTGCTAATTATGATGACGTGTGTGTTATTGGTGCTTTTGCTAATCAACCACGCATTCAAGCTGGTGGCTCATCGCACGTTGAAACAAAGAATTCTCTCTCCTTCCTCGAAGTTATTAATAAAGGAAGAACAACCCCAGTTCCTTATGAACCAGGCTATTCTCTTGATGAGATTAATGACGATGCAAAGAAGGCCATGAATTTCGATGCCTGTGATTTAGCCTCTACCCACAAAAAAGTCATTCTTTTCCTTGGCGTTCCTGAGATCGATGAATCTGAAGGATATGATAAAGAGAATATGCGTTTACCTATTGAACAATATACCTTGTTTGAAAATGTCAGCGCGATTAATGACAATGTTATCGTCGTTCTTTGCTCAGGCTCACCAGTTGAATTATCGGCAATATCCCATGCAAAAGCCCTCTTAATTACATATTTATATGGTGAAGGAGGATCTGAAGCGTTATCGAATATCATTCTTGGAGAAGTTAATCCTTCTGGCAAATTAGCCGAAAGTTGGCCAATTCACTATTTAGACGTGCCTTCTTCCACCTTCTTCCCTGGAAATAATGACTTCTCACTCTATAAAGAAAGCATTTTTGTCGGCTATCGTTATTACCTTACTGCCGAAAAGAAAGTTCAATTTCCATTTGGATATGGCATATCCTATACAAAATATGATTACAAGAACTTAGATGTTTCTTTGAAAAACATTGAAGAAGGAAAGGAGATAACAGTAAGTTTCGATATCATTAACATGGGTGGAAGAAACGGCGAAGAAATTGCTCAGCTATACATTTCTCCCTTAGACTCTCAAATGTATCAGCCAAAACGCGTTTTGAAAGCTTTTAATAAAACATTCATCAAAGCATGGGCTGGTAAGAACGTAAAGATGAATATTAGCTATGATGATTTTGCCGTTTGGTCAACTGAGCGAAATTGCTTCATGGTTGAAGATGGTGACTATCTTATTGAAATTGGTTCTTCCTCGGAAGATATCAGATTAAGCGCTAAGATTAATGTTAAGAGCCAATTTAAGGCCAAATCGGAAACTTTCCATTTGCCAAATTATTATAATGTCGCACAAAAACGTCCTTTCTCCTTGGTTGATGACGAATTTACTTATTTACTTGGAAGAGATTATGTTAATGATCTTCCTAACAAAGATAAAAAGATAACGGTTAATTCAACTTTTGGCGAGATAGCTGATACAAAAATTGGAAAGATTATCATCAAAGAATTTAGAAAAAGATTTGCTACCCAGGCCATAAACGAAAAAGGTATGGAAAAGATGATTTCGTCTTTGATGGAAACGCCAATCCGCTGCGCTGGCATGGGTGGAATATCTGATAAGCAGGCTTTAGCTTTAGTTGCTTTAGCAAACCATAAATATCTTACGGCCATATACGAACTTTGGTTTGGAAGAAGGAAATAAGTATGTGCATTCTTAGATGCGCCATAAAGAAAGCCTTTGGTCGTCGTTATGATGGCTATCCGACCTTGCCTTATTATCACGCCCTAGATTTAGGGATAAAAGAAGAAAGATTTACTTTCAAAACTCAACATGGTTGGAATCTTTCAGGATCTCGTTATTTTGAAAAAGAAGGGGGTTTTGCAGGGGTTATTGTGTTTTTTCATGGCTTAGGAGATGGAAGAGCATCCTACATAAAAACCATTTCTTTGCTTGCTAAAGCGGGATATCTTGTTTATGCATATGACAATACTGGATGCATGGAATCTGAAGGAAATGAAATATATTGTTTGGAACATACCGCAATAGATCAAGAATACTTTTTTAGATTCCTTGATAACGACCCGAAAGCAAAAGGATTAAAACGTTTTGCTCTTGGCCATTCATGGGGTGGCTATGGCGCGGCATTATCCGCTAAACCAGAATATAAGATAGAAAAGGTTGTAGATATTGCCGGGTTTGATAGCCCGCTTGATGTTGCTTTAGGAAAGTTTTCTAAATCATTGAGGCCTATCTTAAAACCTTTTTTATATATTGCTTTTAAATCTATTTCTCCTAAATATGGATGTATCAAATCTTCTAAAATTCTTAAGATGAGTAACTCAAAAGTTTTATACATCCAAGGCGATAAAGATGAAGATGTAACCCTTGAACAAGGATATAAACCATTACATGCAGTCTTTAAAAATAATCCTCGTTTTAGATGGATTATTATCAAAGGAAGAAAACATTCAGTATATAAATCAAAAGACGCGGAAGATTACGTAGAAAAGGTTATTTCTAAGGGCATTCTTTCAAATAAAGTAACAGAAAATATTAAAATGGATATTGTTAGAGCTACAAACGAAAACAAAGAACTTTGGGAAGAGATATTCGCCTTTCTTGCTGAATGACAAATAAGACTTTGAAGAGTATATTAAATAGGCTGCACTGATGGCGGAACGGTATACGCGCTGGTCTCAGAAGCCAGTCCGGAGACGGGTGTGGGTTCAAATCCCATTCAGTGCACCAATTTGGAAAATTGAAGCACCGTTGAAGGTGCTTTTTGTATTCTGTTCATGAATATGAGTTAACACTCTTCTTTCAGTTTAAAGAGATGGATAATTTCGATGAATAGAAGGGCTATCATGATGCGTTTCTCTACTGAAGGAGGAATAATGATGGCATTTACTATTTTGATAGGCGACATGCCAAAAGCAAAACGACTAAATTAGTTTGCAAAATTATCAAAAAATCCTTTTTTCGCAATTACCATAAACTCCCAATGATTTTTATTTTTGAGTTAAACGCATCCATACAATATATTTCCCATGGTTATATAATAAATTCATTGTCTACCTAACTTTCTGAATCCCGCAAAACCTAATAATACAATTTTTTGCATGTATATATGAAAATGACAATAATAGCAAATAATATAAAACGTACTTGTTTATGTACGTTAACTTGGTACAATAAATACGTGGAGGTTAAGAAAGATGGCAACAACGAACATTACTGAACTAAGAAAAAACTTATTTAACACAATCGATTCAGTTATAAAATTCAACGAACCAGTGCAAGTAACAACGAAAAATGGGAATGCAGTTCTTTTGAGCGAAGAAGATTACAATGCGCTCTTAGAAACGGTTTATTTAATGTCTCAACCAGGTCTAATCGCCAAAATAAAAGAGGGTGAAAAGGAAAATATCGCCGAAATGTCAAGATTTAACCCAGATGAGGAATGGTAAATGTGGACGGTCCTTTTTACCAAAAATGCGGAAAAAGATAAGCTTAAGTTAAAGACAACAGGTTTAGAAAAAAAGGCCAAAACTTTATTAACTTTGCTTTCTGAGAATCCTTTTCAAACGCCGCCTTCTTATGAAAAACTCGTTGGAGATTTAAATGGATATTATTCTCGAAGAATCAATGTACAACGTCGTCTTGTCTATAGGGCCGATTCTCAAAAACACATAATTGTAGTTCATTCTATGTGGTCGCATTATGAATTATAGATTGACAGTACACTAAGGCAAGTATAAAAATCAAACTCAAAATGTATTTTTTCGCCAATCTCAAAATGTCTCTTTTTATGTTTCCTCCTCAAATATTGATTTCCCTTTAATCCTATAGGACATGCCTGAATTTTAATAATTTCGCAGTGATGAACCAATCGGTCAATAATTGCGTTTGCTATAACTGCATCCCCAAATACATCCGCCCACTTGCCAAATGGGTTTTCCCGGTTCCCGGCGAACCCATAAAAATTATGTTCGATTTTGTATCCATGAATCTCAAAGACGACAAATCCATAATTTGCTGATCGTTAATCGTTGACTGATATGAGAAGTCAAAACCTTTAATTGTCTTTTGATAAGGAAAAGAAGAAACCATTACATTTATTTTTCTTGCTCTTTCTTCTCTAAAATAAATTTCAGGTGGGTATCGAGATTGTGGCCGACATTTAAGATAAAACCTTACAAAATATGCGTAATTAGGATATATAAAAATCTTGTTATTGATGAGGAGTTATTGAAATAAAAAAGAAATGCTTTATATTGAAACTAGAAATTTATTTGCTATTTATTTTTAAAATAATCCTGTTTATCATTTCGGCCATATTCGATCCTGGCAATTTGAAATCATCGATAATCCATTTTTCTAATGTTCCAATGATACCAGAAACCACAAAAACAGATTCAGCTAAGCTGTATTGTTTGTTAATTGATGGGTTTACTATTGAATTTTCATCAAAGACATCTGCATAAAAATTCTTTTTAATCTTATACATTGTATTTCCGATATTTGAATGAGTTAATATTCTAAAAATTTCTTTGTTGTTTTCAATATACCCGACTAAGGAATTCGACAATTTCAAGCTGTTATTTGCATCAGTGGTTGGGAAAGAGGATTTAAATATGCTTTTTAAATCTGCTATTATTTCGTTTTCAATACTTTCGTATAAATCATATATGTCATTATAGTGCAGATAAAATGTGCCTCTTCCTAAATTGGCTTGCCTTGATATTTCTGCGACAGTGATTTTGGTTATATCTTTAGTTTTTAAAAGTTCAAGAAATATATCCTTGATTAATTTTTCTGTTTTTTCATTTCGTCTGTCATTCATTTTTTTTCATCACTCCTCCGATTATGAACAAAATAATATAAAAATTCATTAATGAACACTTTACCAATGTTTGCACATTGAGAAAGAAGATAACTGCATTATATTAAACACGTGTTCAGTTGTAAACACATGTGCATAAACGGGAGAGGATGATAATGAATAAAGACAAAAGATTAGTATTTCCAACGATAATAAATTTTTTGATTGTAATATTGGAGATCACGGCTTCGATTATAGGTAGCGTTCTGCATTTGAAAGACTATGGGTTTAAAATATTTTATTTTTATACGCAAGATAGCAATATGTTTTTGATGATTGTTTGCTTAATAGCGGGAATATTTCAACTAAGAATATTAACTGGCAAAGCAAATGAAATGCCGTTACGGATTCAAAGGCTCAAGTATATGGCAACCAGTGCGGTGTCTCTGACTTTTCTAGTCGTTGTATTTATATTGATTCCGCTTGCAGGATGGGATTCAGCGGTGGACAAACTGTTTGTAGAAGCAAAACTGTATCATCATTTCCTATGCCCTTTATTAGCTTTTTTCTCATTTATCTTTTTTGAAAAAAATCCGAAATTAAGATTCAAGGATACGGCATATGCTCTAATCCCAACAGTTATATATGCCGTTGTTTTGACATTGCTTAATATTTTTAAAGTTGTTGAAGGACCATATCCGTATTTTAAGGTATATGAACAAAGCGTTTTCATGTCTTGCGTATGGTTTGTAGCGATTCTAGGAATCGCCTACGGAATATGCGTTGGAGTGTTTTTCCTAAATAGAATAAGCAAGATAAGGAGCGAGAAATAAAATGATCACTTATAGAGAAGCAAATAAAAAAGAAATCAAAGAAATAGCTAAAATGGTAGCTGATTCGTTTGGCGAATATCCTATGTACACACTTACTTTTAGAGATAAATTTGTATGCAAGGAAGATTTTATTAGATATATAACTAAATTAAATAAAGTTCATATAAAAGCTAACGCCAAAAAACATAAATGCTTTGTTGGAATTGATAATGGCGAAATTGTGTCTGCGGCGCTTTTACAAAATCCAAAAATTAAAAGAATCAGTCTCTTAAACTATATTATAGCAGGTGGTGTTAGCTTATTGTTTCCTGTAGGGTTCAAAAGGATAATAAACTTCTTTGACATATCAAATAAAGCGCATGAAGCATGTGAAAAAGAACATAGCGACGCATGGTATATCGAATTAATAGCGGTATCCCCTAAATGCAAAGGACATGGACTAGGAAGCAAAATGATTAACGATTGTTTGGCCCCTTACGCAAAATCACAAGGCGGGAAAGAAATAGCATTAATTACGAATACAGAAACCAATTGTAGATTCTATGATAAGAATGGATTTAATAATTTCTCATTTGATAAGATAAGTTGGAAAGATAAAAGCATTAGCAACTGGAGTTTTATAAAAAATGTATAAATTTAATAATACTATTTGTAAGATTTTCACATTGAACTTGCACTGGCAACCTTAAAACAGGCACTCCATTCAAATTCCTGGACAGCTTATAGAAATTTATACAGGGAGGTCACAAGCGGAAACATGGCGAAAGTCAAATTAGACTAACAGAGTTTTTTGATAGATACGCGATTACGTTTATGCAAAAGTTTTGTATCAATAAGGAAAAAATATCCTTTTCGATTGGATCATATGGTAAATTACAGGTAACACATAACATTTAAAGATCATAGGAGAAAAGTGTATGTACGAATACAAGGTAAAGAAAGCAAAAAACGCAAATGAGGCCGAAGAAATAATGAATGAAATGGCTAAAGATGGCTGGAGAGTCGTTTCAACAAGCTATTGGACTAAATGGGAAACTTGTTTAGTGATTACTTTCGAAAGAGGAAGATAAATAACTAAAGGAGCATTAACAATCACTCCAAAACGACAAAAGATTATTTTCCAATTAAAAACTTACGTTTAAAGTCTATCAGTTACATCAATATTTTTTGATATAGATACATCAAATATGAGTACACGCATGCCTTATATTTGAATTTTTATCTTTAAAGAAAGCTCTTATTCTCCAACCTTATTTTGGCGATGCGTTCCAATCATATAAAGCAAAGATCCTAATAGATGGAAAGACGCCAAACAGATAAATATTAAGTCAAAGTAATTGGTTGAATATATAGAAATAATTATCGCAGATACAAATAACGTCAAAGAGCCGAAATAAAAATAAATACGCTTTATTTTATTTTCTTTCTTATTTAATGCTACATAGGTAAAAATACCAACGATAAAACTAAACATTGCAACGATCAATCTAAATAAATACCTAATAAATCCATCTGCTTTGTTTTCGTATATCAACCAATCACCGCTAAAAAGATTTCTTGCTTCAATGAATATAAATATTAAAGAAAGAATGATTATTAATGAGGATATTGTATAACAAATAATTTTACCTGCTTTTTTCATTAAAAATTCCTCATATAAATTGCTTTGCAAAGCTCGCTTGTTAAGAAATCCGAGATGGTTATACCGAGGTTTTTGCGATTTTTGACTTCTTCAATCACCCAACTATTTATGATTTTTGCTGTTGTTCCAGCGTATGTTGGAGGGAAACCATCTACGTAATAGGAAGATGTAAAATTAAGTGTAAGTTTGCCCGTGTTGGAGGCGCTATAATCAAAGCAATTTTTAATTTCTTTTTTCTTGTTTTCGACGTCCTTTAATTTGAAATAATCTTGGACGTGCAGATTGATTCTTTCTATATCAAAACTATTTGTTGTCGCAGATACGTCATGTTCAATCCAACCTTGGTGAGCTGGTAAGCCGATGGTGCTATCTTTATAACGGGAAACAAGATATATTTTCCCTCTTAATTCACCTAAGGTAGAAGGCATTTCTCTATCTACATTCCATATATCAGAATATTCGGATAAAGTTTCTTTTAATGAATCATCAAAATTTTTATCAGTATTGACTGGATCGTTGTCTTCTTTGACGGTAACTATTAATCCTTCAGTCGGATTGTCTTTTAAAAACGATTTGAAATCATTTAAAACCGATGAAAAATTAAGCTTTTGATCTACTATGCCATGCACCACTTTAAAGACTCCGTTTCTTAATTGAAGTCTCATATCAAAAAATCTAGAGCCTGCTTTTAATTGATCCATTATAGATAAATCCTGACATTTTCCTGATAAATCACCTATGGAATGT
The DNA here is from genome assembly GCA_963648925.1 of Hallerella sp. Taxonomy (GTDB): domain Bacteria; phylum Bacillota_I; class Bacilli_A; order RFN20; family CAG-826; genus UBA4951. The sequence continues at coordinate 30,113 of CAVJFO010000029.1, forward strand.
AGAGCCCCGGAGTCATGTGAACCAGGCATTGAAATGGTTGTTAATGGTGTTTCATCTTTAATATCTTTCATCCAAGATGAACCTTCAACGTTCGCCTTTGAACCTGTTATTGGCAACATTGCAAAAAGAGAGACACAACAAATAGAAATTCCAATTGCTGAACAAATTATTACGTGTTTCTTTACATTCATAACATTCTCTCTTAAACGGGGAAAACCATGAAATATTAATATAGTTATTAATTCACGCCCATCTAACGTATAGATATTATCGTAAATTAGATTATTTTTCTACTGATAATATCGAAGTCCATTCAAGTAATATTTGACATGTGTGGGCCGTTTAATCAACCCTTAAAGTTACGGTTTTGCATATATTACGTGAAAATTCTTTATGCTTATGTATAATTTAGAAAAGAAAAGAGGTATTTTATGAAATATTGCAGTCATTGCGGATCCGAAATATTTGACGAAGCAGTTGTTTGCCCACACTGCGGATGCTCGGTTGAATCTACCGTTAAGGCCACTCCTGTCGGTAACACAAGCAAGGAGAAAAATACGATAAGACTTATTGCCAAGGTCTTTATGATTATTGGTTGTATTGGCATTGGGTGGACACTAATACCTTTAATATGGTGCATTCCTATGACAGTTACATATTGGAAAGCGTGTGATGAAGGCAGAGACGTTAGCACAGCTTTTAAGATTTGTAGCTTATTGTTCGTGAGTCTTATCGCAGGCATTTTGATGCTTGCAGAAGATGCCGTTGATTAAGGCTTATATAGCACAATAATGATTAGCACGTTTAACGACGTGCTTTTTGTTTTAAACTCTAAAAAGATATATACTCAATAACACATGTGGTTGTAGCTCAATTGGATAGAGCGCAGGCCTCCGAAGCTTGAGGTTAGGAGTTCAACTCTCCTCAATCACGCCATAATGTTTGTAACCTATAGCTGTAAAAAGGCTATGGGCTTTTTTCTTTAGATAAGAAAACTATTCTGTTTTATTCAAAATAAATGTAATAGATCCAAGGGTGCACATCCACTTAACGGTTTTGAAAATTCGAAAATTGACAAAATTATTTACTTGATAAGAAAAAAACAATCATTTTTATTTTTTAATTTTTTTGGGAAAAAACCCGAAAAAATAGCCATATTTACTTAGACAAAAATCTATTAATAGAAAAAAGTCTAGGAAAATGTTTCGATAAAGACTATAATTTTGTTGTTATGAAAGCAAAAGATAGAAGATTTATTAAAACTGAGAATACAATTCAAAAATCAATGATAAAACTGCTTGGCGAAATGAGTTTTGAGCAGTTGCAAATTGATGATTTGATTTATGAGGCTGATATAAACAAATCAACTTTTTATCTTCATTACCAATCTTTAGATCTTTTGGTTTCAGCTTTAGAGGATGAACTGATTTCAGGATTAACAATTTCTTTAAATGAACTTTCTGGAAATTCATCTAGATTTGAGTTCTTTGAAAAAATTTTCACTTTCTTAAAAGAAAATCAAAAATTAGCAAAAGCCGTTCTTAATGCATCAACATACAGATTCAACACAAAAATAGAAGACTTTGGAAAAACGTATTTAATCCCAGTTCCAGTAAAAAAGAGAAACAGAATTGTTTCGAACGTTGAATTTTTAGAATCATCATTAATTCAGAGTGTAGTAGCGGTTTTTAGGATCTGGGTTTTTGATTCATGCAAATATTCTAGCGAGAACTTGCTTAACGATTTAATTGAGATTTGTTCTTCTAATATATATAAGGATTTATATAAGTAGACAAAACTAACGAACCAAATATAATCCACTTTCATTTTTAAATTTCTTGCTTTTTAAGATAGTTTAAACCTGGCAATATTTCTTAAATTCATAAAATGACTAAAAATATACGTAATATATCGACATAATAACTATTTAAAATAAAAGGCTTAACAAATATACCAATAATATTTCTTAAATGCTAAAATAAATACATAAAATATGGATTTTATTTTAAATTATTTTCGTGCTTACTATATACAAAGACAAGCAGGCGTCTCCTTTATTGTCTTTCAAGTTTTGGCCTGTTTTGGAATCACAGTAGTTTTCTTTGAGGATTTTTTGAAAAAAGACTTGTTTACAAAGACTAAGTTGAAATTGCCTATCGTTGTTCAATATCTTTTAAAATTGATTCTAATATCCATTTTCTTATATATTCTTACGTTTTTCTTTTCTTCGATATTCCATCTTGTTATCGTCAAAAACAACCTAAGTTTTTATTGTCTAAATTATTTAACGTATGCGCCGTTGCTTTTAGGCGTTTCTTTTATTGGAAGAAAGGATAAAATTTTAGAACGCTTCGCTAGATTGCTCACCCTTTATAATTCGTTTACTATCGCACCGACTCTTTCTAGATTTATTTCTTTTGTTTGTTCTAGTGAAGTTTATGGATTCTTTTTTGAGTTCTTCGACACATTCTTTTGCGTTATTTTAATCTTTGCCGTATTCTCGTTTCTATACGTTTTCAATTCGGAAAAATACGAAAATAACAACATGACATCGGTGTTTTTGCTTTATGTCATTCAAATACTGATTCTTTTAGCTTCCTCATTAAACGATCCGAGTTTCTCAACCACTGAAAAATTGAAAATAAAACATATCGTTATTTTCGCTGGCTTATATTGCGCTTCGCTCTTTATATATCTATTCCACTGCGTTAGACATGAAAGCCAGGAAAAAGCCCTTGAAATTCAACGAATGGCCTTCATTAAAAAGAACCAAAACGAAATCATTGAGCTTTCAATGGAAAACCAAGAACAAATAAAAAGAATGGAAGAAGGCATGAATAAACAATACAAGATGATGGCTTCCTTGCTCGAAAAAGAAGATTATGAAAAACTAAAAGACTATTTCGCTGATTTATCGGAGACTTCCTTTGTTCCATTAACGTTTGTCGATTGTGGAAATAACGCTATATCCTGCATTATGAATATGGAAATCGCTAAAGCTAAGAAAGAAGGCATTAAAATTCATCATTCAATCCTTGTTCCTAAAGAAGACTTAGGAATAGATGAATATGATCTTTGCTCATTCTTTACCAACATTATCGATAATGCGATAGAAGGAGTGGCAAGAAATAAAATCTCCAAAGATAAGGATATATATGTGAAAATAACTTATAAGAAACCATATCTTATCTCTGAAATAGTTAATCCAACCGATATCAGGAGAGATGACTTAAGAAAAACGATGCAAATTACATCTAAGGATGACATAAAAATGCACGGATATGGCCATAAGATAATTGATTCAATCGCTAGAAAATATGGCGATGGGATAGTTAAATATTCAATAGAAAATGGAAAATTCATCGTTTCATCGATGTTACTTGGAGGAAAGGGAAAATGAAAACAGGTAAAGTCAGCTTTGCTCTTGTTGATGATGATAAAAACTCAATCGACATCATTGCCGCATCATTAGTTGAGGCGTTTAACAAACATAACATCGTTCCTACTTATAGGAAATACATCTCGGCATTATCTTTTTTGGCCGATTACGAAGAAAACCCTATAGACGTTCTTTTCTGTGATATTGAAATGCCACAGATTGATGGGATTGAATTATGCAAAAGAATTCCAGGGAATAAAAAACCCACAATCATTTTTATTTCCAACAGAGAAGACAAGGTTTTTGATTCTTTAAGCGTTCATCCTTTTGGATTTATTAGAAAGAAAAATTTCCTTAACGATATATCAGAGGTTATAGAGAACTATCTAACAACATTGCAAAATAAAAATAAGGAAAGCATCGTTTTGAAAACTCTCAACGAGAAGAACGTTGTTATAGAAATTGAAAAGATCATGTATATCGAATCCTCTAACAGGCACCAATATATTCATTTGGCAAATGTTGATGAGCCTTTAATTACGACTGCATCCTTATTAAGTCTTTTTGATGAATTAAAAGATTATGGTTTTATCCAAACCCATAAAGCGGTGATCGTAAACTACATTTATATTTATGCAATCTTAGTTGATACCGTTAAACTAAAAAATGGCGAAGAAGTATTCCTTTCAAGGAGAAAAGCTAAAGAGGTAAAAATGAAACATCTTGAACTTCTTCAAAATACGGCAAAAATTTTATTCTAGAGGGATTTTGATGGGGTTTTTTGGATATTTTGAAAAATATTACTTAAATTTATCCTTTGGCTGGAGCTATATTTTTTCCATGGTTTTGATGACCATTCAAATAAGCTTGGTCATGAATTCTTATAAATATAACCGCAAAGGAATTCTTTTCAAATTTCTTGATTGTCTTATAACCTTCCTTATCTATCTTTTCGTTTTTTGCTTTGCTGAATTCTTCCTTGGCTCCCATCAATATATCAATTATTTATGCTGGCCAATCATCATTACCATTCATTTCTTTTATTTCTGCCATTACAAAATCTTCGATAAGATTTCTAAAGGACTGTGTCTTACCATTCTTTTATATTTAGAGCCGATGTTATCATCAACAATCATTGAATTGTTTGCCTCGCTAAATCCGAATTTCGCTATTTTTAACGCCTGTTTGCTAGTACTTGCTAGCATTTTCGTTATCGCCTACATGCCTAAATACACGTTGAAAAAAACGGAAAAGATCAACTACGCGTGTTTCTTTTTGATGATTTTTCTTGTCGGATTTACCCTTTCTTTCATCCTTGTAGATCTTCCTGAAGGAGAAAGTTTTCTTAATGCTTGGTCTCATTTGGTTATCTATACATTAATCGGAACATTTGCCATTATTTCTTATTATTATTTCTACTGCATAAACCTTGATTTCACCCATTCATTAGAATCACAAGCCTTACTAATAAAAGAAGAAAGAAATAGAATCATCCTTGAAACCTCTAGAAACAATCTTGAAGAGCTAAGAAAACGTCGTCATGATATGAAAAATCAGTATCAATACATGCGTCTTTTGCTTGAAAATGGAGATACAGAGAAATTAAACGAATTCTTTAAACGCATGATTGAAGGAACTCCCTCTTCGATAAACGCCCCAAAAGAAAGAGAGAACGAACTCACATATTTTGAAGAAAGAATCAGACAAACGTTCAAAGAGACAACATTCATCTTCCATGATAATTTTGATAATGACGGCCTCAATTTCTTAATTGATACGGAAGATCTTTTGCTTGGCTTGCTTAAGGAAAACATCTATCCAACAAATGAAATGGAAATATGGATGGAAGGAAATGGAACATCGCTCTTTTTAACTTTTCCGATCAAACAAGACGAACTTCCAATCAAGTTATCTAAAGGCAACCTCCATATAGATTCAAGCATTCAGCAATCCGATAAAGGCATCTTTTTGACCTACAGAATCTCCAAAGCCGAGAGTTGCAAGAAATTATGTGTTTGAGCTTTTAAAACCATGGTTTCCCTGTCT
>CAVJFO010000030.1:0-8342 GCA_963648925.1 Hallerella sp.
TTCCATAGTTATGAATTCTAGCAAAAAGATAGAAACAAGCAAAAGAAACAATGGTAGTTTAAAACCTAAATAGTTTATCCTCTTTGGATAGCTTAAGGATGATTTCTTCGTCTTTTATCCCAAGGTTTTCTATTCTGTCGTTTAAGATAGGGACTATATATTGGATTTCGCTATTTCTAACGTCATCAATAATCTTTTCTAACTTTGCAATTTCAACGTTTTCCATCCTGTCCTGTATCAGAAAGAAAGGCATATTCATGTGTTTATCCAAAAAGAATTTGCAAATGGAGGAATTGATTGCGTAAGAAAGAACTTTGCTATCTCCTGTTCCTAAGTTTCCGTTAAGCCCCTGAAGTGTGATTATCATTTCACTCATTTTGTTTGTATATTTGACTGCGTATGAGCTTTCGAGCAGTTTTTCAGTTTCATCTTTAAGTAAAGAGGAAAACTTATTTTGGTTTTCTTCGTTTATGGATTTATTTTTTTCAATCTTGGACAAAGAAGATTTTATTTCAGCAATTCTAGATTTGATTTCCTTGTATTTGTTGTATGCGTCAAGAGTTTCCTCATAATCCTTTTTTGCTGAATAATATTCATCGAAAAGGAAATTTTCTTTGTCATCAACGCTTACCTTGAATTCGACAAAACTGTCGCTGAATGATTTCCTTATTTTCTCTACCTCAATTTCCAGTTTCTTTATTTCGTTGTCGATTAGTTTCTTGTCGTTGACGAATTTGTTCTTTCTCATTGAGCACATATCATTGTGAAACGAAGTGAACTCATGAAACGATTTGCTGAGATTTTTCAAATTCTCGTTGGCGTCATCGTAAAGTTCCTTAAGGATATCATCGTCGATCTCAAACAGTTTGCTGTCCTCAGCCTCAATGGCTTTTGCTAGCTGATTAGATTTGTATCTCTTGGCGTTGAGCTCATTTGTCTTGTTATCCAAATCATCGACGAGTTGAAAATTGCTTGCTTCCTCGGAAGCAAAATCGCCGACATAATCGTTATTATGGACTAGGTTCTTTTTCTCAGTGACAAGATTAACCTTACCTTCTAAGAGCTTATCAAAATCAGCGCCATCCCTTATCTTGTATTTGCTTTCGAGTTTTTTCAATTCATCTTCTTTTTCGAGTTGTTCGTCGTTCAATGATGATTCCTTCTCATCTAAAAACAAGTTCAAAAAATAAGAATAGGCATAGTAATAGGTTTTATTCTTGGCGAAATTATCAAGGTATTTGATTGGCTGTTCATTATCGATTCGGATGAAAAGAGGAATCAATTGCCTAAATGACAGGCTAGATGGGGCGTTTGGAAAGAAAATCTCTTTGAGTTTTGCGTTGTAGTCTTCGATTTTCTTGAATTCTTCCCTATTTATGTATTCCTTGTTATCGAATATATTTCTCTCAAGACAAATTGAAATACCGTTGTTTTCGCATAAAAGCATCAAAGAAACTTGATTATCACAGATATAGTTCTTTAGATCTTCATTGGTGCCTAAACCCGTAGATTCATATAAGACTTTCGTCGACTTTGCGCCAAGGCAAATATCAATGCATCTTATAAAAGCCGTTTTTCCAATCGAACTGCCATGTGCTAGGTTTTCATCTCCATCTAGGTCGCAGATAAGTGATAATCCACGCTCGTTGAATTTGACATTGCGGATGACCTCGCCGTTCTTTTTCTTATAAATCTTAAGTGATATCAATCGCATAGAATCACCCCTTCTTTGATGCCTTTGACTTTTCCGATGAGATAAAGCCAGTCCATCGAGTAATAAAACATCATGTCGCTATCAAGGATTCTGCTTTTGAAATACTTTCTGGCCTCTTCGAAATTCTTGCACGTTGCCTTGATGTATTTGTATAGCAATGCACTGAGATAAAAGATGGTTTTGTCTGGCTTTGAATCATAATCTATGACAATCATTTTTCTCTCCCTTAACCCTCAAAAGGAATTTGCATTGGTAAAACACCGCAACAGTGATGCAAAGCAAATTATATCTTGCGACGTCTTCTTCGATTTTGATTTTTCCCTTCAAATTGCGTTCATACATATATTCGTTCACAGCCAAAAATATCTTAGATGATTTTTCTTTTATTTTTCCATCCGAGAAATCTGTCCCTAGCGTTTTTAGCAATACATCGTGATAGGCCTCTTTATATAGAGCGTACAAAGTCTTCCCTGCCTGGATTTGAACAGTTGACAAATTATCAAGTCCAGTCATTACTGTCTCGAAATCATCGAAGGCATCCGCGATTCTTTCTCTAAGATATTGGTCAAAGCAGTTGATATCCATCTTATCTTCCAATGACCATGCAATTTCGTGCTTTATGTTTTCCTTCTTCAGTTTGACGTTTCTTATCATCTGCTCGATAAGTTCACTGCATATGGTGGCATCGGCTTTTTTCGTAACGAAATTTCCGGTCGCTATCTTGTATTTCCTTCTATACTGTCTCTCTTCGTATTCAATTTTCATCGCCTGAAGAATGTAATCAACGAAAATCTCCTTATCATTTCTGTTTTCTTTGGAAAATTCTTTCTCCATGTCATTCTGAAATTCAGAATCTTTGAACGTCATGCAACACAAAATATCATTCACTTTAGCAAGACTGATCTTTCCGAAAAGAAGTATCGACATCTTATCAACGTCATTCAGCAAAACTCCTTTTGTTTCAGGCCTATAAGCCATTTTGGATATCGACTCATAAAGGTTTTCTTTTCCAGACATGACTTCAGAAATTCTTGGAGGATCAAAATTCAAAGGTTTCCCATTTGGCTTAACATCCATCTTTAAGGAAATAGTGCCAAAGAAGCAATCAAAGAAATCTTTATCGGTGAAATTTATACCATCAATGGTTCTAATCTCATTGATCATATTAGCAAGATTGAAAATCATGCGCGGCACTCCTTCTCAATAGGCTTATCAAAAATATCATACTATTAAACCCCCTAGCTTTAAAGGTTAATAACGTCAAAACAGTTACGGTGTTTTGCTCCGTAACTCGAGCGTAACTGACCGAACTCTAGAAGCCTTAAAAGCCCATATCTGACCATCTATATTAAAAGCAGCAATCAGTGATTCCTCGATTCTAGAAAGAGCGAATTGAGTGATTGCTCAGATATAGGAGGGCTATCTATGGCTCAAATTGATAATTCAACACCTTGTGGTTCTCAGTTGTTTCTAAACCAAAATGTAAAAAGAGATGAAAAAACAGGAAATATTCGCTCTGCTTCCCCAACGAATCGTAAAAGAAGAAACTGCAAGGATTTGTGGAATGCCTTTATGGTTCAAGGATGCGAGTTTTCAGCAAACGACATTCCGTTATGCCCATCCACGACAGATGAGTTTCCAAAATCAATCATCACGTATTCCGAGGCAAAGACCATTTTTTACAAAAAGATAAGGTCTGACAAGGTTTTCCATAACGAATCATTCGTTTGTTTCTATGAGGATGATCAAAACTTCGATGGTCCAAATGGGGTTTGGAATTGTCCAAAGAAGGCTTATGAAATCTTGAAACATTTTGAAGGAATCATAGCGCCTGATTTTTCAACTTACCTTGATTTTCCAAAGCCATTGAAAATCTACAACTTATATAAGATGAATGCCTTCGGTTATTGGTACGGTCAGATTTGCAATAAGAAAGTGATTGCCAACGCAAGATGGGACTTTGATGACTCGTTCGATTATTGCTTTGATGGCATTAAAAGTGGCGACATTGTTTCTATCGGCATCTTGGCAAGTGGATTAAAAAGCAAAGAAAACAGAGAGTTGCTTGAACAAGGCTTAAAGCATCTCATTACAACAAAATCCATAAAGAAAATTATTCTCTACGGCTCTGGCAATTATCGGTTCTTGGATTGGCTTTTCGACGACCCGAATCTAGAAGTCCAAGAATACGAATGTAGAACCCATAAAGCATATAGGAGGAAGAAAAATGAAATCAAACAGTAATCTATTCTTAAATACCTCTTCCGCAAAGAAGATTGAAATTCGAAAAAACGAGCTGCAAAAGTTAAAAGACAAGCCAAACCAAATACTTTCTAGGCTGTCTCCAGAAGATAAGAAGCTCATTGAGGAGGTTAAAGATCGGGGTAATAAAATAACAGAAGAAGATGTTGTTTTTATAACAAAAGATAAAGATGGTAAAATAAGATGGCTAGAAAAAGGCAAATCAAAGTCGGAGTCATCGAAGCCTTCTGGGTTGAAACATATAATTGAGAAACACGCTTCAGAGTTGAAAAAGAATGGTATATCAATAAATCAGATACCAGAACTGATTAAAAAAGCTGTTGAAGAAGCGAAAATCGTTGGCATAAGCGGCGTGGATAGACCCGTATATGAGACCACATTTAATAAGCGAATTGTTCATTTAGCAATTACGATAAGTGACAATGGTTATATAGTTGGAATTCATCTCACCAATAAATGGAAGGAGAAAAAATAAAATGAAAATACTAAAATTGATGCTTGAATACGGTTGCTATCCGATTTGGACTTATGAGAAAAAGGATGTCTTAACGGAAAATGATTTTCCCGAAGAAAATCCTCCAAGTCAGCGTCTGGATGAATTAAAGACAATCATCGCGAAAGAATACATGGCTACTTTTGTAAACGACGGTCACGAATTCTCCTACAAAGGCTTTTCATCGAAAGAAGAACGCCAAAAATTCGTTGATGAATTAAATGAGTTTCGTTCCTTAGTTGAGAAAGAATACTCAAAAAAATATAAAATTATCGATGATTTTGACGATTATTCCGAAGAGCTGAAATAATTGATGAATCCTGTGATTTTTTGATGAAGCAAAATAAGCAAGAGCAGCTTGTGAAAGATTGCTTTTAGAACGAGTGCAAAATAGCCGTTCGGAGAATTCCATAATTTCTTTCCAAAATCTTACATAGCGTAGCAAAACTTACATTTTATATGAATGAAACATTAATTAAAAACAAGGGACTTTTCCTCACTTTTTCAGATGTTTTAAGGTAAGCGTCAATAAGGGCGGTATTAGCTACCACCCTTTTTTCGTTAACCTCATAACGAAGGCTATATTTATGATCAAAGAACTTACAGAGGAACAACAAAGATTGCCGATTACACACATCTACACGGCATTAGAGAAACCGCAAAATTATTTGGCTGTAATTATGATCATATTTCTTATTTAAGACAAAAATAAATGAGATTAAAAAACAAGAAACTGACCTTAATAATCGTAATAATTTCATTCAATTACCATTGGATGGAGACAAATGCGTTTTTTAAAGAAGAACGAAAACAACGAGAAAGAAATTATCGCTTTCATTTCTCACGGTTGTTCTTTCCGAATTTCAAAAAATGATTAAAGTGAACCCCCAAAAGTTGAATCTAGGAATCTGAAAGACTTGATGCGAGTTCACTTCATACTCGATGCTATAGTAGATACGACTACTAAAAGCCATCAGAGGATTGGAATGCACCTTTTTATAGTGAGTTTTTGATAACAAATGCACTTTTTTATACCGAGTTTGATATATCACCCTCTGCATGAATTATTAACTTTGGGATATTTCAACCAAACGCGAGTAATTGATTATCTTGAATGATGACTGCCCTACTCTTTCTATAACTCTTTCGCTCATTAACTCGCCTAGTTTTCTAGAAACAGTCTCTGGTCGAAGAGATACGTGTGCTGCAATATCTTCTAATTTTAGTTTAATAACATCGCCGTTAATATGATTCAAACGATAAAGGAAAAGACGGGCGATTTTAGCTTTTGGGTCAGAAACAGAAAGAATGAGGTTTCTTTCGTTTGCGTCATGAAGTTTCTTTGATAACAATGCGATGATTTCAATTGCCGAATGGGTATCTTGAATTAGCGATTCAAAGTCTTCTCTAAACATTTTTCCAACGATAACATCGTCTAAGCATACGCCAGAATAAGGATATATGATGGCTTTCTTCCCTCTAAGGAAAACGGAAATCCATAAGGTGTCTCCCGCTGAAAAGATTGAAACAATTTGTTCTCTTCCGTCAGGATCATATGTTGCCAATTTGATGTTGCCCTTACGAATAATGTACAAAAAATTAGCGATTTCTCCTTCTTTGAAAATGATTTCTCCTTTTTCGTAAGAAGTAAAAATCATTTTTGAGAGAATTTTCTTCCTTACGTCATTATCGAGTTCTTCTAAAAAGGATGGGAAATGCTTAGAACATTCTTCAAGAATCTTTTCGTCAAATATTGTCTTCATGCTTTAACTTCTTTTTCCGATGAAAAGAATTCTTTCATAAGAATTGACATATCTTCTACGTCTTTTATTCCACAAAGTTCGTTGCATGAATGCATTGCTAATTGAGGAATGCCAATATCAAGTGAATTGATGGAAATTTGATTGTTTGAAAGATTTCCTAAGGTTGAGCCTCCCCTAAGATCGGAGCGATTTGTGTAATCTTGGAACGAAATATTGGCTTTTTGCGTGATATTTTTGAAATTTGCCACGCTTAAAGCATCGCTGGTATATCTTTGATCAGCGTTATATTTAATAACGATTCCTTCATTAAGCAAAACGGAAGTCGTTTGATCGGTTAATTCAGGATGGTTTGGATGATTTGCATGAGCGTTATCAACAGAAACCAAGAGGGATTTAGCAATCATTTTGCGATAATCAAGGCCTAGTGAAAGAGAAATTCTCTCTAACGTATCAGAAAGGAAGGTTCCATATGCGCCTTGCTTGGTAAGGGAGCCCACTTCTTCATTATCAAACGCACAATAAACGTTGAAATATTTAGGAGAGGCATCCAAGAAGCCTAAAAGAACACTATAAGTCGAAGATAAATCATCTAGTTTTGGAGAAGAGAGGAATTCTTTGTTCAAACCAATGAGTTTGGCTTGATCACGATTATAAAGGAATAGGTCAAAAGAAAGGATTTCCTTTGCTTGAGGAATGCTTTTTAACAAATATTCATTGAAATTAAAATCTTTTTCGATTCCTAAAAGAGGAATCATGTCTTTTGCCGCATTATATTTGTATCCATCATTGATATTGCGGTTGAAATGGATGCAAACATTAGGGATGCAAAGAAGATCTTCATCAATGTTTAATAAGCTACTTCTCATTTCTCCGTCCCTATCAAAATAGAAGACTCTTCCGGCAAATGATAAAGGTCTATCAAACCAAGGGGAATCGATCATTCCGCCATACGGCTCAACATTGAGCGAAACGACATTCTTATAATTTAAGACTGGGTTTGGTTTAATTTTGAATGTTGGCGAATCAGTATGCGAAGCGGAAATCCTAAATGAAGACTCCTTTGAATTTTTAGGTACGTTAAAAGCAATTAACGCAGTCCCATTTCGTGTCAAATAATAATTTTTTCCTTCTTCGAGAATGAAAGACTCGTTTTCTTTGAGTTCAATATAGCCTTTTTGGTTCAATTCATCTTTGATGTTATCGACAACATGGAAAGGACTATAAGATTTGTTAAGTAATTCGATGACTTTATTTGAATATTGCATACACGTATCTCCTATTTTGATTCTTGGAAGATGGAACGAAGAACTTCTTCTCTAAATTCATCATCCATTCGGTGTTTCTCGTTTTTGACGTTATTGGCAATGTCTAGTTGTTCCTGAATAAGACACGTAAGAACATCTATCGCTAAGTTTTTAACTCCGTCGTTATTGATGATAAGGTCGGCATATTCGCTAGAAGGCTTAACGATTTCATCATACATTGGTTGAACAGTTGAGAAATACTGGGTAACGATATTTTCAAAAGTTCTTCCTCTTTCTTTAGCATCACGAATGATACGACGAAGAAATCTTCTTTCCGCGCCAGCTTGGATAAAAACTCTTAAATCGCCAAGATTTCTTATTTGTTTGTCTACTAAGGCCATGATTCCTTCGACTAAAACGACCTTCTTTGGAGTTATGATTTCTGTTTTGCCTGACCTAGTCAAGGTAACAAAATCATAAATTGGTTTCTCGATTGGCTGATCGTCTTTTAGCATACGTATCTGCTTTCTCATAAGAGGCCAGTCAAAGGCTTTCGGATGGTCGTAGTTGACCTTATATCTATCTGCTAGAGGCATATCAGATTGGTCAAGATAATAATCATCCATCGTCATTCTAGTAATGTTTTCCTCGCCAACATTTTTCAAGACTTCCTGCGTGACAAAGGATTTTCCTGAAGATGAACCGCCGCCAACTAAGATTATTCGTGCCATATAAATACTTCCTTATTAACGGATGATATTATACAAAACCTGGGCATTCTTTACTTCTAGATTATGATTTAAATCAAAAAAATCCCTCGGTTATTTACCAAGGGATATGCATTTTACATCTTCTCAACAGGAAGA
>CAVJFO010000031.1:0-14667 GCA_963648925.1 Hallerella sp.
AAATTGAAATGGCCTAATTTTAGTTGTCTTTGACTTCCTTTTTTGTTTCTTCAAGGGTTTCGTCATAGGCTTCCTTAACGTGTTGGAAGAGATTTTTCTTCTTTTTGACTTTAGGGGCAGCTCTGACACTCTTTTCGTGTTCTTCGGATAATTTCCTATCCGATTCGGTCGCATAATTGGTTTTTTCTGGACCAGATTGATAAACGGTAATGCAAGTGAATGGAATGTTAACGTGATTATCAAGGAGGATTAGGTATACTTCACGTTTCATATCTCTTTCTAATTGGAAACGGTAAGGGGCTTTGCAAGTCGCGTATATCTTGTAGTTAATTCCTGAATCTCCATAGTTAGACATTCCAAGATACGTTGGAGGAACGATTGCTTGAGGTATTTTATCTTTTAGTTTTGGAAGTTCGCGGATAAGAAGTGCTTCGATTCTTCTTGGATCTTCATCGTATGCCGCCTCAATTTCAATTGCAACCGTGTTATCCTCACGTGAAAGATTAACGCAAGTGGTAATAGAGGAGTTATTTATGGATTTTATATCGCCTAAACGGTCATCAATCTTAATTGAACGCAAGCCAATTTGGGATACGTATCCCCTAAAACCATCAACGATAACCATATCTCCGACATCGAAATAATCATCAAAGACCATGAATAAGCCAGAAATAACATCCTGAATAAGAGATTGGCAACCTAAACCGATAATAAGAGTGAGAACTCCAAGCCCAGCGACAATTGAGGAAACGTCCACTCCCCAAGCTGCAAGTATTATCGATAAGGCGACTAAAACGGCAATGTATTTAATTAAAGATCTAATCAAGGAACCAACTGTTTTGGCTTTTTTGCCATTGCGAGTGCAAAGTCTTACGATAAAACTAAGGATATAAGTGATTATCGTAGTTAAAAAGATGGTAATAAAGGTGACAATCAAACTTTTGCTTGAATAGGCAAAACTATTGCCAATTGCCACAAAGCCATTTGGGACATCTTTTCCTAAGAGAACATCTCCGACTTCATCGCCGAATATTTGACGAGAGAAGGCAAGGCAAAGCAAGGCTGCGACTGATATAAGCAAAAGAAGCTGCGTTACTATGAAAGATACTTTTCGTTTGGTGTTTTTCCCTTTCCACCAGGTTGATATTCCATTTTTCATTTAATTAACCTCCTATCATCAATTTTCATAAAATATGGGCTTTTCATAGAGGATTTTTGAATAATCGAGATTGTTGCTAAAGGATATTTTAAGAACGTTTTCCTTTGAGAAATCAACATTTTGATACACGTAAGAAAATTCTTTTTCTCCTTTATAAGTCATTTCGATTTCTTCTTTTAAAGAAGAGTCTTCAAATAAGGAAGAAAGAACTTTCAAGCCTTGCTTGTTACTGATTTCCAAGGAGAGGGAGATTGTGTTTTGAGTGCTAGAAATAGAGATGTTACTCAATGTTGGTTCCGTATATAAAGAGGATAACAACGATGTGCCAGAAAGAATTGCAACGCCAGATATGGCAAATAAAGACAAACTGGTGACAAGCTTTCCGTCTCTTTTCTCTTTAGCGTATTCGCTATCTTGATTATTCGGGGATAATTCATCTGAAGTAGCGCTATTATCAACCGTTCCCCAATCTTCTATAGGATTATTGTTTACTTCTAGATAATTTTCTTCCCTAATTTCCATCAAAAAAATGATAACACATATATTTTTGTTTCGGGGCAAAATTGAACAAGCGTAACAATATTGCAAAGAATATGTGTCCTTTTTTATTTTCTACATATTTTATCTTGTTGAAATTTAAGCGTTTTACCTTTACATTTTATATATAAATATAAAAATATGAATATCGCGATTGTTGAAGATGAAATTGAGTGGCAAAAGACCCTTAGCAATTATTTGGAAACCTTTTTGAATCAAAAGAACGTCTCCTTCCAAGTAAGTGTCTTTTCTAACGGGGATGCCTTCCTTTCTTCCTTTAATAAGGGTGATTTTGACCTCATTTTCATGGATATCGAATTTGGCAAAGATAAAGCGAATGGCATGGAAATAAGTAAGGAATTACGAAAAATAGATGACGAAGTAGTGCTTATTTTTGTTACAAACCTAGCTCAATTTGCGATCGAAGGATATTCAGTTGATGCCTTAGATTTTATCGTCAAGCCTCTAATTTATGATCCATTCAGAATGAAAATGGAAAGAGCGTATAAGGTCATTTCTTCTAAAAACAAAGGCAAGAATGTTCTTATACCTGTCGAGAATGCGTCTAAGAAAATCTTAGCAAAAGATGTTCTTTATGTGGAAATTAGTAACCATGATCTTTTTTATCATACAAAAGAGAAAGAATATAAAGTTAGATCATCCCTTAAGGCCGCGATGGAATTGCTAAATGGCCTTCCTTTCGCTCAATGTAATAGCTGTTATCTCGTAAATTTAGAATATGTTGAAAGAATTGAAAAAGATTCCGTGGTTCTTATCAACAATGAGTCTTTGAAAATGCCAAGAACTAGAAGAAAAGATTTCCTAAAGGCTTTAGGCGATTATTTATCCGGGGCAAGAAGATAAAATGTTTTTCGGTGAGATTAATTTTATTAACCTTCAGTTAGTTTTAGAAACTTGCTTAGCTTCTTTTCTTATTGCCTATCCAATCTTTAAAAAAAGAAGTCATTTTGTCATTAAATCGATATTATCTGTCATCTTATTTTGTGTTTTGGGCTACTTTTTCCCATCATATTACAACGAGACATATTGGGGTATAAATGTTCTTTACTGGACGTTTATGTATCTCTCACTTTTGCTTTTTGCTATGCCAGGGTTGCTCGTTTGTTTCAAAATGAACGCTCGTAATGCCTTGCTTGTCGCCCTAACTTCCTATCTTTTACATCATATAAATAATATCCTTGCTTCAACGATAACTAGTTCAATTCAGCTTTATACCACGATTAGCGATAATGCTTTCTTGAATAAACTCATGATTTACACGATTAACGGAGTTATTTTGATTTTAACATATGCGATTTTCTATTATTACTATTCAGAACAAAGGAGGGAAAACCTCAAGTTCGTATATAATTCCAACCAATTGGTTTTCTTTGGCTTGATCGTCGTTATTTTTACAATCGTCATTTCAAGCGTTCTAAGGATTGCCTATTATCAAAATGACAACAAGGTTGTTTATCTAGTCGGTCTTATTTCTAATTTCTCTAGCTGTTTAGTCGCGATGGTCTTCTTTTTCGTATTCATGCGAAGAAACAAACTCCAAGAAGAACTCCAAATTGAGAAACAAATCCTTGAGCAAAGCAAGAAACAATATGAGATTTCCCGTGAGAATATTGACTCTTTAAATATCAAATTTCACGATCTTAAACATCGCGTGAATCTACTTACATCGAATGGAAATGTAACAAAAGAAGACCTCAAAGATATTTATGAGGATATAGATGTCTATGATGCGGTCGTAAAAACCGGGAATAAAGCCTTAGATACCGCTTTAACGAGAAACGCGTTAAGATGTGAGAATAACCATATCAAATTTACGTCTATTGCCGATGGAAAATCTCTCTCTTTCATGTCTGATGTTGATCTATATGTTCTTTTCAATAACGCTATATCTAATGCCATTGAAGCAACAATCAAATTAGAAGACGAAGGAAAGAGACATATTTCGTTAATAATCAAAGCCAAAGGTAACATTATTTCCGTCGAACTCGAAAATTTCTTTGACCCAAAAACTCTCAAAATGAGCGATGGAAAGATTCTAACCTCTAAGGAAGATGAAGATTATCACGGATATGGCCTTAAATCGATGAAAAACATCGTAAGAAAATATAATGGAGTGATGAAAATATCGACAGAAAGCGATATTTTTAAGCTTACGATGACTTTTATTTGCGAAAAATCAAATAACGACTAATAGTTGTTAAAGCACGCCAAAAGCCTATGAAAGGGCTTTCTTTTGAAATATATTCATCCTAGCAACTCTCATTTATGGGTTACAACTCGTCTATTTGTTTAAAAGACGAGGGACAAAAAAGGAGAAAATATATGTCCAAAAAGAAAAGAATGAAAAATTCTAAGTTTTTAGCCATATGGGTCCCTTTCTTGGCCTTATCTGGAGCGGCAGTCATCACAATTGAATGCCTTCTCCCTAAGTTTGCCACGATTTTAGACACCTATGCTGGAAACTACTGGTCGGTCCTTGGAAAAGGCGACATCGTCAAAACCCCAGCCGAAGGAGCTGAGAATTGGAATTCCAATTACTACACGGCCTCTTTTAGCAAATCTACCGAGAAGAGCTCAGGTAGCGCAGACGCGAAAGCAAATGGCGAAAAAACCGTTGAGAAAATCTGTGATGAAGGCATGGTTTTGCTCAAAAACAAAGATAATGCCTTACCAATCTCTAAATCAACAAAGATTGCTTTGTTAGGAAGAGGCGCTGTTGACCCAGTTTATGGCGGAAGCGGCTCTGGTAACGTTGATACAAGCACATGCGCAAATCCAAAGAGTGCTTTAGAAAAAGCAGGATTCACAGTTGATCAAAACGTTTATAACTTCTTTGAAAGCGAAAAGAACAATTACGCAAGACAAAATATTGCCATGGATAACTATGACAATTCCACGTTCTTTATCGGTGAAATCAATCCTTCAACATATAACTTCACGGTTGATAATTCAGAAGCAGCCGTCGTCTTTATCTCTCGTTGTGGTGGCGAAGGTCTTGATCTTTCAAGAGATTTGAACGCTGACTCGGCAACAAGCGCTAGCCAAGAGATCCTAAATAAAGGCGACACTGTTGCATCAAATGCTCAAAGCGAAGTTAACAATTATGCCCAAGGACAACATGAGCTTGAACTTTCTAAAGAAGAAAGAGACATGATCGCCTTTGCAAAAGCCAATTATTCTAAAGTTGTCATTGTTTTAAATAACTCTACGACAATGGAAATCGGCGATCTTAAAGATGATAACGATATCGATGGCATCATCTGGGCGGGTTCACCAGGCTCAACTGGTTTCAATTCATTAGGAAAAATCCTCTCTGGTGAGGTTAACCCAAGCGGCAAGACTCCTGATTTATATTCAAGAGACTTCACTGCCGATCCAACATTTGTCAACTTTGCCACAAATGGTATCAACCAATATACCGGCGTTAGCAGCATTTCCGGTGGTAATGGCGGTTCCCTTGATGCTCACTTTGTCGAATACGAAGAAGGCATCTATGTTGGCTATAGATATTATGAAACACGTTATGGTTCAAATGAGGCCAATTATGAGCAGCAAGTCGCTTATCCATTTGGCTATGGCTTAAGCTATACGACATTTAGCAAAACAATCAAATCAAGTGATGTTACTGATTCTGAAGTTAAACTTGTCGTTGAAGTTAAGAATACTGGCAGTGTTGCAGGTAAAGAAGTTGTTCAAGCCTACTACACCGCTCCATACACTGAAGGCGGAATTGAAAAAGCCTCCACAGTCTTAGGCGATTTTGCAAAAACCTCCATTCTTGAACCAGGTAAGAGTGAAGAAGTCACCCTTACAATCAAGAAAGAAGACATGGCTTCTTATGATTATAATGATAAGAACAACAACAATTTCAAAGGATATGAGCTTGAAAAAGGCACATATTATGTTGAAATAAAAGAAAACAGCCATACAGTCTCTACGAATGCATCAGGCGAAAAACTTTCTATCAGCTTTGATGTTAAGGATACAATCACCTACAAACAAAGAAGTTCAGATAAAGCGGAAGTCACCAATCAATTTGATGATGTCTCTGCAATGTTCAAGGATACAAAGACTGACGGATACGCCTTCGAAATGTCTAGAAAAGACTTTGATGGAACCTATCCAAGCGCCCCAACAGCCAAAGATGCCGAAGCCGATAAGATCACAATCAACGGCAAGAGCGTTGCTGATGGCTTAAAACCATACGAAGTTACAAATGATGATAATGACGTTATGCCAACAATGGGCGAAAGCAATGGCCTTAAGTTGATTGATGTTAGAGGTCTTGATTATGATGATGAAGCATACGAGAAACTTCTTAACCAATTAACGGAAGATGACTACAAGAATGCTGGCAAATATCTCATCAACGGTGCTTATAACACCCCAGCAATGGAAAGTGTTGATAAGCCAGCAACCGAAGATCATGATGGCCCTCAAGGCTTCTCTGCTCTTGGAAGCAAATATAGCAATGTCACCGCTTATATGTCTGAGCCTCTTCTTGCCGCAACCTTCAATAAAGAATTAGGCAAAGATATGGGTACGGCCATTGGCGAAGAATCCCTTTCTATGAATCCAGGCTTCTCTGGATGGTATGGTCCAGCCATGAATACACACCGTTCACCATTTGCTGGACGTAACTTCGAATATTATTCCGAAGATGGCGTCTTAGCCGGTAAGATTGCCGCAAATGTTGTTTCTGGTGCCGCTGATAAAGGATTATATGCTTATATCAAACACTTCGCATTAAACGATCAAGAAACATGGAGAACAACAGCTCTTTGCACTTGGGCAAGCGAACAAACAATCCGTGAAATCTACCTCAAACCATTTGAGATCGTTGTCAAAGAAGCAAAGACTCAAATTGATTACATTTCCGATAAAGACGGTAATCACTCTCAAAAAGAGATGAATGCATGCACGGCCGTCATGTCATCCTTCAACAGAATCGGAACGACATGGGCTGGCGGAAACAAGAGCCTTATGACTAACGTTCTCCGTGATGAATGGGGATTCAGAGGATTCGCACTTTCTGACTTCAACCTCTATGATTACATGTCTCCAGACCAAGGCATGAGAGCTGGAACAGATATGCAACTTACCTGGCTTGGCTTCAAGGCTGACTTCAGCGATAATAGCTCTGCAACTGCTAGACAAGCTATTAGAAAAGCCTACCACAATGTCTTCTATACTGTTGCTAACTCCAATGCTATGCAAGGCGTTGCCCCTGGTACAATCATCACTTATAAGACATCCGGATGGAGAATCATGTTCTACATCATTGATGGTGTCTTAGGAACATTCTTTGTCGCAGGTACAGCTTGGGTCTTAGTAAGAACGCTTGTTCTCTCTAAGAAAAAAGAGACTCCTGAAGAAGAATAGATAGATTCTACTAACAAATTAGACTCACAAGATAAATTCTAGTGAGTCTTTTTTCTTTAAAAATAAGCGGGTTTTAGTATGGATTTTTGAATTTTTTGATTTTTTATCTTTTTGCAATTAGCGCTTTATTGGCGCAAGCTTTGTTATAGTTTTCATATCATGAAGGAGCAAAAAATGAAAAAGAAATTTCGAAAATGTTTTATGTGTTTAGCCCTCGTTTCAATAAGTGGGCTTGCCTCTTGTAACCTATTCAATCCGAATAAATCGGATAATGATGGGGAAAGTTCCAATACAATAAAATATACAATTAGTTTTTATATCGATGGTGAACTCGTCAAAGAATTTAAGACCGCTGGAAACGAAGATATCCCTCTCCCAGACACTTTAGCAGTTAAAGACCATGCATATTTTATAGGTTGGTATTGCGATGGAGAGAAAATCGAAGTTGACACTTTTAGATACAAAGCGTTAACAAAAGATATTAAAGTTGAAGCCGTTTATAAAAATTATATTCATGTGAAATATGAAATGAATGGTGGAGAGTTTCGTGGAAGTGGCGCGGAAGGAGAACTACCTACCGGGCCTTTGCCAGATGAATATATTAAAGAAGGCGAGGCCTTGTATCACGCTTCGGCTGTGATTTTTAAAGACGGGTACGCTTTTGCGGGATGGCATTTAAAAGAAGATTTGTCTGATAAGGCCATAACATTGCCATATTGTCCAAAAAGTGACGTTACATTATATGCCGATTGGGCACCAGAAACCGTCACTCTTAGCAATGGAATCTCTATGTTCTACAATTACGATCCTTATGGCTACGGGTCAGGCGGATATATCATTAGTGAATATACTGGAACGGGATCTGATTTAACAATACCTGGATATTACAAAGGAATGCCAATCGTAAAAATAAATAGCTCGGTATTTCAAAATAAAAACCTTAATTCAGTTACTTTAAATGATGGACTTGAAGAAATTGACAGTAGCGCTTTCTCGGATAACAATTTAAGTAAAGTGATCATCCCAGATAGCGTTAAAAAGATTGGCGGAAGTGCTTTTAGTTGGAATACGAATTTAAGCGAGATCACCTTCGGAAAAGGAATAAAAAGAATAGGCGCAAATGCATTTAGTAACACCGCGTGGTATATTTCTCAAAATAGCGGAGCCGTTTATATCAACAACGTTCT
Source organism: Hallerella sp. (assembly GCA_963648925.1). Lineage (GTDB taxonomy): Bacteria > Bacillota_I > Bacilli_A > RFN20 > CAG-826 > UBA4951. The sequence continues at coordinate 8,287 of CAVJFO010000031.1, forward strand.
CTATACTTATAAAGGAGTAATTTCAGGAGGCTTTGAAGTTAAGGAAGGCACCATTTCAATAAGTCAATCTTCTTTCTTTAACCAGCAAGACATGAACTCAATTACTCTCCCAAAGAGTCTTGAGCATATTGGAAATTCAGCCTTCTATAAATGCGGATCGATAACGGAAGTAAATTTCCCTAATGGTTTACGTGAAATGGATAGCTACGCTTTCTCTAATACAGGCATTAAAGAAGTTGTAGTGCCTTCCTCTCTTGAAATACTTGAATGGGATGTATTTGGCGATTGTACTTCATTAAAATCGGTTACATTGAACGAAGGAATTAAACAAGTTAAGCCTGCTTTCAGATATTCTTCCATAGAGGAGTTGACTCTTCCAGAAAGCGTGATCGGATATTCGAATGCTTTCCAAGATGCCAATAGTCTTAAGAAGGCGACGATTCTTGATAGAAATCCGGAATTCGCCATTGTTGAAATACCATCATCATTAGAGAAAATATACGTTCACGAAGCATGCTTAGCAAAGTTTAAGGAACTAAATAGTGAGCATGCGGATAAATTCTTTGCACTCGAAGAATAAAAGTTATATCTAAAATTAAATAGGCCATTTATTGGGGTGTTAGCCTCATGAATTGGCCTTTTTATTTTGCTAATTTAAGTTCAAAGAATTAAAAAAGACCCTTGTTTTTGCAAACATAGGGTCTTTGATAATCTAAGGATTAATAATCGGTGTTATAAGCGGATATTTCTAAGATTACCGTATTTGGATTATCGTTTAATGCATAGACGAAATACATTACTTCGACTTTTTCGAACTCATCATCTTGGTAATAGAAGAGACAATCCATTGACATGCCCGTTCCGATTTCTTCGCCAGAATCATATTTCCAACGATTAGACCAAGTGACATCGTCTCCATCAACGTTCATGCCATAGCTGATAACAAATCCTTCTGGGATAAGCTTTTCTTCAGCTAAGGTTCTAAGTCCTTCTTGAGTGATGGAAGTATCGACTGATGTGTCGAAGGTTAATTTCAAGGTTGAATTGCCTTCTTCATCTGTGGTGATGCTTGCACCTGTATATCCTTCATCTTCAAGAAGTTTAGCGATAGCGGAAATTGTGGATTCTGCGTCATAATCAAGGACTTCAATAGCGGTAACTGTGCATGTTGCAGTAATTATTTCGCCAGAAGAGGTTGTAACAGAAGCGGTGATTGTTGCTTCGTCTCCGTCAACGGCATTGGAAGAAACCGTTACGAATCCAGCGCTATTGACGCTAATCTTATCTGGATTGCTTGATGTATATGTAACATCATATGGAAGCATATCCTTATTAAGTTGAAGTTTTTGGGAGTTTCCAACGCCAATCTCATATGATTCTGAAGCGAATTCTAAGGTTGGGGTGTGGGTTTCTCCACTGCCTTTCTTAATGGTGATTGTCGTTGTGCCAGAATCATAATCTTCATACCAAACTCCATCAAGATATATGGAAACTTTGCCATCTTTATCTTCAAATGTTTCGCCAGACCAGCCATATTCTTTGTGGTAGCAAAGGGAATCAAGGAGTTCTTCGTAAGCATTATAGGTTGCAAAATCAGAGCTATCTTTTACAGTGATTGTGATACCTGCATCGGCAACGGCTAATTCTCTAGCGAGTTTCTCGATATCTTCTTCGGTATAATCAACAGGAAGATCTTCATACCAGAATGGATACGTTGTGATATCTTCTAGATAGTATTCATATTGCGAAGCGACGTAATCCTCTCCTAATACTTCATATTTGATTTTGTCAGAAGTATAAGCGGACATATCGCCTAAGGATGGAAGAGTGTATCCCTCGATTCCAAGAACGTCACTTATGACTTCGGAGATTGTAGCGCTTGGCCAAGTCTCAGAGAAGGTGGAAGTTGGGGTGGTAAGTTCGATTGCAACTTGCATGCCAATTACAGAATAATCGGAGTCATAGATGTTATCGCAAGTAACAGCGATTGTCTCATCCCAGTTTGCAAATGGCGAACCCCAATCTTTTTGGGTTAAGCCTGCTGCATTTAAATCTTCTTCATAAAGCCAAGAATCAACGCTTGTGCTTTCGCCTTGGATATAGAGAACTCCGTTTTTCTTGAAGACATAGTAATGACCATCTTCATCGATTGAGAATTCAGGGATTGTGATGCCTGTTTTGCTCTCGATTTCTTCTAATTCGGCGACTGGCCAGCTTGTGTATGTTGTTACATATGGCGTATAGACGAAGTTGAAGGTATTGCCGTTCATATAATAGAGATATGCGTCAATTGTTGCACCATCATCGAGTGTCTTTGATAAGATGAACATGTCGTTAAAGAGACTTGTTCTTGTATCAAGAATAAATCCATCAGCGACTAATGCGGCAGAATATTGTGCGGTTAAATCAACCGTGTATACGTCAATTATTGATAAGACTCCGTTTTGAGGTTCATAAACTCTATTCAATGAACCAAGGTTGATGAATGGAAGTTCGGTGGTGATGACATCAACCATCGTTTCTTTGTCTTCATCTGACCAATCTTCATCTTCTGTTGGAGTGGCAACTAAATCGTTATAACATTGAATGATATTACATGCTGGAACTGTATTGCCTTCAGAATCGGTGGTTGCTTCGCTCCAATAATAAACCATATCATAACCGACTGATTTATCTTCTGATTCATATGTCAATTCGACAAATTCGATGCCATCGCTATCCGTTTGAACGGCGTTGCCATTATAGCCTTTAATGACATTCCAACCTGCTTTTTCAAGATAGGTGTAATAATTCTCGATGGTGAATGATTCCGCTTCGTTATAAATGACTAAAGCAGAATTGCCACTTGAATCCTCAACTTCTTCAAAAGTGATTGTGCCAGACATTACTTTTGCCGCATCTGGAAGAATGGCTCCGCAATATTTAAGCATCAAAGCTTTTTCTTCCTCGCTCCATTCGATCGTCTCTTCTGATGAAGATGAAGAAGATGATTCGGATGATGATTCTTCGCTAGAGGAAACTACTTCTGAAGTTGATGAATCAGCTGATGAAGAATCCTCGCTATTAACCTCGCCGCATGCACCGAGGGCTAAGGCAGCTAAGGTTAAGACTAAGGCTTTTTTCATTTTTTTCATAATTTAAACTCCTTGTTAACATTACTAAGTACTATAAAGTGACTTAATGGTGAAAATTTAAAACGGATAGAAATAATGTCAAGAAATGATTTACTTTTTTACTGATAAATTTATTCATTTTTAACTATTTTTAAAGTTGATCAATGAAATGTGACATATCCGCTATTTTTGATTCAATGCAAAGATACTATTACATAGTTATAAAATTAGTCATTTGTAAAGGAACAAATACAATAAAAACATTTATAAACGACGTTGGATACCTTATCATTAACAAGACAAACAAGAGAGGAGCGAACCTATGTTAGAAGTAAAGAACCTAAAGAAGGTTTATAAAGTTAAAAATAGCGACCCCGTATATGCGTTAAATGATGTTTCAATTAAGTTTCCAGAGACTGGTTTGGTTTTCATTTTAGGAAAATCTGGCTCAGGCAAATCGACATTGCTTAATATCATTGGCGGACTTGATGTAGCGGATGAGGGAGAGATTATCATTGACGGAAAATCAAGCAAGGAATTCTCGATGAGCGAGTTCGATTCTTACCGCAACACTTATTTAGGATTCATTTTCCAAGAATATAACATTCTTAGTGATTTCACGGTTAAGGAAAACATTGCCTTAGCCTTGCAACTGCAACATAAAAAAGCGACTGATGAAATAATTAAAAACATTCTTGCTGAAGTTGATCTTAGCGGATATGAAAAAAGAAAGCCAAATGAACTTTCTGGTGGGCAAAAGCAAAGAGTCGCGATTGCAAGGGCCTTAGTCAAAGAGCCAAAAATCATTTTTGCCGATGAGCCAACAGGTGCGCTTGATAGCAACACCGGCAAGCAAGTTTTTGAGACGTTAAGAAATCTTTCAAAAGAGAAATTAGTCGTTGTTGTATCCCATGACCGTGAATTTGCTGAGCATTTTGGTGATCGCGTCATCGAACTTAAGGATGGAAAAATCATCTCGGATTTAGAAAAGAAGCCTCTTGCGAATGTTAATGCTACAGAAGGACTTTCAATTCTTGGTGAGAATGTCATCCGTATCAACAAAGACCATAAACTAACTTCTGATGATTTAACTTACATTAACGAGGCAATCTCCAAAGCGGAGGATGATATCTATATTGTCGCGGATAAAAATGTTAACAAGGCCGTTTGCCAAGCCGCAAAAATCGATGAGAATGGCGAAAGAAATTCTTTCACGAAAACAAATGAAGACGACATTAAATCCAATAACGATGAATTTAAGACTATCAAGAGTAAGTTCTCTCTTTGGCAAGCCTTTAGAATGGGTGCAAGATCGATCAAAGTCAAACCATTCAGGCTTGTTATGACCGTTCTTTTATCAACCATTTCTTTCTCTTTGTTTGGCGCAAGTCTTACGATGTCTCTTTTTAATGAGCAAGCCGCCCTTAAATCAACCATTCAAAGGAATGAATTAAATACTTTCTACTCTTATATCAAAGAACAAGGGACGGGAATTGGATTTTCTTCTTCTAGAATTGAAGAAATTGAAAAAACAGGCGCAAAAGTCTATCAAAATTATACCAACATGAACCCTGTACCTCTTAGATGCGGTCAAAACTACAACGATCAACTTCATCTTTTTAACTGGTCTTCTCGTATGTATATCAAAGATTCATTCTTGGATGACTTTGGTTTTAAACTCTCTTACGGAAGTCTTCCAAAGGAGGCGAACGAATGTGCCATATCTTTGTATGCTTACTCTTCGTATAAAGATTTAGGCTTTTACACAAGCAATGATTATTCCTCATTCATCAAGGCGGAAGATGTAACCCCAGAAACCATTCTTGGACAAAAATTAACGATTGACCTAAGCGATGAAATTGGCAGCAAGACATACACGATTACTGGCATTGTTGATACGGGACTTCCTGCTTCATTTGATGATCCATATTATCAATCAGCCATGGGCTTAAGACAGTCTGCTTCGATCCATTCTCAAATATTCATCCAAAAGGAAGACACTTCAAACGATGGAATCGTAGTAGCCTCAAACTTTGGCAGCGATAAGAGCGTTATTCGTTATTCTCCTACGCTTAATGTATATTATTTCGATAACAATAAAACAAAACTAGATGAATACGAAACGCCAATACCTTTAGCGAATTATTATTACGAATTAGCATCTAATGAAGAAAAGAAAGAAGAATATTCAAAATCTAATTTCGTCGATAAATATAAAGCTGCATTAAAGGAATACAACACTGATGTTGATACTTATATCAACGATAATTATGAATCTTTGTATAAGAAATACATCAATAGCGGTGAGAGTGAAGAAAGTGCGGATAAAAAGAAGAAAGAAGTTCGCAAATTCTTATTTTCTTCAACAGAAGGTAAGAAAACCGAAGAATACATTTCTTTTAAGAAAACATCCGATGTAAAAATCATTGAAACATTAAAAGAAGTTAATGAATTTCCTGCAGTTTCGCTCTCTGGTGAATTAGCGGTTGGAGAAGATTATAAAAACCCAAACAAGACAGTAACTTTCAAAACTGTTGGCTTTGATATGGATATTGCCATTGATACGATGTCAAATGGCATTAAAGTCTCTAAAGATACTGCAACAACGCTTGTTAACGCGTTAAGAGAAAATGGCAAATACAATTATAATTATGATTCAACTGGCTTTATCTCTATTAAAAACGCTAACCTTGATTCTTTCCTTAGTTTTTATCTCAAATACAAAAACGTTTTCTCCTATAACTTAGAGGAAGATATCGCTCATGGATCATGGATGGTTAATCTAAATAACACCACCTTATTAGCGGTTGAGCAAATGGCGCTTATTGTTGAGATTTTAACACATGCTTTCGTCTATGTTGGCATTGTATTAGCCATATTTAGCATGTTGCTTTTCTACAATTTCATCTCTGTTTCTATTAACAACAAGAAGAGAGAGATTGGCATTTTGCGTGCGGTTGGTGCAAAACGCATGGATGTCTTCAAGATTTTCTATTCGGAAGCCTTTATTATCGCCTTCACCAATTTCCTTCTTTCAACAATTGCCGTCTTTGTTATTTCAGGTATCGTTAACAAGGAATTATTGAAGAATGCCGCGTTTGATTTTACCTTGATGAATCCAAATTTCATTGTCGTTCTCGCCTTATTTGGCATTTCAATTGGTGCAAGTATCATCTCCGCTTTATTGCCGGTTATTAGAATCGCTAGCAAGAAGCCAATTGATGCGATAAAAAACAAATAAAATATTCAAAAATCCAAAAAACCACGC
>CAVJFO010000031.1:15536-40041 GCA_963648925.1 Hallerella sp.
TCGCCTTATTTACAATCGTTTTCTTTGCTAGACCAAAGTTTTACCAACTTCAATCCGCACTTGATGACATCAATAGAACGACTCAAGAAACCTTAGTTGCGGAAAAACTCATCCGTTCTAATTCCAAAATGGATTATGAGGAAGAAAAGTTTAGAAACGTTAACGAAAATTCGAAGAAAATCGGAAGAAAAGCGTTAGGACTAACCGCTTTAAACATGGGATTCATGCAATTAATGACTTATTCATGCATCATTGCTGTTTTATATATTGGCGGACAAACGGCCATTCTTAAGGCGCAAGACGCTGACGCTGTTAACAATGTTGCAACATTCCTTAGCTATGTAAATCAAATGATGGCTTCTTTAAACATGCTTAGCAACGTTTTCATGATTTTCACTCGTAGCGAGGCATCAAAGAAAAGAGTTCAGGAAGTCTTTGAAACTTCAACGAGTATCATTGATAAAAAAGATTCTCCTTTGAGAATTGAAAAAGGCCAAATTAATTTCAATCACGTTTCCTTCAAATACAAAGAAGATGGCGAAGAATATGTCATCAAAGATAACACTTTTGAAATAAAAGACGGGGAATTCGTGGGGATTTTAGGACAAACTGGATCTTCTAAATCCACTTTGATTTATCTTATCGAAAGATTCTATGACGTCTCTGAGGGAGAAATTCTTATTGATGGAAATAACATTAAAGACTATTCCCTTGAGGAGGTTAGAAATAACATTGCCATCTCTTTCCAAAATCCAACGTTATTCACTGGAACCATCAAAGATAATCTTCGTTGGGGAAAGAAAGATGCGACTGATGAAGAAATCATTGAAGCGTGTAAAATCGCCTGTTGCCACGATTTCATAATGAATAAGTTGCCAAATGGCTACGATACAGAGCTTGGCCAAACGGGTAGCAACGTTTCTGGAGGTCAAAGACAACGCCTTTGCATCGCGCGAGCCCTTATAAAGAAACCTAAAATCTTGATTCTCGACGATTCTTTCTCCGCCTTAGATAGAATCACCGAGACGGAATTAAAAGAAAATCTTCGTAACAAACTGCCAAATATGACAAAAATCGTCATATCCCAGAAAGTATCTTCAATCAAAGACGCGGATAAGATCATCGTTCTTAATGAAGGAAGAGTCAATTCTATCGGCAATAATGAAACACTGTTACAAACTGATGAGATATATAAGGATATTTATCATATCCAAATGGAGGGCAAATAAGATGGAAAGAAAAAATAAACCACAAGATTTGCCTAAGACTTTGTTTAGGCTTTTTAGCTATTTAAAAGAGGTTTGGCCTTTAGTTGCCCTTGCCTTGCTAATGGCTATCTTCTCAGGGCTTTGTGAGATTCTTGTCTCTAGATTAGCGGGAGGAGTAACTGACGGAATCATCGATAACATTCATGAAACTCCTGAAGTAAGAATGCAATTATTGCTAAATTCCCTTACTCCAATCATCATCCTTATCGCAGTCGCGGTTATTTCAACCTTTATCTATAACCAAATAATGGTCATGGCCACTCAAAGAGTCCTTTATCGCATAAGAAATGAGTTAATGAAGAAGACTCAAACCTTGCCAATGTCTTATTTTGATAAGCATACACATGGCGAATTGATGTCTTATTTCACCAACGATGTCGATTCAATCGTTAATGCACTTAACGAATCTTTCTCGAATATTCTTTTCTCAGCGGTAAAAATAGTCGCGACAATCACAATTCTTTTCTTGATTAACGTCTATCTTACTTTGATTGTCCTTGCCTTCATTATCATCATGTTTGTTTTCATGTATTTTAACACGAAGGCTAGCAAGAAATATTTCCGTAAACAACAAAGTGCTCTTAGCGCGGTTAATTCCGTGGTTGAAGAGGATGTTTCTGGCGTAAAGGTTATTAAGGCTTTCTCGCATGAAAATGAGTCTTTTGAGAAATTCTCTAAAGCAAACGACACTTGGAGAGTTTCTTCAGAAAAAGCCTTCTTTCATACCCAAGTCAACATTCCTTTCTTCGTTTCTTTGAGCTATCTTAATTTCTCTATTTCCTCGGTTTTAGGCGTCCTTGCCTTATGCACTGGTTGGGCAGGGCCAATAACTTTTGGTCAACTGCAAACATATCTTGTTTTAACTAGAAACGCTTGTCAGCCATTCAATTTCTTCACACAACATCTTAATAATTTCATGGTTGCGGCAGCAGGCGCGGAAAGAATTTTCCGTTTCCTTGATGAAGAAGATGAGCCTAATTTTGGAAAGGCATCATTAGAGAAGATAAGCGAAGAAGAGGATTTCCAAGACCGTTATTGCTGGAAGATTCCTTTAGATAATGGCAAGTTTGAAAGAAGGCCACTAAGAGGAGAAATCAAGTTTGAGGACGTTCATTTCTCTTATGCGAAGGGAAAAGAAATCCTTAGAGGTATCTCCTTTGAGTCCCATCCAGGGAAGAAATCGGCGTTTGTTGGATCAACGGGAGCTGGAAAAACCACGATCATTTCCTTACTTGCTAGATTCTATCCTCTTGATAGCGGGGCTATATATTATGATGGCATCAATATTGAAGATATCGAATTGACTTCCCTTAGAAGAGCCATCTCGATGGTCACGCAAGATACCCACTTATTCACCGGAAGCATTAAGGATAACATCAAGTACGTTCGTCTTCATTCAACGGATGAAGAAATAGTTGATGCGGCCAAGATGTCTTGCGCGGATAGCTTTATTAGAAGACTTCCTAATGGATACGAAACAATGTTATACGATGACGGAGGAAATCTTTCAGCCGGGCAAAGGCAACTTCTTGGCTTAGCGAGGGCTTCCTTAAATAGGCCTCCAGTCATGATTCTTGATGAGGCGACCTCAAATATCGACACACGTAGCGAAATGCTTATCCAAAAAGGCTTAGATGCCCTAGAGAAAGATCGCACGGTCATGATTATCGCCCATAGGTTATCAACCATAAGAGACGCTGATGAAATTATGGTGTTGGATCACGGAAAGATAATCGAAAGAGGAACGCAAGATGAACTCCTCTCTTTAAAAGGGGCATATTACGACCTCTATACAGGAAAGGTTGAATTATCTTAACAATTACCGCTTAAATGTAGATTTATTGCTATATTTAGGCGGTTTTTCTAATAAAGAAAATTATCGAATTGCTATATTCTATTTTTAGTTGAATTTAACGTTAAAATTTATATAAAATATATTAGTCGTCTCATAATGGCTGATAATTAAAGATATGAATGATAATATTTCGAAATTGCTAGATTCTTTTAGCCGGATTAAAGATTACGCAAAACAGGTCTCAAGCGATGCTGTTGTATCTTTCCTTGACGCAATCGCAAAAGAATTGGATTTATCAGAAATATACGTTTGTGAGAATATGGGCGCTAAGAATCATTATGCTTATGCCTATGTTTCTCATGGCCCTCATTTTAATACCATGCGATATAACCTTATCGTTTTGCAAGATTCGGATGTCCATAATTTCTATCAAGTCTTTAAGAGAAATGAAACATATGTTTTTGATAGCCAAATTTCTTCAAAACGAATCGGAACTGCATTAGGCAATTTAGCATATGGCTATATAGAAAATGAGTCTTGCATAGGCTTTGTTTCTTTTCAAAGGAAAGAAGGAGAAGAGAATAAGCCTTGGAGCGATGAAGAAAAAGAAGTTATTAAACGTGTCGGCTCTATATTAAGATCATTCGTTATTGAAAGAGAATTATCGGACCGTTTTGCATACCAAAAAAACATCGATAATATGTCAATTGGCACGTTTTGGTATTATCCGAAGCTTAATATCATCGTCGTTCCAGAAAACACGATGGAAAAATTATCGATTGGCACGTTTATTTATCGTAACGCGCCAAAAACTTTCATTGAAGATTTAGCCAATGAAGATTTTGTTTCTCAAGTTAACGAGGCTTTTTCTTCAGTTGGAAATTCATCATCTAGCGTTTCAATAAAATTTGCATCTAAAAAAGATCCAAATGATTTTTATACGATTTCCTTAACTACGAATAGAAAAGGAAAAGAGAACGAGCCCTTTGAAGTAATGGGAATGATTGAAAAAATCAGTCAATTAGATGATTCTTATGAGCAAAAAGCCGATTTGCTTAAGCGTTATGATAAGTTTAGAGAAACCATCTCTGACAATAACCATGCGGAATGTTATGTAAATCTTCTTTCTGGCAAATTCATGATTTTTAAAGCGGACAATATTTTCCGCGAATGCTCATCAAAAGCCGTTAATTATGATGATTTCGTTCGCCTTATATGCGATAAATTCGTTTCTAACGAAAGTAAGGATTCGTTCTTAGGAACTTTAAGTTCCAAATCGCTTAAAACTAATCTAGGAAAAGATAGACGCTCAATTTCTTTAGTTAGCAATTTCCTTATCGATGGCGCACTAAAACGTTACGAGACGGTCGTAGTCATGAATAGCACGTCAATTTACGACTATACAAAAGACGTCATGATATTTGTTAGAGATATCACCTATACCGAAACATTGAATTATGATCGTTTGACGGGTCTATTAACGATGTCTCATCTTGCTACAAAGATGAATGAGATCAAAGAAAGGAAGGAAGATCCTTCAAAATATTGCCTTGTTTATTATGATTTCGTCCAATTTAAATTCTTCAATCTTGAATTTGGCAATTCAGCAGGTGATCAAGCGTTAAAAGAATTTGCTAACATTCTTCGCGAAAATTATCCAAACGCCTATATATCACGTCTTGGTGATGACCATTTCGCCGTTCTTGATAAAGAAGAAAACATCGAAACATCTTCATTTAGCAAAGTCGAAAACGTCCTAAAAGAGCATTTTACCGTCAATGACAATAACGCTCTTAAAGCAAAAGCGGGCTTATATTTCTTAGAAGATTTTGATGAACCATCGGTTTATATTGATTACGCTCAACTTGCTTGTCAAAGCATAAAACGTAACCCAAGTCTTAATTACAGAGCTTACGATGCTGAATTAAAGGCGATAAGCGATAAAAAGAAATATGTTATCGAGCATATTGATGAGGCGATTGAAAAAGAATGGATCAAACTCTATTATCAGCCAGTTATCAATTCGAAGGATTTTTCCCTTGCGGCATGTGAAGCCTTAAGTAGATGGGATGATCCAAATATCGGCTTTCTTTCTCCTGCTGATTTTATATCCGTACTTGAAGATAATTCACTTATATTCAAACTGGATCTTTATATCATTGATCAAGTTTGCAAAAAGATTCGTCAGGAAATTGATTTAGGGCACAAAGTTATTCCAGTCTCTTTTAACCTTTCTAGAAATGATTTTCTTTCTAGCAAACCGTTTGAAGAAGTGGAAAATGCAGTCAAAAAATACAATCTTCCCCCGAAATCGGTGTTTATTGAAATAACAGAGTCGGTAACGATGGGAGATCCGCATTTGATCCAAAACATCCTCGATAATTTCCAATCGTCAGGATATGAAGTTTGGATGGATGACTTTGGCTCGGGATATTCTTCATTGAACGTTCTTAAGGATTTCTCTTTTGATGAGATCAAGATTGATATGGCGTTCTTGCGTCCGCTTAGCGAAAAATCAAAAGTCATCGTTTCTGAAATAGTTACTATGGCTAAGAGACTTGGCATAAGAACTCTTACAGAGGGAGTTGAAACAAAAGAACACGTTGATTTCCTTTGTAAGTGCGGGTGCGAAAGACTTCAAGGATATTATTTCTCTAAACCTTTGCCTTATGATGAATTAATGGATATTCTTCCTCAAAAAGGCGTCAAAATCTAAAAATCGACCGTAAAAACCCCATGAATTTAATTTATACGTGGGTTTTGCGGTCTTTTTTTTGAAAATGAAATTATTATTAGGGATTTCTATTTCTTTATTGTATCTTTGAATTTATCGTAGAAGGAGTCGTCTTCCTTAAATTCGCGGTGCTCGGATTTAGCTTTGTTTATAGCTTGTTCTTCGAGCATGTACGTGGCTATTTTCTTGTTTAATCTCTCGCCATCTTCGTTGTATTCATCTAAATATGAGTGATATATTCCGTCTTCCTTATAGCCGAGAACTTTATCAAGAACGACATTCCCGCCTGCTTTGAAAATGTTTTTTTCAACCATTGGAGAATATGTATCCATTAATTCTTTGATGAGAATTTTTGTTTTTTGTCTTTGTGATCCGCCTGATCCATTGTCGCATACTGAACAATTCTCGGTGAAACGGCAAGCACATTGAATGAAGGTAAGTTTGTTGAATTTCTTCCAATCAAGAATGCTTTGCTCTCTTATCAAATACAAAGGTCTGATGATTTCCATTCCTTCATAATGATCGGAATGAAGCTTAGGCAACATTGTTTGAAAAGAACCGGAATTTAGCATATTCATCAAGGTTGTCTCGATTACGTCGTCGTAATGGTGACCTAATGCAATTTTGTTACAACCAAGGCTTTTAGCGATGCGGTAAAGAGCCCCGCGTCTCATTTTCGCACATAAATAGCAAGGGGATTCAGACGTGGAATTAGCAATATCGAAAATATCCGTTTCAACAATTCTTGCGGGTATTTCTAAAGTTTGGAGGTTGTTTTTGATGATTTGGAGGTTAAGTTCGTTATAACCTGGGTTCATAACAAGGAATTCAACTTCAAATGGAACGGATGAGTATTTCTTTAGGTGTTTGAAAAGAAGGCCCATTAACATCGAATCTTTGCCACCCGATATGCAAACACAGATTTTATCATTTGGCAAAACAAGCTTATATTCGCCTAATGCGGCAATGAATTTTCTCCAAATTTCATATTTAAATTCAGTATCTAGCGAACGTTCTATTTGTTCGGCTTTAGTGAATGTTCTTTCTTTTTTACTTCCCATATTCGCTCCTTAATGTGTCTAGTAAGACGTCGATTTCCTCTTTTGTGTTATTTTCCGATAAGGAAATCCTAAAACTAGTTAAGGCTCTTTGCTTATCGTGATAGATTGAATTTATGACTTTTGATGGAGTTTGAGGGATACTGCAAGCACTCTTTTGTGAGATGCAGATTCCCTTTTCAGAAAGATAAGAGACCACCTTTCCTCCATTAACTCCCTTGAGTGAGAAATTATTGATATACGGATTCCCTTCAAATGAGTTTAGGGATATGCCATTTATTTTTAACATTTCTTCTCTAAGATATGAAGATAGGCTAGACACGTATGCGTAATTGTCTTTTTGATTTGCTAAAGAAAGTTCTAACGCTTTAACGAATGAAGCAAATAGCCCTATTGGAAATGATCCTCCACGATATGGGGATTCGGCTTTCCCTCCGTGTAGAAGAGGAGTAAGAATTATTTCCTTCTTTTTTAAAAGAACGGCAGTTCCAATTATTCCGCCAAACTTATGACCTCCAAAGGAAATCATATCGATTCCATTTAAATCTAAATCTATTTTTCCTATCGCTTGCGTTGCGTCTAATAGCAAATGACAAGAAGATCCGCTTAATATTTCTTGCACCTTTTTATAATCTTGAATCGTTCCAACTTCACCTTCAATTAGGGATAAGGCTAGAAGAAGACAATCTTCATTTAACATTTCATTCAGTTTGTCTAATGACAATTTGCCGTCATTAGAAGTTGGAAGGAGAAGGACTTTAGCCCCTTTATCTTTTAAATAGGCTAATGCTGCATTTGTTGAAGAATGCTCAAATTCCGAGGAAAGAAAAGTATCCCCGTATCCAGAATATGATTCGTATATTCCTTTTATCGCTAAATTATTTGACTCAGTCGCACTGGAAGTAAAAATAAGGTCGTATTCGTTTTGATTTAACTTTAATAAGTCAAAAACCTTCTTTTCGAGGGACAAATATTTTTGATGTGCTAAAGAACCAGCGATATGAAGGGAATTGGAATTTCCTAAATATTCCTTTTCAACATTTATCAATTCGTTTAATACTTCGAGGGAAGCGGGTTTATTTGCGGCATTGTCAAAATAAATCATAACGGCAAGATTTTAGCATAAAAAAGAGGGCCATAAGTAAACTTATGACCCAAAATAGAAATGAATGTAATTACTTGATTAAAGAAGTAACGCCGCTGCAAGTGGAAACTAATCCGCCAACACCGCCAATAACACCAGTAAGGATGGCTCCAATTCCTAAAGAATAGGTATAGCCAAGTGACGCGTCACCTGCTGATTGGAAATTGCAAAGAGCAACGCTACAGAAAGCCATGATGCCGCCAGCTAACATTGCAAGTCCGCCGACTGTAACGAGTAATTTTCCAAATTTGTTCTTCATGAGGCTGCCAAAGATAGCAAGTAAGGCGCCGACTGCTAATAAGATAAAGAGAATAAGAATTCCGGTCTTAAGAGCAATTGTGAGTTTGCCATCTGAGGTTCCGTCAGAGAAGGTAGCCCAAGAAGGAGTTTCGTCTCCCGCTTTAGCACCGAATGCTGCGACAAAGCCAGTTAATGAGCCAAGTTCTTTTTCTTTTCCTAAAACTTTGCCAGTCAAAGTCACGAAATTCATGAAGCCCATAAAGATCGCAACGATTCCAAGTAAGCCTCCGACTAAGCCAAGAAAAGAAGAAAGCTTAGAACCTTTTTTAGATTTTTTCATTATGTAAGTTCCTCCTAAAAAATCTTTACTGAAATTCTACCATTAAAAGAAACATGTGTTAATGGAATAATGAAAGATATTTATCGTATATTTCATCATTTGACGTTACAAATATTACCTTTAATTTAGAAGAGGTTCTTAGATAACTTTTTGTAAGTCTGATGAAATGCTCGTTTTGTCTATAATCTCTTTCAAGGAGAGGGATAATTATTGTTTTGTGCTTGTTATCTTTTGCTTTCTTTAAGAGATTGATAACACACGAAGAGAACTCTTTTATGTCATCTTCGGTTTCTAATTCATCTTTTAGATAAACATGATAAATCTCTTTATATGGCAGGTAATATCCTTTGCTTATATGGGTTTCCCAAGGCTCGATATCGTGATTTTGCTTGGCGATTTCTTCAAAGATGTCTTTTCTTATTTCAAGACCTCCACGAAATGTGATGTCATCATTGATGTTTTTTTCCATGACTTTTTGCGGGGTGTAGAAGTTCTTAAGATTGGTATTGATTAGCAAATCACCCTTTATTGAAAGGGGATCGTGTTTGATAAAAGCTAGGCCATCATTGAATTTGATTTTCTTTGATTCAAGTAATTCGATCCTTGAATTCATTTCTGAAATAAAGCCTTTTTCCAAAGAAAAAAATTCTTCATCTAAATCATTTGGCAAAGTGATTTTCATTAAAAGGCGTATGGTTTCTTCTTTATTCGGAAAAAGATTCTTATAGTCTTTTTCAAAACCATTATAAGAAGCAAGATAATCAATCAATTCATTTTCATTCATGGCTTAATTATTCTTTGATTTGCATGATTTCGCAACAAATATCATAGATGTTTAATAATTTAAGTGGGTTTTATAGGGGATATTTGGATTTTTGGATATTTATAAGATTGTTTTGGGGCTTGTTTATAACTAGTTTCGTAAACGAAGTGTCTTGTTAATGATTATTATAAAGACTAAAATTTATGCGTTATGGTTAGTTTGGAAATTGTTATTTTATTGCTCTCGGGCTTGCTTTCGGGTTTGAGTGCTTATTTCATTTGCTTAGCAAGCAATTGGACTTTCTTTTGGACGGGAATCCTTCTTTGGCCTATTGCCTATCTTCTTCTTTTTGCCTTATGGGTCCTCTTTCTCATTCTTTGGGGATTTTGCATCAACAAGAAGAAAGAGGTTAAGAAATTCTCTAGGTTTTATTACCATATAATTCGGGTGACCGATACGATGGGCTTACATCTTTTCAAGATTTCTTGGAAGATGAATGGCTTTGAAAAGATGCCAAAGGATCATAATTTCGTGATTATTTCTAACCACGTCTCAAATTTCGATCAAATGATTCTTATTGCGGCATTAAAAAAGCCTAACCAACCAATGGCTTGGGTCACTAAGCCAGAAAATATGGATTTCCCTATCGCTGGCCCATTTATTCATGCGGCTGGCTATATCCCGATTGATAGAGAGAATCCAATAAATGGCGTTAAAGCAATAAGAAAAGGGGTTGAATATTTAAAAACCAATCAATGTGCGGTTGGCATTTGCCCAGAAGGTACTAGAAATAAGACTGACGCTCCATTGCTTGAATTTCACCCAGGTTCTTTTAAGATGGCAATTTGGGCAAACGTCCCAATTGTCGTCGTGTGTCTTAGAGGAACAAAGGAAATAAAAAATAGGGCGCCATGGAGAAGAAGCGTTTCCGAAGTTGACTTAGTTGACGTTATAACTCCTGAAGAATACGCAGGCAAAACAACGACTGAAATATCCTCTAGAGCAAGAGAGGCAATACTAAAAGATCTTGAAAGGAAATAAACGCTTATGAATTATCTTTTCTATAACGACTTAGCTTTTGCGGGGAAATTAAAAGATAAGGTTCCCGCAATAAAGGAAGAACTTACTAAGAATTTGAATTCTGAAGTAAAAGAAGTATCCCTGACTGAATCAGATATTCTTTCCATTTTGAAGACATTAACGAATAAAGATTCCGTGATTCTTATCGGAGGAGATGGAACGCTTAACCATCAAATCAATACTCTTCCAGTCGATGAAGAAATGCCATGCGACATATATTTATATCCTTTTGGAACAGGCAATGACTTCCTTAATGACGTTAAAGACAAGCAGGATAAGGTAACAAAACTTGTTAAGCTAAATGAATTTATCAAGGATCTTCCATATGTCGAAGTTAAAGGGAAAACATACCGTTTCATTAATGGAATTGGCTACGGAATTGATGGAGAATGTTGCAAAAAAGCCGAAGAGCTCAAAAAGAAAGGTAAGAAAGACCTCAATTACGGCAAAATAACCATTGGCCTTTTATTTCATGGATATGTCCCGCCAATTGCTAAGGTTAA
The DNA here is from genome assembly GCA_963648925.1 of Hallerella sp. Lineage (GTDB taxonomy): Bacteria > Bacillota_I > Bacilli_A > RFN20 > CAG-826 > UBA4951. The sequence goes on from CAVJFO010000031.1 coordinate 26,462, forward strand.
GGTTGATGGAAAAGAAGAACTCACCTTCAAAAAGACTTATATTTCTGCGGCAATGAATGGCAAATATTATGGCGGGGGAATGATGGTTGCGCCTTCCCAAGAAAGGAATTCCCATTTACTCACCTCAGTTGTAATGCATGGAAAAGGGAAACTTGGCACGTTAATGATGTTCCCTTCTATATTTAAAGGAACGCATGTAAACAAAAAGAAGAACGTTTCCGTGATTCAAGGGAAGGTAATTGAAGTTTCCTTCTCTAGACCAACGGCCTTGCAAATAGATGGCGAGGTTATTCCAGAGGTCACCTCATATAAGGCATATATAAAATAAGATAAGTCATAACACGCATATGATTGTGCGTGTTTTCTTTTTTAGTGATATTATTCTAAAAAAAGAGAGGCAAAAAAGATGGAAGAAACAAAATACATACCATATGAAAATAGAGACGGAGAAGAATCAATCGTATATTTCACGAGAGATCTTTCTTCAAAAGGATTAAAGAAAGCCTACGATAAAATCAAAGGCGTTCTTGAAGGAAAAATAGCCGTTAAGCTTCATACTGGCGAACCTCATGGACCAAATATCTTGCCAAGAAGCTGGGTGAAAGAATTGCTCGAAGAGAATTTGCCAAACGCGACAATTGTTGAAACGAACACTTATTATCAAGGACCTAGATACGAAACAAAAGATCATCGTGAAACCTTAAAAACCAATGGTTGGACATTCTGCCCCGTAGACATAATGGATGAAGAAGGAACGATTCATCTCCCAGTTAAAGGCGGTAACCATTTCACCTATATGTCAGTTGGATCCCATGAGACGAATTACGATTCATTGCTCGTTCTAACTCATTTCAAAGGACATACGATGGGCGGTTTTGGCGGATCAAATAAAAATATTGGTATTGGATGCGCGGATGGAAGAATCGGCAAAGGAATGATTCATACAAGAAGCGGCAGCGATAATATGTGGTCTATCGATAGCGAAGAACTTATGGAGAAGATCACTGAGTCTTCTAAGGCTACAGTTGATTATTTTGGTAAACATATCGCATTTATCAACGTTCTTAGAAATATGTCAGTTGATTGCGATTGCGCCGGTGTTGAAGCCGCACCTGTCGTGACTCCTAACGTTGGCATCTTAGCTTCATTAGATATTTGTGCGATTGACACCGCCTCAATTGATATCATTTACGCGATGAAAGAAGAAGAACATCACGACCTCATTGAAAGAATTGAGACAAGAAAAGGTCTTCGCCAACTCACCTATATGCATGAGATGGGGATGGGCAATATGAAATATATCCTTATCGATCTTGATAACGATGAAAAACGTATTGTCGCAAAAGACTGCGTTACAGACTTAAAACCATTTGAAAAATAACAAATTCTTTGAAAATTAGCTGTCCTCGTGGCAGCTTTTTGTATTAAAAGAATAAAAATAACATGAAAAAGAAGTTAAAAAATAACTCATAAAATTTCACGCATTTTTACATTTTGTTTCAAAGAAAATAAAATATAATGCCAATATAAAAGAAAATTTCAAGCATTATTTTTCTCTTTTTAAGTTGTTTTAATTTTCAGAAAAAAAGTTAGTAAAATCATGAAAAAATAATTGACATTAACCTGTTTGATTTGAAAATAGTGCCACAAGTTCTCAAAAAGGCAGAACTTAGGAGGAAATTTTATGAAAACAAAGAAAGGATTACTTCCTCTAAGCACGTTAGCAATCGTTGGAATTCTAGCGCTTAGTGGATGTTCAAACCAAACAGAGGCAACCTACACCTACCATGATGCCACAAGCGGCTCACCTGAAAAATGGGCGCCAGCCACATGGAAAACAAGCGAAGACTCAGTCGTTCCTGGCTACACCGAAATGGGTTTATTGAACTACGTTTTGAACGATGAGAAAAACGGCTACGAAGTCATTCCGGAGATGGCTGCAGAAATCCCAACGGACATCACCAACACCCTTACTGATGACGAAGTCACCAAATATAACATGAATACATCTGAAACCGGTGACAGATATACATCAGGTCAAAAATGGCAAGTTAAGCTTAATCAAGCAGCTAAATTTGAAGATGGAACAGTAATTAATGCCGACACTTATGTCAATTCTTTAAAAGATTTACTTGATCCATACATGCAAAACTATCGTGCTGGCGATTATGCAAAAGGCACGACGGCTATTGCTGGCGCTATCAATTATCTCCAATCTGAACAAACCACATTTGATATGTATTGGGATGGAGATGGTGTTGCTCACGAAGGCGAACCTTCTCAAGAAGGATGGTATCTTAACATCTATACAACCAACTCTTGGTGGGGTTCAATGTCAGTTGCTGATCTTTGCGATTATTTAACTGATGATGATGGCAACTATATCGATGTAGCAAAAGCCATTATCGAAGACACAGAAACTTGGGGTACTTCAGCAAGTCCAAAAACTGTCCGTATTGATAACAATTCAACCTTAAAAGACAGATTCTTCGCCTTAGCTCAAACCATCGTACAACTCTTTGGTGTTGATCCTGCTACAGTCAGCAATGATTTCGTAGAAGGCGGCGTTGAAGAAGTGGAAAGCTATTCCCTTGCCACATTCTGCGGACGTTACTACACATATGACAAATATGAATTCGATGGCGTTGGCATCAAGAAAGTTGATGATTACACATTCAATATCTACTTCAAATCCCCAGTTAGCGATTTCAATGCCAAGCAATTCTTCTCTGGTAACTGGATTGTCAAACAAGATCTTTGGGAATCCTTAAGAAAACCAGTCGCTGATTCTGGACTTTATAGCACAACATACGGCACATCTGTTGATACATATTGCTCCTATGGACCATATAAATTAACAACGTTCCAAACCGATAAGGAATTCGATTTCGACCGTAACGAAAATTGGTATGGCTATAGCGATGGCAAACACACTGGCTATTACCAAGTCGATCGCATCGAAGTTCAATACGTTGCTTCAGCAGATACGACATTAAGCCTCTTCCGTACTGGTAAGATCGATGGCTACGCCCTCCGTTCAGAAGATCTCACGAAATTCTTTGGATCTAGCAGCCGTTTACTCTACACTCCACAATCCTATACGACAAAAATGTCCGTTAACAGTGACTTCTCTTCCTTAAAAGCGGCACAAGATAAAGACACAAGCGGCAACCACACCATCTTATCTAATGCTAAGTTCCGTAAGGCTTTATCCTTAGGACTTGATAGAAAGACGCTCTGCCAAACTCAAACTGCTGGCTGGAGAGGATTCGACGTACCGATTAACTTCATGTACGTTTCCGATCCTGAGACTGGTGTCGCATATCGTGACACAGATCAAGGTAAGAAAGTTGTCACCGATAATTTCGGAACTGATTCTGATGGAAATCCAAACTACTTCGGATATGACTTAGAAGAAGCAAGAAAACTCATTGATGAAGCGGTCAAAGAAGAAACTGGCTCAACAAAAGAGGGCCACTATGAAAATGGTCAAAACGTCCACCTTGTTTGGGAAACCTATAACGAAGGTTGGAATGATATGGTCAACTGGGTTATCGATGCATATAAGACACTCGTAAAGGGAACCTTACTTGAAGGAAAACTCGATATCGAGGTTAAGATCGCTGGCGGAGACTACGCTGATCACCTTAGAGCTGGCACATGCGACTTTGGAATCTCAACTTGGGGTGGCGCTCAATTCGATCCATTCGGCATCCTTGAATGCTATACCGTTTCAGGCAACATGTATGAAACATACAACATCTATCAAGACTACCTTGAAATTGATCTTGCAACTGGCGAATGGTCTGCAACAAAAGGCGGACTCGAATCTTCTGACACCGTCGTTGGAATGACTCTTGGCGGAGATGGATCTGGCACTCAAGCTGGCAACTGGACTTATGAACTTAACTCTGGTAAGTATTCCTCTGCTTTAGCTGATGCAACAACCCGTCTTAACATCCTTTCCGCTTGCGAATCCTACATCGTTGGCACATATAACTTCATTTCCTGGGGTGCACGTCAAAGTGTTTCCCTCGACAGCTACCGTGTGGAAGAAGGAACTGATACCTATGTCCAAATTGTTGGATTTGGCGGAATCCGTGATTTGAAACTCACAAAGAGCGATCAAGAATGGGAAACATGGGTTAGCAATAACCTTGATTCCGACGGATTCATCGACTATAACAAATAAGTCAATTCTACTCTTCAAAGAGAGAGGGTGGGTGTCCCCATCCTCTTTCTTGGTTTAAAATATCCTGCATGGCAAGGATAAAAGCTTACTCCTTCAGTGATAAGCATGCCAAAAGAAAAGGAGGATAAATAATGCTACGTTACGTCCTTAAAAGAGTTGGGCTGATGATTTTAACCTTCGTTATCATTATGACGATGTGTTTCTTCCTCATCCGCCTTTTGCCTGTTACCGCATGCAAATCTAACGATCAAACCTGCATTTCAATCAACGCCTGGCGTGAAGCGCTTGGCTATAACAAACCAATCATCGTGCAATATGTGCTTTACATAAAGCATATTTTCCAAGGTGATTTCGGTATTGGTTTCACAATTTATGGCGGAAAATCCGTCACCTCAGTGCTTATGGAAAAGCTTCCTAGCACCATCTATTTAAATATCTGGGCTTCAGTTATCGCCATTCCAATTGGTATTGCTCTTGGCGTTATTGCAGCCTTAAAGAAGAATAAGTGGCAAGATCAGCTTATCTCGATTCTTGTTATGTTATTCATCTCGGTTCCAAGCTATGTTTATTGCTTTATCATTCAATATGTCTTCTGCGCAAAATTGAAATGGTACCCGCTTGTCGTTAATAGCGGTTATGACTATTGGAATCCAACTTTCTTCCATTCCTATTTCCCAGCGATGCTTTGCTTGATTATAGGTACAGTCGCTGGACTTACGCGTTATACGCGTGCGGAATTGACTGAAGTTCTTACAAGTGAATTTATGCTTCTTGCAAGAGCTAAAGGCTTAACAAGAGGCCAAGCAACCTGGAGACACGCTTTAAGAAACGCCATGGTTCCTATCTTCCCAATGATCTTGGGGGAATTTATTTCATGTTTAAGCGGTTCGCTTATCATCGAAAACTTCTTTGCCGTTCCTGGCGTTGGAGCGCTTTATCTTTCTTCAATCAACAACCAAGACTATAACTTCTTTATGTTCTTGAGTATGTTCTATGTCGGAATTGGCTTAGCAGCCGCTTTAATTGTTGACCTATCCTATGGCTGGGTTGACCCACGTATCAGAATGGGGGCTAAATAATTATGGAAAAGAAAGTAACAGACCCACGTTTCACCTTTGTTCAAGAAGACAAGAAGTTGTCCGATACAAAGATGGAAACAAAACGTATTGGCTTCTTTGCCGATGCGATGTACCGTTTTAGCCGCAACAAAGCCTCAATCGTTGCAGCTTCAATCCTTTTATTCATGCTTCTTTTCTCAATCATTACGCCATTCTGCACCGGTTTTACGGCCACAGAGAGCGACTCTTATTACACTAATTGCCTTCCAAAGGCTTTTGATGATGCAGGCGGATTCTGGGATGGAACAGAAAAAAGAACGCTTGGCGAGGCTGAATATTATCTTTATAGCGAATCTGGAAGAGTAAGAGAAACGTATTCTTCTTATGAAAGCGGAGATGATTTTTCCGGCTACACGACTAAATATGACGTTAGATACGACACATATACCGTTGGTGCGGTTAATGACACTTTCACAAAGACTCAATTAGACACTTATCTTGCGCATGACGCTAACGTTAGCGAGAGTGAAAGAATCCTTCTTCCTCTTATCGATACCTCTTGGGCTACAGCCTTAGGGCAAGATGAATCAATCGTTGATAATGCCATTAGAAACAATGCTAACTATGACTATTATTTCTATGCGCGTAATAAAAAACCTATTTTTGATGATAATGGCAATCTTCAAAGAGCTTGGAAAACGGATTCCGAGGGAAATTACGTTTATTATGAAGCAACTGGCTTATCCGGCTCGGTTTATAACGTTCGTATCAACTATGACAATAAGTACATATTTGATCATGGAAAGGCCGCTAAATTCATTTTAGGAAGTGATGCTCAAGGACGTGATATTCTCACACGTCTTAGCGTTGGCGGAAGATTCTCTTTGCTTTTTGCCTTTGGCGTTTCTGCGATTAACCTTATTATCGGTTTGATTTACGGTTCAATCGAAGGATTCTATGGAGGAAAGGTCGACCTTATCATGGAACGTATATCCGAAATTCTTTCCGAAGTTCCGTTCATGGTCGTTATTGCCTTGCTTAAGAACTATAACGGAGTTTATTTCTCGATATCTATTATTGGAATGCTCTTTATTTCCTTTATCTTAACGGGATGGCTTGGAACGGCATCGACTGTTCGTATGCAATTCTACCGTTATAAGAAACAGGAATATGTTTTGGCTTCAAGAACCTTAGGCGCATCGGATGCTCGATTGATTTTCAAACACATTCTCCCTAACTCAATCGGTACTATCGTTACCTCATCGGTTTTGATGATTCCTGGCGTTATATTCTCTGAATCTTCGCTAAGTTACTTAGGAATTATCAATTTTGACGCCGTTGGAAGTACTTCAATCGGTACAATGCTTGCTCAAGGCCAGGCATCATATACGACGTATCCAAATAACATTCTTTGGCCAGCTATTTTCATTTCCTTATTGATGATTTGCTTCAATATGTTCGGAAATGGACTTCGTGACGCCTTTAACCCACAATTGAGAGGATCTGACAATGTCTAATATCAATAACGAAAATAAAATTTTATCCGTCAAGAACCTCCGTGTGAGTTTCTGGACAAATAATGGAACGGTTAAGGCCGTTCGTGGTGTCTCTTTCGATTTGTATCGCGGAAGAACGCTTGCAATCGTTGGTGAGTCTGGCTCAGGAAAGAGCCAAACTTCCCGTGCTATTATGGGTATCTTAGCAGGAAACAAAATCATCGAAGAAGGAGAAATTCTTTATGATGGCCGTGATATTCTTCGTTTAAAAGAAGAAGATCTTTGCAAGATCCGTGGCTCGAGAATTGCCATGATCTTCCAAGATCCTATGTCTTCCCTCAATCCTATTATGAGATGCGGGAAACAAATCACCGAGGCAATGATGCTTAAAAAGAAAGCGACGATTTCCGAAAACAAGAAACGCGCTGCTTATATCGAGAAAGTTCTTCTTAAAGCTGATCCAAGCAAAAAAGATGTTCTTACTCAGTTAAAGAAAGGGAATGAAGCTGATTTCTCTTCTTTAGCAGAGGCTGCCCTAAAAGCGGTCGCTGAAAATGAAGACAATATTAAAAAAGGCGCGATTGAAGCCAAAGAAAGTTTGCTTACCTTGCTTAACAATCCTGCTTTTGCTAATAATAATCTCAATCTTATTAAGAAAGAATTACCTGCTCTTAAAGGGAAGGTTTCTAAGATTGAAAACCATCTTGATGAGAAGAAAGATGACTTCGTCTTTACCTTTTTAGTCACTCTTGCTTATTTCATCAATGAATACAATCTTGCTTTGAAACGTGAAAAAGCTGCTGCTAAAAAAGCTGCCAAAGACGCGAAAAAAGGTAAGAAAGAAGATACCGTAAAAGAAAGAGCGTTTGCTTCAGAAATCGATGTTTCTAAAGAAGCGGTTACTTCTAGATGCAAAGCATATATCGAATCCTTTATTTCACACTTAGAGGAACATTACATTCAAAAAGAACAAAACATCGAAGAAAAAGCCACCAAGCTTGTGAATTTGTATGTTACTTCATGCAAGAATGCCCTTATTAAAATCGATAAGAAGGAACTTAAGCAAAAAGCCATCGAGCTTTTAGGCGAGGTCGGTATCAAAGACCCAGAAAAGAGAATCAATCAATACCCATTCGAATTTTCTGGCGGTATGAGACAACGTATCGTTATCGCCATTGCTCTTTCTTCTGACCCTGAAGTCCTTATTTGCGATGAGCCAACAACCGCGCTTGATGTCACCATTCAAGCTCAAATCCTTGATATGATCAACAAGCTTAAGGAAAGAAGACATCTTTCGGTTATCTTCATCACCCATAACCTTGGCGTTGTCGCCAATATGGCTGATGATATCGCGATTATGTATGCCGGAAAAATCGTTGAACAAGGAACAGCTGATGAAATTTTCTATCATCCAGCCCACCCATACACATGGGCTCTTCTCTCTTCAATGCCTGATTTAGAGACAAAAGAGAGACTTGATTCGATTCCTGGCACCCCACCAAACATGATTCTCCCACCTAAAGGAGACGCTTTCGCCGCTAGAAACAAATACGCAATGGCGATAGATTTTGAAGAGCAACCACCATTCTTCGAGATAAGTCCGACCCATAAGGCTGCGACTTGGTTATTAGATGAGAGAGCTCCTCATGTTGACATGCCTAAATCCGTTAGCGCACGTATTGCGCGTTTTGAAAAATTAAACAAAGAAGTAGAAGAAAAGGAGGCTAAAGAAAATGAAAAAGAATGAAACTAAAGCAACTGACATTGTTAAAGTGGATGAAAACGAACTCTTAGCCTCTAACTCTCCTAAAAGTGGCGTAAAAGATGATGCACCAGTTATCCTTTCCGTACGTCACCTTAAGCAATATTTCAAATTCGGACGTGGCGAGTTTAAATATAACAAAGCCGTCCATGATGTTTCCTTTGATATTCATCAAGGCGAAGTATTAGGCTTAGTTGGTGAATCTGGATGTGGCAAAACCACGACAGGAAGAAGCATCATTAAGCTTTATGATATTACTTCCGGTTCCGTTTATTTTGAAGGAGTGAGAATCTCTGCCGGAACTAGATGGAACGAAAAAGAAATAAAATGGAAAAGCATCCGTTATAAAGACGAAATCAAAAAACTTCAGGCGGAAAAGAAAGACGCTTTGCAAGGCGTCACTCTTCATGATGATATCGATCTTGCTAAAGAGAAAGAAAATATATCAAAAGAGTATGACGAAAAGATTAATTCTTTGAAAGCCGAACTTGCGAAAATCATCAAAGAGCAAAGATATGAGATTCGTCGCGCTCATTATGATAATCGTCATTGCAATGCTCCGTTTGCTAAAAAAGCAATCGAAAAAGCTAAGCAAGAACATGCCGCAAGAGTTGCTGAACTAAAAGAGTCAAAAGCAAAAGCAGGCGCTTTTTGCAAGGAATATTTGAAATTTGGAGAAAGTCTTGTTATTGCTAGACACACCAAAATCACCTCCAAAATGCAAATGATTTTCCAAGATCCTATTGCTTCTCTTGACCCAAGAATGACGGTTAGAGATATCATTGCAGAAGGACTTCGTATCCAAGGAGTTCACGATAAGAAAATAATCGACGAAAAGGTTTCAAGCGCCTTAATCCGCGTCGGGCTTCAACCAGAAATGGCTGAGCGTTACCCTCATGAATTCTCTGGCGGACAAAGACAACGTATTGGTATTGCTAGAGCTCTTATTATGGAGCCGGATCTTCTTATTTGCGATGAGCCAGTATCCGCGCTTGACGTTTCGATTCAAGCACAGGTTATTAACCTTCTTAACGATCTTAAGAATGAACTTAACCTCTCGATTCTCTTTGTTGCCCACGACTTAAGCGTCGTCAAATATTTCTGCGATCGTATCGCGGTCATGTATTTTGGCAACATTGTTGAAATTGCCTCAAGCGACGCCTTATTCGCCCATCCTCTCCATCCATACACGAAATCATTGCTTAGTGCTATCCCTCTCCCTGACCCTCATTATGAGAAGAAGAGAAAGAGAATAACCTATAACCCTCAAACTGATCATGCTTATGGCGAGGAGAAGCCAATCCTTAGAGAAGTTGAGCCAGGACATATGGTTCTTTGCGATGAAAAGGAATTTGAATCTTATAAAGAAATCATCAAAGGAAAGTAATTAATGAAAAAGATAGACGACCTCACACAAGAAGAAATAGAAGAAAAGAAAATTAAGGAGCCTTTGACCCTTAAAGGGGTTTTGCTTCGCTCTATTCTTTCTTTTGGCTTTGCCATCATTCTTTTTGTTGCCGTTCTTCTTATCGAATTAAAGGCAATGGATCTTTCCTGGTATGTATATAAATTCAGGATCCTTTGCGATTCTTTCTTTATCGCAGGCATCTTCCCGATTCTTTTTTGGCTCCTTCTTTGGGTAGCTGAGAAAGGCGCCTTTGATATGATCGCCTATTCGATGGGTAAGATGCTCAATTTCATGTTCAGGATTCATCCTGAGAAAAGCAAATTGCCTCCGACATATGCAGATTATGTTGAACAAAAAAGAGCTAAAAGAAAGCCATTCCATTATGAATTGCTGATTGTTGGCGCTTCCTTTGTTCTTATTGCCATAATCTTTTTAACCCTTAATATGTGTTTTGAAGGCTAAAACTTTCTAAAATCAAAAAAAGACGACCACGTGAGTCGTCTTTTCTTGTTGTTTTAATCAAAGAAGATTGTTTTTCTCTAAATAATGTTTTGCGTAAGAGCAAGAGGCAGTTACTTTGTAGCCTTTTTCTTTTGCAATCTCTAAAACCTTTTCGACAAGTTTTCTTGCGATTCCTTGTCCTTGAAGAGAAGGAGAGACAATGGTATGCGTTATTTCAATCGTATTTTCATCAACTAGAGGAAAATCGATTTCTGCTAAAATGTCGCCTTTTTCGTCAACGAGAAGATATTTATCGGAAAATAATCTTTCTTCCATTAGTTATGCTCCGTGATTCTGATTGTTGCCTCAGTATCACTTAAAGAGGTAACTTCAACTTTGTAGTTAAGAGAGTTTCCATTATTTAAGTGTTTTGTGTTGGCAAAATATTTGCTGTATTTGTTTGAGACGGAAGAATCGATCAAAGAGAATTCATCTCCTTCGTGGAATAAGTCGTCATCACTTGAGAATTTGCTTGTGGTAAATGAGGTTCCTTTAGAAGAAATCAACGAAAGTGCGTCATACCCCTTTCCATAGCAAACGTCGGTATCGCGTTCATCGCCATTAGCGCAAGCGACAACAGGATAATATGAATTGGAATTAATATTGCCGTTTTTAACGTCTGTATCAGAGAAATAAGAGTATTTTCCTGAAGCGGTAACCTTAGCTAAACGATTATCAACGTGCCACATTCTGACACCTGCATTATCATATCCGGTCTTGCTCATGCTTGCACTTCCTGGATATGAGTTAACTGAATCAAGTTCATTTAAGCCGGTTGGAGTAAATAACTCAATTAAAACATATTCGTCAAAAGCTGTTCCGTTCCATCCATCTGGGTCAGCGATAAGGATGCAATCTCCGCTTGATTCAAATGAAGAGATGGTGACTTCGGCCGAACCATGGACATAATGAGGGGTGACCCAGTTAAATTGAAGCTTGTTAAAGGCGTCATGATCAAGGACGTTATAAGCCATCATAATCTTGCTGCCAGTAACTTCTTGTGTATTATCGCTATCGGTGTTGTAATAGTCATCCGCGCCAAGCATATGGCCAAATTCGTGAATCAAGGTATGTGAATCAATGCCGGTATGGTTTTCTCTAGTTCCGGTTCCGTCATAGAAGAAATTTAATGAAGCCCAGAAATATGAGCATCCAACAGGAGAAGAAGTATCTCCATCAGGGAATTCGCCGGCATATTTATAGTTAGAAGTATAAACATCCCAAAATCTATAAGCCCAATAGGTTGTGGTTTTATCGTAACTTGGGGTATATTGCTCAGCGTAAATCATGATAACTGAATCAATGTATCCATCTCCATCCGTATCAAATTGTTTTGTCGAATCGTTTCCGTGTGCTTTTTTGTATGCTTCAACGGATTTCTTCAAAGCAACTGCAGCTGGTTTGCCAGAGTTTGAATCGCTTTCTTTACTTCCGTATGAGTTATAGAACTGACGTGCGGTAACACCCATAGAAACTGGTTCGGAATAGGTGAAATCTAATTTTAATTTGCCATAAGATGATTTTTCGTAGAATGAGCCAAGAGATTCCCAATATGATGTGTCTTCAGCCTTTCCTCCGCATAAAATCTCAATTTCTTCCAATTCTTTGTCGGTAAAGGTTTTATCGGTGAAAGTTACTGGAACGACTAATACTGGTTGGGTGCCAGTGGTTGGAGTGTTTATGTCAATATCCGTTAATTTAACGTTTTTGTTGGCGACATAATTAAAATCAACATTTGCATCGGAATAATTCGTATTCCATTCGCCATCACTTCTAGAAGAAGATGAAGATGAACTAGAAGAAGACGAGGAGGATGAAGAGCTTTCAGAGGAAGAATTAGATGAAGTAGAAGCTGAATTCTCACTTGAAGTGGAGGAATCTTTGCTTACCGAAGAGTTGCTGGATTCTTCTCCAGAAGAGCTGCTTTGATGAGTGATGCACGAGGAGAGCATGACGATGCTTCCAAGACTAAGTACTAATAATAGGTGTTTTTTCATTTGCTTGTTCCCTTTTTGTGACGGAACTTATTTTATTAAAAATAAAGCAAGATAAAAACAAAAATAATGTAAAGAGTTTAAATGCTTAACGAATTAACTTCCTAATAGGTATAAAAAAGTATAGATAAAATCTTGATATATGAATAATTCAAAGAATGATTTTTTCTTCTTTTTAATGCCAAAAATACGGCTTTTTGCTAGAATTTTACAAAGAAGGAGAAATTTATGATTAATTTCAATTCCGAGACTAACGTTTTTCACTTGTTTAATAAAGATATTTCTTATCTCATTCATCTTAATGGTTTTGGTCGCTTAGAGACTTTGTATTTTGGCGAGCGTCTTAATGATACGAGCGATATCATCAAAAGCAGGGTTGTATATCCAGATAACACTTATCTAGATAAAAAGATGTCAATAATGACCCCAACCCCCGCTTATTTTTATCCAGAAACATTGCAGGAAATATCTTCTCATGGTCAAGCCGATAAACGCGACGCACCAATAATCATTCAACATGAAAACGGCTCATATTTAACGGATTTTGAATATGTTAAACATAAAATTTTCCATGGAATTAAGCCTTTGGATTCTCTTCCATCTCTTGATGCCCCACTCGTTCGTGAAGAAAATATCTATAACAAAGAAAATGTCGATACTCTCGAAATCCTCCTTAAGGATATAACATCGAACATCTATCTAACTGAATATATATCTATTTATCGCGATAAGAATATCATCGCAAAATCTTTTAGAGTTGAAAATAAAGGCAAGAAAGTAAAACTTTTGCGCGCTTTCTCAATGCAACTTGATTTACCAACGTCTGATTACTATTTACATCATTTCTATGGCGCTTGGGCAAGGGAAAGAAAAGAAGAAATAAGCAAGATTCACGATGGAATTCAGGAAATTTCATCAAATAGAGGAAAATCTTCCCACCAAGAAAATCCTTTCTTTTTCATTTCCAAAGACGAAAACAATTACGATTCAAATGAGTGCATAGGCTTCAACCTTCTTTACTCAGGAAACTGGAAAATGAGAATGGAGAAAACAATGTATGGAACTCTTCATATCGTTTACGGCGTTAATGATGAGGATTTTACCTATGTTTTAGGAAGAAATGAATCCTTTATCACCCCTCAAGCAGTTATTTCATATTCTAAAGATGG
>CAVJFO010000031.1:40459-60493 GCA_963648925.1 Hallerella sp.
CATCAATTGATTTTAGATTTCACAAATGATGAAGTGGTGGATTATGTTTTTGATGAAATTTCAAAAATCCTCGACGAATACCCCGTGAAATATGTCAAATGGGATCATAACCGTAATATGGCTGAACATTTTTCCACCTATTTAGGATATGAAAAACAGGGTGAAGTTTATCACCGAATGACACTTGGGTATTACAAACTTTTAGCAAAACTCCGTATTAAATACCCCAACGTTTTCTTTGAAGGATGCTCGGCAGGTGGAGCTAGGTTTGACTTAGGGACATTATATTATGTTCCGCAAATCTGGACATCGGATGAAACCGATGGTGCTTCAAGAGCGGAAATTCAATACTTCACTTCATTGGGTTACCCATTATCTTGCATTTCATCTCATGTATCCGCATCTCCACAAACCTCATATAAGACTAAAGTTGATGTCGCTTTATTTGGAACATATGGTTATGAAATGAATCCAACTTTACTAAAAGAAGAAGACCTTCATATTCTTAATGCGGGTACATCAATCTATCAGAAATATCATAACGATATCATCATGAATGGAACCTTGTATCACATATCAAATCCATTATGCAAAGATGAAATGTCGATGATTTCTGTATCTAAAGATAGAAGCATGGCTATGGCAATCTTCTTTGAAAGGAGCAACCACCCTTGGCATCTTGATTATTGGAAATTAAAAGGGCTCGATCCTAAAAAGAGATACATGGTTATTCTTGATGGAGAAGAAAAAGGAACTTATTCAGGTGAATACCTAATGAAAGCAGGATATTTCCTAATGGATTTCTTCAAAAGACAAAACAAGACTCATTTGTTGTTATTAAAAGAAACGAATTATTGATTAATGGGAAGATGTTAATTCATCTTCCTTTTTCTTGAAGATTTTGTTCTCTAAACGTGGATAGAAAATAACTACTGGAACAAAGGCGATAATAGAAACGCAAGATATAACGAATCCAGCCGTTAAACCTTTGTCATCATAAACGATTTTAATTACATGGGTGCCTTCTTTTTCGTTTTCTAGGGATATTGCAGTAAAGATATCGAAACGGGTTAAGGTCTCTTTTTTCTTGCCGTCTAGATAGATTGAGAAATTTTTATCATAAGGCAAAGTGAAAAGGAATTCTTTGTTATTTCCTTTAAGGGTGAATTCTCCTTCAAAGGAAAGAGATGATAAGCCATTAGATTGTTTTAGGTTATCTGCCCCGCCTAATTTAATTGAAGTAAGGTATTCTCTTAAAACTGCTAGGTCTTCGTAATAAACTTCAGGATTTAAAATGACTGTCTTATCATTTTCGTTATTTACGATTTCTAGGGTATGAGTCGTTCCAACTTTTGCGTTAAAAGAATGAATTCCGGCATGCCAGTAATTTCTAATTGTGATTGGATATCCGTCTAAATAATAGTAGAAGCCGCTCGTTTCAGATTGCTCGTGAATATAAAGAGTGTTATTTTCCGCTTCAGAAGGAATTGTGAAATTGTAGGTAATTCTTGCTCCTTTTGCTAAAAGGAAGGTATTTCTTCCATATTCATCGGTGGAGATTAATGTAGCTTTATCATTTTGGGTTTTGATTGATGTTTCAATCTTATGAAAAATTTCTTTTTTGTTTCCTTCGTTATCAAGGATTGATCCATCCATTTTTTTATACATCTCATTTTGATATTCGAAATGGTCATACCAATAGGTGTTTTCATGCCCCTCTTTTTTGCAGCCTTGAGAAACGTAAGTGGAAGAAGAGGAATCCACGCAAAAACCTAATGGAAGAGCGTAGCCATTCTTGTAATAAGTGTATGTGACGTCATTTGCTTCTTTGCTAATATCCATCTTCTTAAAGAGATTTAAGGATGAATCGTTATAAATGAAATTAGGTTTATCTCTATTCACTCTGCCGTTATCAATTAGATATTTGATTCCGAGAAAGGAGTTAATGGCCTCAGTTGATCCGGCATCATAGGCTTCCCAGAAACCATTATTGTGGAAACCAATTCGCTTCATGTAACGGGAAATATCTTGTTTTTCGGTTGATGAGAAATGACTTAATCCATTATAAGAAAAGAATAGAGGGTTGTTATTTATTTGGTTCCCTGAGCCGTTGCGGTTAAAGGTGCTTTCCATACGATACAAGGATGAATCGTTTTCCTTAACCGTATCAAAAACAGGCGATAAATTATCATCGCTAAGATAGGTGTTATATGGTTGATATGTCCCGTTATCGACGTTTGTTTTGATAACGTTATATCCTCCTCTATAGGAAGATATGATGGTTAAAACGAGAATTGTTGCCTCAACAACTATGGAGATATGTTTTGGAGGAGTTATTTTCTTAATGTTTGCAAGAAGAATAAAAAGGAAATATAGGAGCAAAATAGCAAAAGAAACTATGAAGATAGCCAAAGAAATGTTTGAAAGAGGGTAAAGGATTTTCTCTGCGTCCTTTTCTAAACCATTTGTGACCACTAAGGTTATTAAAGGAAGAATTATCGCGGAAGAAACCCCTGGTATAGCCATCCCCCAAATAGGCGTGTCTTCGAGATTTGCCATCTCTTTCAAGGCGATAAAACAAAGGTAAAATCCAATGATGAAAGAATATCTTCCTGGGAACCATGTCGGCTCTCTTCCCCCGTGGAATAAGGCGTTAAGCACGCTAGAAATAGAAACGATGAAATAAACAAAAATAAGGGACCCATCTATTACTTTTTCACGCCAATTATATTTTTTGTTCGTAAAATATATCATCGCAAAAATAAGCGTTACAACGGAAACGAACATTGTCATGTAGCCTGTATTTCTAGATATTGCACTGTTACTAACGTAGTTATTCTCCAAGAGACCTTCGATAAAAACGGTCCAAGAGAAGAATTTGCTATTTGGAAGTTGAAGGCTTGCTTTTGTTCCATCAAAATGCAAGAAAGCAGTTACCCAGGTAACGGAAGCTAATAAGCCTCCTAATAAGGAGAAAACGAAAAATCTAAGAATGTATTTGAGTCTTGATTTGCTGTCCAAATTTTTGAAGAAAACTTTCAAGAGGAAGAGAATAACCAAATACAAGCAAATCATTGCTCCAATATACCAACTTGTTAACAAGGCATAACCCAAAGCAAGCGGATAAAGCCAACAATGTTTTTTCTCTTCTAACATTTCAAAACCTAAAGTAACCAGAGGAAGAATCATCAATCCATCAAGGAACATGAAATTGAAGAAATATACGAAAGCGTAGCTAATTAATCCGTATGCGATAGAGAATGCTAAGAATCCCATTCTTCTTTTTTTGCTTACGTAACAAGCTAAAAGATACATATTCCCCGCTGCAAAGGACATTTTGATAATTGAGGTATAAAAGAAAAATGCAGGTATATCAGCAGAAGAAACAAAAACGACAAATAAATTAAATGGAGAAGCTAAATAATAAGTGAACAAAGACTGAAAATCCCCGCCACAAACCTTTGAAAGGCTATAAATGATGTTCAAACCATTTTTGAGCGCGTATTGATACGTTCTCATGTACGTAACATATTGATCTCTTTGATCGGACATCATCGTCGTGAGTCCATTTTCATCAAATGGATAAAAACCCAATCCTTTGAAAATCAAAATATAAATTAGAAAGGTAAGAAAGAATGTTAGTGCGAAAACGATAAAATCCAACAAAGGATAAAACCATTTCTTTTCGCTAAGGCTTTTTATTCTAGAAATTGTTTCGCTCATAATAATTACGATTATATAAGAAAAGGCTTCCTATTTCTAGAATAGGAAATGTTACAAAACATAAATTAAATGAGCGAACCCCCATTTGTAAAACAAGATATAAAAACTATATAATAACCAGCATGGAAAAGAATATTTTGGCAATAGACTTGGGCAAGGGATCAATAGGATTAGCCATCTCTAGAAGTGGCATGTTTGTTTCGCCATTGCCAGAAGTTCGTTTCAAACTAGGCGAATATAGCGAAGCTCTTCAAGCAGTGAGAAATATCTTTCAAACCGAAAGAGTAGAGAATATCGTTATTGGATATCCTTTATTTCCATCTGGAGACGAATGCGAAATGACCCCAATCGTCAATGATTTTATTTTAGTGTTAGAAAAAGAGTTTCCTAATATACCAGTAAAAAAACAAGACGAAAGAAATACGACTGTTGAAGCGTCGGCTATTTTTCATCAAAACGGTTTAAATTCAAAAAAGCAGAAGAAAAAAATCGATTCTGGTGCAGCAATGGTTATCCTTGAAAGATATCTTAAATCCATTGGACAAATTTAATATTCTCAAGTAATTAGATAAAAACAAATGGGTTTTACAGGGGATTTTGCGATTTTTGAAAATTTAATTCTCTAAATTAATTAAGAATTATAAGTATCGCTTGAATTAATAATTTTCATGTTTTATTGTGTGAACGTTCTATAAATCCTTATTTTGTCTGGTGAATAAATATAATTACATAAAAAAGTGGATTTTTAAAAGTATATCAGTATTTTTGTAGCGATTATTAAAATGATAAAAAGTAACGATAAACACTAGAGAAAATACATATTTTTAGTATCCGGTAATCCGTTAATTTTTAAAATGTAAGCGTTATCAATAATTTTTTACTTATTAATTTTTATATAATGTTGCCGGTAAGAAAATACCGATTAGAAAATCTAAATTATTGAAAGGAAAAATTATGGCAGAAAAGAAAGAACTTACGCCAAAAGAAATGGCCGAAGCTGAAGTTGATGCTTTAGTTAAGAAAGGTTTAAAAGCCCTTGATGATTTTGCATCTTACGATCAAGAGAAAATCGATTATATCGTTGCAAAAATGTCAGTTGCAGGCTTAGATAACCACGGCATATTAGCTAAAAAGGCTATTGATGAAACTCATCGTGGATGTTTTGAAGACAAAGCAACTAAGAACTTATTCGCATGTGAATATGTTGTTAATAACATGCGTCATTCTAAGACCGTTGGCATTATCAGCCAAGATCCAGTTACCGGAATCACTGAGATTGCCGAGCCAGTTGGCGTTGTTGCTGGTATCACCCCTGTTACAAATCCAACAAGTACGGTTATCTTCAAATCTTTGATTTCCATCAAAACGCGTAATCCTATTATTTTCGCCTTCCACCCAAATGCCCAACAATGCTCTAAAGCAGCCGCTATTGTTATGCGTGATGCCGCTGTTGCAGCTGGTGCACCTGAAAACTGCATTCAATGGATTGAACATCCATCAATGGACGCAACAAGCGCTTTAATGCAACATCCTGGCATTGCAACAATCTTAGCCACTGGCGGTAATGCCATGGTCAAAGCCGCTTATTCATGCGGAAAACCAGCTCTTGGCGTTGGTGCGGGTAACGTTCCTTGCTATATTTGCAAAGATGCCGATCAAGATCAAACAGTTAATGACGTTGTTCTTTCAAAAGCGTTTGATAACGGCATGATTTGCGCCTCCGAATCCGCTATCTTCGTTGATGAAGAAATCTACGATTCAATTAAAGAAAAACTTCAACATTTCCATGTTTATTTCGCTTCCAAAGAAGAAAAAGAGAAACTTGAGAAATTCATGTTTGGCTTCACTGCTAAAGATCCAAATGTCGCAAATGCAAAATTAAATGGCGCAGTTGCTGGAATGACCCCACAATGGATTGCCGAACAAGCTGGTTTCAGCGTTCCTGCCGATGCATCAATTATCGCAGTCGAATGTAAGGAAGTTGGCGTCAAAGAGCCAATGTCTAGAGAAAAACTTTCACCAGTACTTGCTGTTTATAAAGTCAAAGATTCAACAGAAGGCTTCGAAAAATGCGAACAAATGCTTGAATTTGGCGGTCTTGGACACTCTGCTGCAATCCATTGCAAGACTCAAGAAATGGCTGATCAATTTGGCGACAAGGTCAAAGCAATCCGTATTATCTGGAATTCTCCATCTACCTTTGGCGGCATTGGTAACGTCTATAACTCCTTCACCCCATCCCTTACGTTAGGATGCGGCAGCTATGGACACAACTCCGTTTCAGGAAACGTCAGCGCCGTTAACTTATTAAATATCAAGAAAGTCGGTAAAAGGAGAAACACTATGCAATGGTTCAAAGTTCCTCAAAAAATCTATTTTGAGCGCAATTCCATCCAATATTTACGTTCCGCTAAGGACGTTAATAAAGTCTTCATCGTCACTGACCATTCAATGGTCCAACTCGGATTCCTTAACAAGATCATCGATGAATTAGAACAAAGAAGAAATCCAGTTACATATCAAATCTTTGCCGAAGTTGAGCCAGATCCAGATGTAACGACAGTTAAGCGTGGCGTGGAATTAATGAGAGAATTCCAACCAGACACAATCATCGCTCTTGGTGGCGGATCCCCAATGGACGCAGCCAAAGGCATGTGGATCTTCTACGAACACCCAGAAGTCAACTTCGATGATCTCAAACAAAAATTCATGGATATCCGTAAACGTGCTTTCAAATATCCTGAACTCGGAAGAAAGAGCAAACTCATCGCCATCCCAACAACTTCTGGCACTGGTTCTGAGGTTTCCCCATTCGCTGTTATCTCCGATAAAGCAAACCAAAAGAAATATCCTTTAACGGACTACTCTTTAACTCCATCAATCGCTATCGTTGATCCTGAATTCACCACAAATCTTCCAGCAAAATCAACTGCTGAAACTGGTATGGACGTTCTTACACACGCTATTGAAGCCTACACCTCCGTCATGGCTTCTGACTTCACTGATGGCCTTTGCTTAGAAGCAATTAAATTAGTCTTCGAATATCTTCCAAGAGCCGTTAAAGACGGAAAACATGATTTAGTTTCCCGTGAAAAGATGCACAATGCCGCAACTATTGCCGGTATGGCATTCGCAAACAGCTTCTTAGGCTTAGTTCACGCTTTAGCCCACAAGATGGGTGGAGAATTCCACACCGTTCACGGAAGAACATGCGCTATCCTCCTCCCACACGTTGTTAGATATAATGGTACTGCCCCTGCTAAATTATCCGTTTGGCCAAAATACGAAGAATATTGCTGCGATAAGAAATATCAAAACATCCTCCGTATGTTAGGCGTTGAATGTGATGATAAGACAAAGGCTGGAGAAATACTTGCTGCAAAGATAACCGAACTCATGAGAGAAATTGGAATCGATCCTAACTTCCAATCCGTCATCCCTGATGAAGAACATTACTTAAGCAGACTTGAGGATGTTGCATATCTTGCCTACGAAGATCAATGCACCCCAGCAAACCCACGTCTTCCATTAATTCCTGACATGATTCAAATCATGAAGAATGCCTATAAAGGAAACTAATAAAAACTTTAAACAGTAAAACTGAGACCAGAAATGGTCTCTTTTTTATTTATGAAGGCTACTAAAAGCCTTGAGATAAGTGAGCAGATATTAAGGTTAATTAAGATTTATAGGGGTTTAGCACGTTTATAAAGACGCGAAAGAGCCTTAATATAGCCTTTATTGCTTAATAAAAAAGACTAATAAGACACAAAACACAGGATTGCCTTAATGAAACGCTCCTATTTAAGAGAATAAACTCAATAATTAAGGGGTTAAATGGCAAAATAACCTTATTTATGCCTGATAAACATCGAGACTTCAATGATTCAATTATCAAAGGTGACGATAAAACCGGAGACTATTATTGTTATTTGCTTTAACAACTCATAAACGGAGATTGGAAAGGCCAGAAAGTATTGAGCTGGGGTGGAGGAGCAAAACTCTATTTTAACCGTGACAGCGTTAGCATTTATTGATTATGGGGGTTGGATTCAAGGGCCTATGGATGTTACTTAAAACTTGTCCTGACTAATTTTCTTAATTCAAGTGGTTCTAAAAAATAAAGCCTAGTTAGGGATTAGATTTTTTTAGTTTTAGTCAATCAAAAAAAACAGTTAAAGATTTTAAAAATATTAAAAAAATTAAAATGGCGGCAATAAAAATACCTAATAAAATGACTAAAAAGTTAGTTTTTAGTAAAAATACTTTTTTTCTAGCGATACATATATTTACGTTGACTAAAATCATTTTTTTAAAAAACGTTTTTCGGGTTTTTAGATGACGCGAGATAAAAATCGATAAGAATATGATAAATTCCGGACCGGTAGAGTTTTATACTGTTCAAACAGAAAAACATCTAATCTTTTAATTAATATTTATTGATCAGAAAACCGTAAAAAAGATGCCACAAACCATTTAAACGTTTCGTGTCGACTTATTGGAGAACTCAAAGAAAACCTTTTTCAAAATTTAATTACCATTTTTTTCGAAAAATATTAAAATAAACATAGAATTTTTTGGAGGAAAAACTATGAGTGTTTTAATTACAATCGGACGTGAATTTGGCAGTGGTGGCCGTGAACTTGGACGTCGTATCGCCGATGAATTAGGCATTGCTTATTATGATAATGAGATTTTAGAAGAAATCTTAAAAGAGACAGATTACTCAAAAGCTTATCTCCAAGAAGTATCCGAATCTCGTCCAGCTGCTTTATTCCCAATCCATTTTGGCGTTAGCTGGGGACACACTTATGCTCCAATTAACCAAAGCATGGACGTATACGCAAAACAAAATGAGATTCTCCGCAAACTTGCCGATAAATCTTCTTGTGTTATTATCGGACGTGCTGCTGATTATATTCTCAAAGATCGCAATCCATTTAGAATCTTTGTTTATGCTGATATGGAATCTAAGGTAAATAGATGCCGTGAAAGAAATGAAGACAAAAATATCACTGACGCGGAAATCATTAAGCACGTTAAAAAGATTGAAAAAAGCAGAAAATCTTTCTATGAGTTCTATACGAACACCAAATGGGGTGATAAGAAGAACTACGATATGATGATCAATACGAGTAATCAAAATATCAAAGAAATCGCTCATTTACTTTCTTCAATGATTAAGACAAAACAATAAGACGAACCTTCAAAATGAAGGCTTTTTCTTTTCCTTTTTGACAAAACTTTTACAAAAATATCTTGCAAAGAAACCCCATTGAATTAAAAATAATTGAGTATGCTTACCGAAAAAGAAATTGATGCGTTAGTTAACGGCTTCGAATTAAAGGGAAACCCTAATGAGTGCATTTTCATGATCCATGGTTTTACTGGATCTGCATCAGAATTTTATCCTTTGGCTTCTTTATTAAATGAAAAAGGATATTCGGTTATTTCTCATGCCTTGCCTGGACATGGCACGTCATCTTTAAAGGCTTTAAAAGAAGTAGGTCCTAAAGAT
The DNA here is from genome assembly GCA_963648925.1 of Hallerella sp. GTDB lineage: Bacteria > Bacillota_I > Bacilli_A > RFN20 > CAG-826 > UBA4951. Next base: position 49,701 of record CAVJFO010000031.1, read on the forward strand.
TGGATGTCTTCCGTTAAAAAAGGCTACGAGGAAGCAAAGAAAAAATATCAAAAAGTCTATGTTTTCGGTTACTCAATGGGTGGATGCCTAGCAATTACCTTAACTAAGGATTTCGCTCTTGACGGCTTAATCCTTTGCGAGCCCGCCTTAGTTCCTAACTCCTCGTTTTCTTGGCTTGCTAAATTCCTTCGTCCTCTCCCGATAAAAATCCAATGGGAAGGAAGCCTTGAATATCCAGACCACTCTGAAAAATACATGCGTGGACAAAGTGGTTATTACATTAAATCCGCTGCAGATTTGGTCGTTGTAGCTAGAAAAGCGAAGAAACTCCTTCCTAAGATTGTTTGCCCAATCATGATGACTTGGGCAAATAAAGATACGTCAATTAGAAAAGATGGTGTTGATATGATTGAAAGAATAACTCCGTCAAACATCAAAACATATAAGATTTACGAGAATAACACTCACCATTTGCCTAGCGAACCAGAAAAAGAACAACTAGCAAAAGACATTGATTCATTCATAAAGAAAACCATACCTCAAAAATAACGAGGTATGGTTTTTACTTGCTTTATTTTTCTTATGAGGCGTAAATCAGTAAGTAGACAAAACCTAATATCACAACGATTGAAGTGACTGAAGCGAATGCAATCCAGTTTTTCTTTTTGAAATGGAAACCGCCATTGGCCATGACCATATAGAAATAATACGCTACGCCCCACATGATCATTTCCATCAACATCATTGGGAGGTATAACCAGAAGTTTCCAATTCCCGATGATCCGTATAGTCCAAACGAACAAGAAATATATAAGCCAGACATTAATGCGAAGGCATGGGGAATCGCTTTTGAAATAGGAGTTGTTGGGACACCTTTCCCCGCATCTTCGCCTGATGGATCTTTCTTTTTGAAAAGCATATACCAAGTAAGGAAACCGCCAAGAAGAAGATAGGCGGAGCTTGAAACGATTCTAGTGATAATATCGCCTTTTTCGAGACTAACACTTCCCCTCATTGCCAAATCACAGAAAATCATTGTTGAACGAACGTTTTCCAACCATGATGGCGACGGGGTGTAACTAACGGCATTTAATAACGCCTCTGTTGAATCGCTATTTTTTGCTCCAACTAAGATGAGGATTAGAAACGTCTCTACCATGAAGGCAAGGATTAATTGTCCGAATATTAAATATAGAAGACTATCCAAACTCTTCGTTCCTAGTGAGATAAAGAAAGAAGAAATGAAGTAATTAAGGCTTGTTCCAAGCAATAAAACGAAATAATAAGGGATGAAATAGACGTAATTGTAATAGAAGTTATTAGCTACGAAATATTCATCGGTTGCATTAAGTTGAATCTGTCTAATGAATATATAAAGGATTCCTATCCAATAAATAATCGTTATAGCAATTGTAAGAATGGTGTAGCTAATTAAGAGATTTGTTCTTCTTAATTCGTTTTTCTTGAACGGTAACTGATAATAGAAATCTGAATAGATGCGTTTCCTTTGATATATGAAGGATGAATACGGCAAGAAGAAAGAAAGCAAAAGAGCAGGAATCAAGATGGCAAAAAGAGGAGGCCAGCTTAAAACGCTCAATGAGATATAATAATCCCCAGTTTCATAATTCTTGAATTTTGTTGGCATTAATTCCGAGGTTGAAATCGTTAGCCAAAAAATCGCGCCAAGAATGATGAAAGAGATGATATACATTGGCAACATCTCTTTGATTTGCCATTTTATATATTGCTTCTTATTCATGGATGTTCCCCTTTCTTGCTAAAAGCATTTCCATTGCAATAATCTCACTCGTCTCTAATGGACATTGTTCAAATAGGGTCGGTGAATATTTTTCTTGAATAAGATTCTCCAAATTATCTTTCTTTAGTAAGACGATCGTCGTGATTGAACCGATTTTCGTAATGGAAATAGGCTTAAGTCCAAGGCTTTCAAGACCTCGTCCATCAATATTTTCTTTACTGATAAGCTGATATTTGACGATTTCGGTTCCAATATCGACCTTCTCTTTGCTTTCAGAAACTGTTCCGCGATAAAGAATGGTGATTGAATCCGCAATTTTTTGAACTGAAGACATATTGTGAGAGGAAAGAACAATTGTTTTATGTTCATCCGTAACAAGCTTGATGATTTCTTTGCCGATTATATCAATGACTAATGGGTCAAGTCCGTCAAAAGCCTCATCTAGCAAGATGTTTTTAGATTTAACGCTAAAAGCAATAAAGAGGAAAAGTTGTCTTTTCATTCCTTTTGAAAAGGAAGAGATTGAGCGGTTAGCTGGCAAAGAGGATTGTTCAAGCAAGTGGTTGAATTTATCCATGTCTAGGCGGTAGAAAATATTGTATAAATTTGCAACTTCCTTCGCATTATACCTTCCAGGCGCATATGGCTCATCAGGTAAAAGGAAGAGCTCCGCTTTAGCCTCTTGAGAAGAGTTTTCCTTCCCGTCGATCAATATCGTGCCGGAATCTTTTTGAAGAATATCCGCGATAAGACGGAAAAGAGTTGATTTACCTGCACCATTTTCTCCGACTAAGCCAGTAACTCCCTCATCAAAACAGATTGAGAGATTATTTACGGCATGAACATCCCCCTCTTTTTTTCCGAAGGTTTTATTCAGTTCTTTTATTTCAATCATATATTGTCCCCCATCTCATTTAATTCTTTGATTATTTCTTCTTTTTTGTATCCTTTTTCTAATAATGATTTCAATTCATTACGCAATAAATCATATTTATTATTAGAAGAAGATTTTTTTGCGACCACAAAGCCTTTTTTGGGAATATTGATGAGATATCCTTCATCAACTAAAGTCGTGTAGGCTTTTTGAACCGTCATTGGGTTAACCCCCTCAGCAAGGGCCAATTCACGGACGCTAGGCAACTTTTCGTTTTCCTTTATCAGCCCGTTGTCGATGAGATTTTTGTAGAAGTTGGCAATTTCTACATACAACAAATTTTTACCTGTGAAATTTATCATATTCTTATCCTTGTATTAAGTGTATCATCTGTATTATTCCAATACAAGTAAACAACAAAAGAAGAAAGATTAATGTTTTTTATTTTAGGAAGTTGTAAAATTACAAACGCGGAGTTGAAATTATGAATAAAGACGAAAGATTTTTTGGAATATTGATGCCTATTTTTTCATTGCCTGAAAAACACGGAATCGGCACTTTAGGAAAGGCTGCTTATGATTTTGTTGATTTTGCTTCAAAATGCGGAGCAAAAGTCTGGCAAATGCTGCCATTAAACGTAACTAGTTATGGAGATTCGCCTTACCAATCCCCATCAAGCACAGGGCTTAATTATTATTTCATTGATCTTGAAATCTTAATTGAAGAAGGACTCTTAAAAGAAGAAGAAATCGATGATTCCTTATTAAAATACGCCGATAACCATGTTAATTATGAGAAACTTTTCCATAACAGAATTCCTCTTTTAAAGAAGGCTTTCTCACGTTTCGTAAAGAAGGATGAGGAATTTGTCAAATTCAAAAAAGAAGGTGAATATAACGATTTTGCCTTCTATATGGTTCTAAAAGAAAAGAACAATTACCGTCCTTTTTATGAATGGAATGATGTTGAAAAGAACTATACTCCAGAATTAGAAGAAAAGATTAAGACTGAATATAACGATTTATATGAGTTCTATCTTTGGACTCAATATGAATTCATCAAACAATATAAGAAGTTAAAGGGATATGCGAATAAGAAAGGCATCTCCATTATGGGGGATATGCCAATATATGTCGCATACGATTCAGTTGAGGCGTATAAATATCCGGAATTATTCTTATTTGATTCAGAACATAAGCCAACTGATGTTGCAGGCGTTCCACCGGATGCTTTCTCTGAGGATGGCCAACTTTGGGGTAATCCTTTATATGATTGGGAAGCACAAAAAGCAACTGGATATAAATGGTTCAATAACAGAATTGCCAAAAATCTTGAATTATTTGATATTTTAAGAATTGATCATTTTAGAGGCTTCAGCGCATATTATGCTATTCCATTTGGCATGAGCAACGCAAAAATAGGCAAATGGGTCGATGGCCCTAAGTTTGATTTATTCAAAGACAAAGTTGAATTGCCAATTATCGCCGAGAATTTAGGCGTTATAGATGATGGTGTCATTGATTTGCTAAAAAAGACCAACTATCCAGGAATGGAAGTAGTCCTATTCACGATCAATAACGATTGTGAACCTGATAGCAATAAGCCTTGGAACGCTCTTCCTAATACCGTTACCTACGTTGGAACACATGATAATGAGACGGCTATGGGAACATTAAAAAGCCTCAAAGATGAAGAATTGGAATTCTACAAAAAGGTGATAAGCAAATGCTGCGATTACCTAAAAGTTCCATTTAAAGGCGACACACTCGATGAATTGGTTGACACTATTAATAGACTAGCTCTTGCATACCCATCATTTGGAACAATCATTTCCATGCAAGACCTCTTGCATCTAGATAATTCAGCAAGAATCAATTTCCCTTCGACTCTTTCAACTGATAACTGGTCTTATCGTTTCTTGGCAAAAGATTTCGATGAAACCTTAGCTAATTACGTAAAATCCTTAGTTAAAGAGAATAATCGCGAATAGTATTGATTTACAAACATAAAATAAAAAAGTAGCTACGATCGTAGAAACATGAAAGAGTGGGATAACTAAGATATGAGTGCAAAATTTAAAATTGGCGATCCTGTAATGTTTCGCAAAAATTCTTCCTTTATAGAAAAATACGATTTTGACGAGGATCCGTTATACATAATATACGATTACATGATTAACGTTAAATTTTTGAAAGACTTTGAAAAAGAAGCCCTTCTTAGATTTGGGTATATTTATATCATTAGCAACATAAGAGAAGATTGTGGAAGTGGATATATTGGCTTTATTTTGCTCGCTAAAGAATCTCAATTGAAATTTTATGAAGAAAATGACCCTGATGTATTGTCGTTTTATTATGATGCGAGAGAGGATCTCATCGAATGTTATGCTCGAAGAAATCGAGAGTGTCCAATAAAATCATGGAAGGGCATAAAATGTTGGTGAATAAAAAATAAGTCACATTTTCGTGCGCTGCTTTTATACAAGAATTAATGACATAAAATAAGTTTAGTTATTTAATGGTTTTTCCAAAAGTTTTTATTATAAATTCTCTAAAACTTAAAACTAATTAAAGTATGATGACTTTTCTTTTTTCAAAAACATTGACAATATGTCACAAGAAATTAAAATTGAGGTAAAGGAGGCAAAAGATGAAAACTTGTTATAGCAAAGAAAGAGTTCAAACGATCAAATCTGACATGATCAAAGCGGCCGAAAAGTTATACAAAGCTCATGGCTATGAATACGTTAATTTATTAAATATCTCTAAATTAACCCATCTATCAAGACCAGCAATATATAACTATTATCATTCCAAGGAAGAAATTTTCCTAGATATCTTGCTCAGAGAATATAACGATTTCGGTGCTGCATTAAAGAAAAAACTTACGACTAAGAAATTAAGCAAAGACGAAATAGCCACGCAAATTGCAGAAATCATCCTCAAGCACTTGTATTTATTAGAGTTTATTTCTTCTTATGAAAACAATATCGAAGAAAACTCCACGATCGAACATATGAAAGTGTATCGTGATGAATGGGATGCTGGATTCTATAAGTCATTTATGGAAGCGTTAACCTTCCAATTCCCAGAAGCAAGTCAAACTGAAAAAGATAATTTTGTGGATTTATTCATTGCTTCGCTCTATGGTATCTACCCAATTATCTGTCCATCTGAAGAAAGAGTTGCTGCCATGAAAGAACGTGGACGTTATCGCGAAGTTGATGCAAGAGCCTTTATCACAAAGACAATGAAACTAATTTTAACAAATATTGATTGACGCAATTTCTAATTTTAATGCCATCGGTTGATGGCATTTTTATTTTGCAATAAATAAAATATAAAATGACTAATATATAGAATGTATATTAAAAATATTAGTAATATCAAAAAGTTGAAAAATGATATAACGCAAATTAAAATTAATGCATGAAATACCAATCTATTTATCAATTAAGCAAACAATTATCAGAGGAAGTATTAAAAAAAGAAATCGAAAAACTAAAGAATTCTCCGATGACTTTTAATTCCGATAAAAGGTTTTTCATTTCTTACGACTTTAATTATTTGAATTTGATTTTATTAACTACAAAAGATGATCAACTACTAAGCTCATGTTTTAATGAAATTGGTGATTTAGGTGAATCATATTTGTTAGAAAAATCGTCAATCAACGAAATGAAGGCTTTACTCAGTCAATCTTTTCTCAGGAATACCGATAAACATATTTATTGCCTTTGGATTGATAATGAAGATAATGGAAATTCATATTTTATGGATGCCTACAAGGACTTGATTTCCTCTAAGATTAAGGCTCCAACAAACATAGATTCATTGAGCGTTATTTACGATAAATATGTCAAACCAAGAAATCTTGTTTTCAAGAAAAAGAATATAAAAAAGTTTCATAAATTCAGGGATTCTTCATTCATAAATGATCTTGAATATTCTTCGCTTTCATCTGTCTTATCAAAAAACGCATATAAAAAATGCCAGCTGTTATTTTCTAATGCTCCAGGAACGGAAGACGAAATAGTTTCTGAAATGAATGAAACTTTTGCGGTATTAAATGATTCAAGGTTGGATACTTATACTAAAGGGGCTATATTTCTTTATAAATTTATCAATATCATGCCTTATTACGGGCTTTTGAATAACCTCTTTATGGCTATATTTTCTCTTGCTTCTTATTTCTATAACGAAGGAAAAGAACTTTTAGCAGTCTCTCTTTGGCAAATCATATTTGCTAAAAATAATCTTTCATCTTTGATCAATTGCCTTTACGAAACTAAAAGCAAAGATAATCATGGCGATCTTATGCATTTTGTTTATCCTTTTGTTTCAATACTAAAAGATGGAATCTTGGAGATGACGCAAGAATTAAAGACTTTGCAGACTAAAGAAAATCGCTTGAAAGAGACTTTTGTGGGAAGTCTTTCTAAATCAGAAGAAAAAGTTCTAGATGTTTTGCTTCCATCTTCGATTTATTCTTTATACGGAATTGAAACGAAGAAAATAAATGAATTAACCAAGGCTTCCATTCCGACGATAAATAGATTTCTGAAGAAGCTAAAAGATGAGAATAAACTTAAAAAGCACAGGATTGGCAATAAAGATTTTTATGAGGTTACGTTAAATGGAAGATGAAAATATATTACGTGGAAGAATTCATGATCTTATCGATAAAGCGGATAAATATTATTCACCAGTTTCATCGAAATTTTATTCATTCTCGGAGATTTCGATAATTAAAGATATTCTCAAAAAAGACAGACTTATTTCTAAAGATGGGATGATTGGAAATCTTAATTATTTCTTTTTCGGAGGAAATGAAGAATGCGATTCGGCATGTCTGTTTATTGCTCCATCAATCTACGATATCGAAACGATCAAAGAAGAATGCAATATCAAATGCATGCACATTTACCCAAAAAACCTTAAGTTTTCTGACGATTTAACACATAGAGATATCCTTGGCTCAATAATGAATCTTGGTTATGAAAGGGATGAGTTCGGTGATATTTATATCAAAGATAACGATATATACGTTTTTCTTTTAGATGAGGTAGCAGCCAACATTAAAGAAGAGCTAAAGAAAGTTAAACATACAACAGTTCAAGTAGAAATCCTTTCACCATCCTCTTGTCCGTACAGAATCGAAACAGAAGAAAAGATCATCAACATCTCATCTGAAAGGCTTGATACGATTATCGCTGAAACATTCAATCTTTCAAGGAATGACGCAAAAGAATTGATTGAATGTAAAAACGTTTTTAGCAAAGGAAAAACGTTGCTTGATAATGATTACGCACCTTCCGAAAACGAAAGAATTTCCGTAAGAGGCAAAGGAAAATTTATATATTTAGGGGTAAGCGGCAAGACAAGAAAGGACCGTCTTATCGCTAAAGTTAAGATCTATAAATAAAAAAGCCCCAAATTGCCAGAAAGAGGGGAACTTTTGCTGACTTAACAGCGGGCAATTTGGTGCACCTAAATATTATTAGAAGAAATTAAAATTAACCTAAAAAAATAAAAATATTTTTTAAAAAGGCAAAATGTCCCGATACTTGCTAATTTTTAGAGCAACTTTTATCCTTTTCTTTCAATTTCAAATAAAAGATAAGACAATATAAAACATGGAATTAGAAGAGTTTCACAAACGTATTGGAGAGATCTTAATGTATTGCCAATGCATTGAGCACGATGTTAAATGCATCTACGCTTTTATGGCTGATGGTGGATTTAGGGAAAACATGAAACGTTTTAAGGAAGAAAGACTCACTCTTGGACAAATCGTTTACATGCTAAAAAGCTACGATCAAAGTTGGGATGAGCCGTTTTTAACAGAAGAAGATTACGATATTCTTTTTGAGGTGGTGCATAAAAGAAATTACTATGCTCATAACGTATATCTTTCTTTTTGCTATCTAGCAAACGAAGACGATTTTAATGAAGCGTATGAAAATGCCTGTTCCCTTTTGCTTTCTGACGTTAAGAAACTTTCTTATTTATACGAAAAAGTCGAAGAAAAAAGAATCGAATACATGAAAGACGATTTGGATTTAGTGATTGAGGATTAATATGAAAAGAATTGGAATGATAATTGCCGTTGAATTTACCCCATTTAAGGAAGCGTACGGCGAACCAGAAGAAGTAATCAAAGATAGAGGTTTTGAAGTATCTATCTACAAGAAAAATAATTACACCCTCTATGTTCTTCCGTCAGGTGAAGGAGAGGTTCCAGGCGCTATTTGCACGCAATATCTCATTGATAAATATGATGTGGAAATGATTCTTAATTACGGCGTTGTTGGAGGCCTTTCAAAGAAATTAGGACACGCTTTAACGTGTATCGTCAAAGAAGTAGTTGATTATCGTTTTGATACATCGGCAATTGACAAGATCGAAGTTGGCAAACACCCAACTCTCCCAATAAATATCCCAACCGATGAAACATTAAGGAAGAAGGCCTTAGAAGCAGTTCCTTCATTATTAGAAGTCAGGTGTGCTTCAGGAGACAGATTTGTTGATAAAGCAAGTGAGAAAGAAGAAATTAATGCCACTTTTGGCTGCGATATTTGCGAAATGGAAGCGGCAGGGATTCTTTTAACATCCATGCGAAATAACGTTCCTTCTCTCTTTATCAAAGTTATCGCGGATACTCTTTTTGGCGGGGCTGACGAATACTCAAACAAATCGAAAACTGCTGCTAAAGAGTGTGTGAGAATCCTTGAACACATCATGGAAACTCTTTAATTTTACCGATTTAACTGTTAAAAAATACTAATTCAAAAAACATTGAGTTATTAACGTTATTTTCAGTTTATCTTAGACAATATAAGTTAAAAAGTCCTAATCAAAAAGGACTTTTCTTATGTTCAATATTTTTTCTCATTGCCATAAAATTAAGCTAGTTTTTTGTTTATAAAACAAACAGGAGAAAAAGAATGGCAAGTAAGAAACATCAATGGACTGAAGGCGAAAAAGCCTGCATGGAGAAGTATTTCGCATACAAAAAAGAACATCCAGAGCCAAGAAAGAATTTAATTAAATTAGTTAAGCATATCAACATGCTTAATCCAGTGGCGGATGAATATTCTTGGGAATACATTTTCTTCGATCGTTTACTTAACGATGAACAAATTGATTTCTTACTGAAAATAAAACTTCGTAAAGAATATACGATTGACGAACTTGCTAAAATCTACGGTAAAGACGTTATTGAAACCGCAAAATTCATTCATGAGCTTGTTTGCATCGGCATCTTAGAATATTGCACCGAAAAAGGTAGCAACATCGATAAGGTAAAAATGCCTGTTTTTGCTCCTGGCGGAATGGAAAATACGGCATATACTGCAGCAACATTAGAACATTCTCCTGAAATTGCTCCGGCCTTTCTTAACTATATTCTCGATCTTCAAAAACTTATTGCATGTTTTGTTCCGCATGGTAACGCCCTTATGCGTACCATTCCTGTTGAAAAATCAATCGCAAATCTTAGTAAGAAAGTTTCAACGGATGAAGTCTCTCATTGGCTTGATTGGGCCGAAAAAGAAGGTTGCATTGCGGTTGGATATTGCGAATGTCGCCGTCTTAGAAGAATGGTCGGAGAAGGAACTGCCGATTTAGAAGGCGAATGGTGTATCTCTTTAGGCAAACTTGCCTCCTCCTTAGTTAGAGCCGGAAAGCATCGTCAAATAAGCCGTGAAGAAGCAGAAAAAATACTTAAGGAAGCTGAAAATAAGGGGTACGTGCATCAATTATCGAATGTTGATGGCAAAGATTACTCATGTTTCATTTGCAATTGCCCATGGGATACTTGCATGGCTTTAAAGACTTCCTGGTACACCTCATCTCCAAACCTTTCTTCGTCAAATTTCCGTGCGAAAGTTGATCCAGCAAAGTGCGTTGCTTGCGGTGGCTGCGTTGAAGTTTGCCCGCAAAACGCCGTTCGTTTAGGTGAGAAACTTTGTACTAAAGAGCATATAAGAATCAAACCAAAGGCAGTCCCAGGGGACCATTTATTCTTCTTTGGGGAAAAGGGTGATAAATGGAATGGCAACTCTTTCTTAACGGATAGAGAAAATGTCTACCGCGAAACAGGAACTTCGCCATGTAAGGTTGCGTGTCCTGCCCATATCGCGGTTCAAGGCTATCT
>CAVJFO010000031.1:60782-119581 GCA_963648925.1 Hallerella sp.
TTAGGACATGATGTCACGGTATTTGACAAAAACAAACTCCCTGGCGGCATGATGAGATATGGCATGCCATCTTTCCGTTTGGAAAAAGATCTTGTCGATGCGGAAATTAAAGTGGTTGAAGAACTTGGCGTTAAGTTCAAGCTTGGCGTTGAAGTTGGTAAAGATGTTAGCTTAAACGATCTTCGTAAAGAAGGGTATAAAGCCTTTTATCTTGCGATTGGATGCCAAGGTGGAAGAGCGCTTGGAATTGAAGGGGAAAATAAAGAAAACGTTATTTCTGGCGTTTCCTTCCTTCATAAATATAACGAAGAAGGTTATCCTCTTAACGGCAAGGTTGTCGTTGTTGGTGGAGGAAACGTTGCAATGGATGTTGCAAGAGCCGCCAAACGCGCTGGAGGAGAGGTGAGCATGTATTGCTTAGAATCTCTTGAAGAAATGCCAGCAAGCAAAGATGAAATCGAAGATGCTTTAAGTGAAGGCATTGTTATCAATAATGGCTGGGGACCAAAAGTTATCTTAGGAGATGATAAGAAAGCCAATAAGATCGTCTTCAAGAAATGCCTCTCTGTCAAAGATAAAGATGGCAAATTCAATCCTAAATATGATGAAAATGAGACGATTGAGGCCGATGCGACATTCATTTTAACTGCAATCGGTCAAAGTGTTGTTCTAGGAGATTTATTAAAGGATAGTGCGGTTGAAACAAGGAGAGGAAACTTTATTGTTGCCGATTCTTGGACATATCAAACGAAAGAAAAAGACGTTTTTGTTGGTGGAGATGTTTATTCAGGACCACGCTTTGCAATTGACGCTATAGCAGCTGGCAAAGAAGCCGCAGATTCTCTCCATCGTTATGTCCACGAAGGCCATTCCTTAACCTTAGGACGTGTAAAACGCGATAATTATGTTTCTCTTGATAAGGATAATCTTGCTGAAATCAAAGACTATGACCATACGCCAAGACAATACGTCAATCTCGATAAGAGCAAACTCAACTCAGATAGAGACCCAAGAATCCCATTCACCGAGGAAGAGGTCAAAAAAGAGACGGCTCGTTGTCTATCTTGTGGAAGAGCAATCGTCGATCAAGGAATCTGCATTGGATGCGGCCTTTGCACGACACGTTGTAAATTCGATGCCATCCACATGGAAAGCATGGATAAGCCAAAATGGGGACCTGACTACGAACATTTAGTCGGAGCCGTTCTTAAAGAAGAAGGAGCCCGTATTGGCCGTAGCATCGCTCGTCCATTCAAAGGCAAGAAGGACCTCAACAAATAATGCATGAGATTGGAACTCTTTCTAGAGCGATAGAAGAGATTGAAAAAGTTGCTAAAAACAACAACATTGAACATATCAAAGTCGTTACTTTCCAAATTGGAGAGGCGAGTGGATATATCAATAAGTTCTTTACCGATTATTTTCCGATAATGACAAAAGAGAAACCTCTTTTCAAAGATTGCGAATTAAAAATCATTCAAACAAAAGCGGAAGCCCTTTGCCTAAATTGTCATTCTCTTTATAACGTAATGAAACAAAAAGGAGAATGCCCTCGTTGTGGTTCAAGAGAAAAAGAAATGATTGGCGGTCAGGAATTTCTTATCAAGGAACTTATATATTAGTATTTCTAAAACAAATAATCTTCTAGGAAAATAAGCATTTCCCGGAAGATTTTTTTGATTTTAAACGAAGAAAAAATAAACCCCAATTGTAATTCATTGGGGTTTTATAGGGAATTTTTGGATTTTTAAGCTTATTTTGCAAGCTCGCGTTTGATTGCATCAGCAATAAGTGGTGCAATGCTAATGGTAGAAATAGAAGGATTTTTGTTTTCGATTGAATCGGACACCATCAAGCAAGAAACGCCTGCATTAGATAATTTTTCTAAGGCATTGCCAGAGAAGACACCATGTGTTGCCGCGACCCAGCAACGTTTGGCACCATCTTCTAATAATTTAGCGGCAACGGCAGACATTGTTCCAGCCGTATCGATAATATCATCAACTAAGATACAAAGTTTATTTTGAACATCACCATGTAAGCCTAAGACTTTTGCTTTATTTGGCACAGGACGATGCTTATCGGCATAAGCAAACGAAGAACCAGGCAAGAGAGCGGCGAAAGCTTGTGCTCTAGCAACTCCGCCATGGTCAGGGGAAACGACCGTGACATCTTTTAAAGATACATTCGCTTGAGCTAATCTTTCTTTAAAACTTTCGGCAAAGAGCTCCATTGCGGAAATATTTTCTGTTTCAATGCCAAATTTAGGCATGACTTTTAATGAATGCAAATCGCATGTATATAATTTGTCAGCGCCAGCTGCCTTAATCAAGTCTGAAACAAGCAAGGCGGAAACAGGATCTCCCTCATCGATAACGCGATCTTGTCTCGCATATCCATAATAAGGAATGAAAACTGTTATTCTTCCTGCTTCGTCATTTCTTAAAGCATTAAGGAAGACGAGCAATTCCATTAAACGTTCGTTTGCTGGAGAGAATGTTGAATGAATGATGAAGATGTCCTTTTGCTTAACTGAAAGCATAGGTTTCGAAAACACTTCGCCATCGGCAAAGTGCATGACTTTAGCCTTCTCACAGTTTATTCCAAGTAGATTAGCAACGTTATTTGCCAAGGTTGGGTTTGAGCCGAGAGAGAAGAGCAACGCTGAATTTAAATCCATGATTATTTTTACCCTTAAATAATCATACTATGAACTAGAAAGAAAAGTAACTTTTATTTATAAAATAAAGATAAAAGGTGAAGTTAATGCAATATTTGAAAATAATAATTGACATATAAACCATCTTTCTTAAAATTCAATTTGTTTTTGAGGAGATAGAAATGAAAAAAATAAATATATTGATGCTAGGAACTTTATCCCTTGTTCTTTTAAGCGGTTGTGACAATAACGATTCATCCACTAAAGTAGAAGATGAAAGCCAAACTTCCTCAGTTGAAGAAACCAACCCGTTAGAGGTGGCCTTAAAAGCGGCTCAAGCTGAAAAAGTATCCATAAAAGGGACTGTCGTACATACTTATCATTACAATAATCCAAGTCTTTCTACGAAGGATGTTGAAAGGGATTCTTCATTTACCGTCTCCTTTCAAGAGGATGCCTGGAATTTTGCTAATCTAGATTCTGGAAGCGGAAAAACAAGAACATATGTCACTTATTTCAAAGATGAATATGGTTTCCTTTCTGAAGAATATCTTGAAGCTGATAATACGATTGGCTTAGCACCTGTTTTAACTAATGGAAGCAAAGAATTATTCGCTAGTAAATACGAAAATCCATTCAACCTTCTTTCTGTTGATGATTTTGTAAAAGAAGGAGAAACATATATTCTTTCCGACAAGAAAGCGGAAATGTTTGTTAGCCACGCTTTCAATGAAGCATTCGTTAACGGAAAAATCATATTTACGGTTTCAGAAGGAACGTTTTCTTCAATAATCGGCTCAGATTTTGTCTCGTCTGATTATTTATATGCAAAAGAAGATGCTTATGGAAGAGATAAAGGACTTAGTTTTGAAGGAGAAGTTCTTTACGCTTCAAGCATTCACCATATAAGCACCGAAAAAGATAAAGGAAATACAAACTTAGAAACTGCTTTAGCTGAAACCGAATGGGGCAATTTCCGTATTCAAAACGGAACATCCGCTACATCAATGGGTTTTGATGTGTATTTTGATGGAACAAATATCTTAGCAACCTTTAATGTTGGGGCTAAAACTCCATCAGAGGATGACATGTATTTCACGCCAGGAGATGATGGCCTTCTTGATTTATATCTTTATAGCGAAAAAACATCTTCATGGGTTGCCTTAGAAGATTCTGAATTTGCCGGTGAGATTTATCTCTACCCAACAACTTACGAAGAGATGGCCCCAAAGATGTATGAAGTATCCGCTAATGTATTTAGCAAATCTTCATATTCTAACGCTTATTCTAGCGTTTCTACCGGAACAAAGTATATTGGAAAATACTTCATCTCAACCCTTTATGACCATATCGGATATAGCCAAGAGTTATTTAGAAACTCACTCGTATCTTTCCAACTTTCAAATATCACGACAAATAGCTTTGATATAGCAGTTAAATCTAGCTATAGCGGAAGTGGTTATACGGTTAATTCCGACGCGTATTTCCAAGTTTCAGACATCGGAACATGTCGTATTCCATATAAGGTAACATTGGGATAAAAATAAAATCCAGGCGGTTTTTACCGCCTATTTTTGGATTTTTAAAGAATTGCTTTGATTTCAAAAACGTTATCGTTACCGTTTGCACTTATCTTTCCGTGATGCAAACTTACAATCTCTTTTGCCATTGATAAACCAATGCCAGAGCCCGCAACGGAAGAAGAACGTGTTTCTTGCAAACGATAAAAACGTTCAAAAACCATCGGAAGATCACCGTTAGGAAGGCTTTCCGCATCATTTTTGACATCAATGATGATTCCCTTGTTTTGGGAAGAGGTAACATTAAAACTTATAAATGTTTTTGAATACTTTGTCGCATTGTCTAAAAATATCGCCATTAATCTTTCAATCTTGTCTCTGTTGCCAAAGTAAGATAGATTGCTTTCGATATTGATTGTGAATTTCTTTCCTTCTTGAGATACAATTCCCTTAAATGAATCGCAAATATTAGTAGCAATTTGAGTTATATCGATAATGGAAAATGGAACTTTTTCTTCCTCGTCCATTTTTGCTAACTCATTAAGGTTTTTGATCATTTTTGACATGATTGCAATTTGCTTGGAAATATTATCGGTATTTTCGTTTCCGCCAGTTTCTGCTTCTTCAAGTTCGTTATTTAAAGAGATGATTGCCAAAGGAGTCTTTAATTCATGCGATGCGTCAGAGATAAAATGTTTTTGTTTTTCAAAATTTTCTTCAATTGGCTTAACAATCATTTTAGACAATGGAATAAGAATTAAGAACGTCACGAAAATGCCAACGAATGCAGCAATAATTGATGACCACATTACGCGGAAGGTTGGTTCAAGTTCTCTGCTTTGGTCAACAAGAGTGAAATAATGTTTTTGCTTAAATTCATATGAGAGATAACGATAATAAAAGTCATACCAGCCTCTATTTGAGAGTTCTTTCCCATATTTAAGAGTTATTTCCTCAGCATCCGTTTCACTTATATCCGAGATATTGTAGGCTATTTTTTCTAAAGTTCCGTCATCATTAAATAGGTAGGTGAAATAGCGAGTTGAATTTCTTTCATCGTTTGACGGAGGATTTGCATCGCTTGAATCAGGTTTCTTAATTGATGTATCAAGCGTTCCACCAGAATGGGCGATATGTCTTAGAGTGTTATCAGCGCCATCAGAAACACGGCTGAAATTATAAGCGTTGATGAAAAAAAGAAGCGCGATAAGAATCGTTGAGAGCGACAAGAGCGTTATGCCAATTATTTTCGATCTTAGTTTAGCGGTTGCTTTCATTCTGCACTTAATTATATCTATAATTCGCTAACTTAGATTTATTTTCTTTAGAAAATGGCGATAATAGCCGCAGAGGTAATCATCAAAGCTTGGAACAAGAAAGCGGAAATAAGGGACCCGTATAGTCGATTATTGAGTTTTTTGCCAATAAAATTCCCTAATGGAATTGTTAAGACGTACATTAAAATAAGGTTTTGGATTTGACCAATAAAACCTGAATAACTCTTAATTGCTAAGTAGAATAAAACGAATAAGAATAACGCTACATATTGAATGAGGTTATATAAAACTTTAACGTACCATTTAACATTTGCCTTCTCTAACATGTCTCCTTCAACACTAGAAATGTAATAACCAACTGTCATTAAAATGGTTGAGAAGAAGAGCCAGAATTGACGTATGTTAAATGGAAGAAGGTTATACATGGTCATTTTGAGAACGTACCAAACAAACAAAAGGATGCCTAGGGAAGTTAGAACGCATTCAATGATATCTTTCTTGCTAGAATGGATTTTGAAAGAAATCTTAGGCAATTTCCCTTTCGTTCCTTTGAAATTCCCCTTGCGATAAAAGAAAAGAATTACTAAACCATATCCCGCAATGCAACACATATAAGGAATATTCATTACAGGCGAGCCAAAAGGCAAAACAACACAAAGACAGCAAATTAAAAATCCCATCAATAACCCTGGTAACCACAAAAGCAGTTTTCTTAACAAAAAGGATTTGGGATTTTCAATTACCGGAATGTTTTCTTCAAATGGTATTTCTCCCTCTTTCGCAATAGATGGAGCTGAATTAAGCGCGAAAAGAAGCAAGAACACACCAGTTAAAGCTAAAATCCATCCAATATAAACAAAAGAAATCATAAATGATGGATAAGCCGTAGAAATTCCCGATATATCTGCAATTGAATTAAGGAGATACTGAGAAAATTGAGGGGAATACATTTGATAAGAATGTAAAACACCAGAGGCAATTCCAACAGTAATTTTAGCCCCATATTCATTGGTTTTGTTAAAAGAAACAACACCACGTTCAACGACTTTTTCTCCAATCAATCTTTCAGAGATTCGCAATATATCGTAATCAGTTACGACGTCATCTGAGGTAGACCCAAATAAATAGACATTACAATCTTTAATTGCCTTAGGCGAATAATTTTTCCAAGGATACTCGTTTTCATCATCCGTTGAAGCAAATAATGAAGCCTGCGCGGAATGTTGATAATTTACTTCTGGCGAAAAAAGAATGACGTTCTTGATGTTTTTCTTACTAACTGTAGTATTTGCTCCCTCAACGTTGTAATCATATAAGAGCCTAAGAATCGATCTTCCACCCATTGAGTGCCCCATAAGAATGATATTCTCGTAATCGATAGAAGAAATGTCATGCAAATAAGTTAACGCGTCATCAATCTCCTTAGGTATCTCATCGGTTTTTGCGTTGTCAAAACCAATTCTTCCAAAAGAATTTCCCTGTCCCGAATAATCAAATGTCATAACAGACATGTTATTTGCTAGGAAGATATTTGCCATTGGTCTCCATTTGGCTCTATCACATGAGTAGCCAGGACAGATAAGAACGGCATATTTAGCATCTTTCTTTTCAAAATAGGTTCCAGAAAGACTTACTTCATCATCTTTATATGTCGAATCAAAATAAACTATCCTTCCAGTAAGGGTATGGAAAGAGCAAAGGAAGATCAGGATTGTAGATAAGAACACGCTAACTAATCCAGATATAAGCAAAATAAGTTTCTTTTTATTTTTCATTGTTAGACATATTGTAACATATTCTACTTGGGTATGATGTAACAAATGTAACAAAAAGAAGGATTATTTAGAACTTTAATAGTGCTTTACTCCAGATTTCAAAGAAAGAAAACAATGACAATTTTGTTTTTAATGATTAAAAACGTATAATTCACATATGGAAAGCGAATTTATAAAAAAAGAAAACTCTAAAGTTACTGTTTTATTTGTTCATGGGATCTTAGGCTCGCCAGTAAGATTTGAAGACCTCTATCCCTTAGTCCCAGATTCTTTTTCTATTGTTAAACTTGTTTTAGACGGGCATGGCAAAAAAGCAAAAGATTTTCGTGCATCCAATATGAAAAAATGGAAAAATCATGTGCGAAACACGATTATTTCTTTGCAAAAAGACAATCAAAAAATCATTTACGTTGGCCACTCGATGGGATGCTTATTAGGAATTAACGAAGAAGTTAATGAACATTCCCTTGATTCGCTTTTCTTGCTTAACGTCCCTTTGAAACCTCATCTTAAGTTCAAAATGGCCTTATCATGCACTAAACTTCCATACAAAAAAGAAGAGAATTTAAACGAACAAGAAAGACTTTTAAAAAAGAATTGTTCAATAGCTTTAACCAAGAATCCTTTTGCATATATTTTATGGGTTCCACGATTCTTAGAATTGTTCTTCGAAATGAGAAAAACTAGAGCGTTAATTTCAAAAATAAGTCATACATGCATCTGCTTTCATTCAAAAGATGATGAATTGGTATCTCAAAAAAGCTATAAATATCTTCAAACGGATAACATAAAAACCTTCTTCTTAAATGATTCAACTCATTATTCGAGTAAAGGAGAAGATCTTAAACTTATAAAGGATGAATTCAAGAAATTGATGGATTCTTATTTAGAAGAAAAAGATCTCTTTCAATCAGAGACCTTAGACGAATTAAGAAAGATAATGAAGCCAAAAGAGATAAAATAGATTTTAATTTATCTTAACTTTTGTTGACTCTTTACTTGGGTAATGACATTTCTTTTTCCATCTTCCAACAAAGAACATGATTACCGAGATTATCGCGCCAATCCCCCAACCCATCGGCCAAGCAAAATAGACGCCTTGATAACCAAACATATTTCCTAATATCAACGCCGCTAAAACACGGACAACTAAATCAACTGATGTTCCTAAGGTGAAACCTAACATATCCATCGAGCCTTTTAAGACACCGTCTAATGGAATTTTAACAACCATAAAAGCAAAGAAAGGCACAACGGAAGAGATAAATAACATGCCTGAATCAACTATGATTTGAGTGTTTTCATCATTATCGCTAGATAAGAATAGACGAACCCAGAACTCGCGGAATGGCAATATTATGATGGTTGCAATAACGCAGAATACCGCACTTATAATCAAAGTTGAATAATAACCTTTCATGATCCTATCGTATTTTCCTGCACCAACGTTTTGGGAAACGAAATTAGTTAAGGCATTGCAAAATACCGTAAAGATATTAATGGCGATATAGCAAATTTTATAAGCCGCAGAATAACCACCAGCAACATTATTTCCGCCAATGTTTGTGAGGATTGTCGTTATAAGAACTCCACCAATAGAGATGAATAATCCTTGAAGGATGCTAGGGATAGAAACAGAAACGATTTCTTTGAATATTGCCTTATCAAATCCTTTGATTTTTTCTTTGTCCATTTTTTCGATGCTTTTGAACAATACGACCAAAGACAATATGGCGGCGATAGCCTCGGATATAACCGTTCCTAAAGCCAATCCCGCGCTATTGAGTTTTATTGGCATTACGAAAAGAAGATCTAATGCTACGTTCAACAATGTTGAAAATATAAGGAAATATAAAGGAGTTTTAGAGTTTCCGAATGATTGGAACATATACATTGCATAGTTGTATATAAATAGGAAAATGACGCCTGCAATATAAATAAGCATGTAGTAAAGGGCTTCGTTAAAGCAACCTTCCCCAGAGGAAGTGTCAATCATCGCTTTTAACAAAGGATAAATGATAGCTAAACCGACAATAGTTGTTATCGATCCCAAAATAAGTGTCGAAATAATCCCAACTCTAGCGCTTTTCTTTAAAGAAACGTAATCTTTAGCGCCAAAATATTTAGCGCTTATAACGCCACACCCAACACCAAAACCAACGGCTATATCTAAAAAGATGACAGTGATTGGATAAACGATTCCAACCGCATTAAACGCATCGATTGAAGAAATAAAATGCCCTGCGATAAAATTATCGGCCAAATTATATAACTGTTGAAGAGTTACCGATAAAACCATTGGAATAGCAAATAAAAGAAGCACTGTGAATGCATTTCCTTTGCTCATGTCTTTTCCATTCATAAAAAATACCTTCTTTTGTCAAACGGCGACAATTATAGTCCTATAAATATAAAGTGGCGAAAAAAACGTATTTTAAAGACAAAAATAATTTATAAAAGCGTTTCCAAAATGGAACATTTGAGAAAATACGAGGTTAATTTGGTGAAATATAAAAGCGTTATTAAACTCATTTTAAACAATTATTATGAAGTGCGTTCGAGGATTATGATGTTTGACAAAACGAAGTAACCGGGCTTATCTCAACTCTGTACACGGCAATTTTTCCTGACTCCATAAAAGAAATTTCAGTTCCTAGTACAGGAGAGTTTGATGTTTACCTGGCGGATTTTGAGATAAAAAAATAACGCATTTCATCGAAACGCGTTCATAAATCTAGTCTGGCGGAGGAATAGGGATTCGAACCCTAGCGCAGTGTTACCCGCCTACGAGCTTTCCAAGCCCGCCCCTTCGACCACTTGGGTATTCCTCCACTTTGCCAATTAAGGCAAGAGAGATTATATTGTTTTTAAGAGAGATTCGCAACAAATATTTTTGCCGAAATGAATATTGATAGAGAAAGAAGATGTTTCTTAAAGAAAAGATAGGTTGTTTAAGCATTTTTGAAGCGATTTAGAGTATAATTAACGCTATGAAAGAAATTACTATTACTAAGGCCAATGACGGACAAAGAATCGAAAAATTTGTTCGCCACTACCTTTCTGAAGCGCCTTTAGGCTATATCTATAAAGCTTTTAGAAAAAAAGACATTAAAATTAATGGCCATTGGGTCAAAAAAGACGCAATTGTTCATGAAGGAGATATCGTAAGAATTTACGTTACGGAATCTCAGCTTGAAGATTTTGCTAAACCAAAAGAGATTATTGCTAAACCATTCAACCATCCGATCGTTTATGAAGATGAGAATATTCTTATCGTTAATAAGCCAGCCGGCTTACTTGTGATGGGAGATGAGAAAGAAAAAAGAGTCACTTTAGCAAACGACGTTCTCTCTTATTTGTATGGGAAAGGTGAATACAATCCTAAAGATTCTTCCTTTACTCCATCTCCAGCACATAGATTAGATAGAAACACTTCAGGGATAATTGTTTTTGGAAAAACCGATGAAGCGTTAAAAGAACTCACCCGCCTATTTAAAGAAAGGGATAACATCGATAAAAGATATTTAGCGCTAGTCGCAGGAATTCCTCCAAAAGATGAAGGAATTATCGATGCCCCATTATTAAAAGATCCAAATATGGGTTTAGTGAAGGTTTCAAAAGAAGGAAAAGAAGCGAGAACCAAGTACAAAGTTTTGGAGAAATATGAAAATTCCTCGCTTGTCGAATTAGAATTGCTTACGGGCAGAACTCATCAAATAAGAGTTCATCTCTCATATATCGATCATCCAATAATCGGAGATGGCAAATATGGCGATTTTGAGATGAACCGTATTTTTAAGATGAGATACAAAATCAATTATCAATTCTTAATCGCTTATTCTTTATCTTTTAAGAAGGCTGAAGGAGTTCTAGAATATTTAAGTAATAAGACCTTTAAGATATCGCTAAACAAAGATCAACAAGCATTGTTAGATATGCTTAAGGCAACTAAATAAATTAACTGTTTTTTGAAAGGGATGAAAATGGATAGCACAGTTACTAAAAATTACAACCGTTGGATTGAATCTGACAAACTTAGCAAGGAAGAAAAAGAAACTCTTGCTAAAATGAATGAAGAAGAAAAAAGCGACGCTTTCTTCAAAGATGCTGAATTTGGCACTGGCGGAATGAGAGCGAAAATCGGTTTAGGAACCAACCGCATTAACAAATATGTCATCCGCCGTGTGACAATCGCTTTCGGTTTATACTTGAAAAAGGTTTGCAAAGATATTGAAACTAGAGGCGTTGTTATTTCCCATGACAATCGTTTCTTCTCGAGAGATTTTGCCACTGAAGCAGCCAATATTTTAAATGAAGAGGGCATCAAGGCGTATCTTTTCGATTCTTTACGTCCAACTCCGGAATTATCTTATGCCGTTAGATATATGAACGCTGGAGCCGGCATCATGATCACGGCTTCCCATAATCCAAAGGAATATAATGGCTACAAGATTTATGATGAAACTGGATGCCAATTGATTCCTTCTGAAGTCGATGAGATGCTTAAAATCTTAGACACACTTCCAAACGAACTTGAAGCGGAAGCCCCAAAAGCAACAAACAAAGCAGAAACAATCATCCTTCCTAAAGAAGTTGACGATACTTATTGCACTTTGGTTGAAAAATGCCAAATGGAGCCAAATATGAAAAAAGATGATTTTAAAATTATCTATTCCCCTCAACATGGCACCTCATATGAAAATGCCATGCGCGTATTTAAGGATTGTGGATATAACGTCATTCCTGTTGCAAAACAATGTACCCACGACCCAGCATTTGGCGGAACCCTTTCCCCAAACCCTGAAACTGCTGAAGCTTTCATTGAATCTATCAAATTAGCTAAAGAAGAAGGAGCAAACCTTACCGTTATGACCGATCCAGATGGCGATCGTTGCGGATTGGCATATCTTTCTAGCAAAGGCGAATGGGAAAGATTCACCGGCAATCAATCTGCCGCATTGCTTCTTGATTATCTCCTTTCCGAAAGAAAGAAAAAAGGCACTTTATCTTCTGATGGAGTTATTTATGACACCATCGTCTCTTCGGATTTAGCAAGAAAGATTGCTAAGAGCTATGGAGTAGGAGTTGAATCATTCTTAACTGGTTTCAAATATATCGGCAACCGTATTGGATATTATGAAAAACTCGGCAAAGGACCACATTTTGAATTCGGATATGAAGAAAGCTATGGCTGCTTAATTGAACCATTCGTTCGCGATAAAGATGGTATCCAAGCAATTCTCCTTTATTGTGAGATGGCCTTGCATTATTTCCGTTTAGGCGTTCCACTTGATATTGCCTACGATAATCTTGAAAAGAAATATGGATATCACTCCTCTGAAACCCTTTCCGTCTATTTTGAAGGAGAAAAAGGCGCCCATGAAATGGGTGCCCTTATGGAAGGAGTTCATAAGAATCCATTAAGTGAGGTCGGAGGAAAGAAGATCGTAAAAATCGAAGATTACGAAACATCTGTTTGCAAGGATTTGCTTACGGGAGAAGAGACTCCAATCGAATTAGAGAAATCTAACGTTATCCGTTGGACTTTTGCCGATTCTTCCTGGATTGCTATCCGCCCATCTGGAACCGAGCCTAAGTGTAAGTTCTATATCGAAGTGTTCCAAAAAGACGGAAATGGCATCAAAGAAACAATGAAAGAAATGATGTCCTCCTTAAAAGAGCAACTTCATTTAAAATAAAGAGAAAATATCTCTTAATGTATAGGCAACGCCACTATCGTCGTTGCCTTTTTCAGTTCTTTTAAATTTATCTTTCAGAAGAAGGGATTTGCTATTTGAAAGAACGTATCCCTCATTTGCAACAGTTAGCATCTCAAAATCATTATCGGAATCGCCAAAGGCAATGCAATCTTTAGGGGATATGTTTAATTCTTTGAGGATATATTCTAAGGCGCTACCTTTGTTAACGGCTTTTAACCCCGCCTCAGAATACGTATTTCCATTCCAATGACGGAAGATAAAACCTTCGTTAATGACAGAATTTTCTAGTTTTTCAACATCTTTATCGAGGCAGTTAAACAAAGCCGTGTAGCAATCTTCTTTAATTAACTCCTCTAAATCTCCGATAAGATGTTTTTCGCTTAGATAAGGAAAGAAATTATCTAAATATTTATCTTCATTTTTGAGATATATCATCTTGCCATCTTCAACCATCATCGAAAGAAGAATATCTTTGTTATCTTGATATATTTTTCTTAAAGAAGACGACGAAAATTTTCTTTCTAGGATAGGAAAGGCTGAATCCTTTGGATTAAAAATAAGTCCTCCATTATAGGCAATAAGAGGAGAATCCAATCCTAAAGAAAAATAAATTTCTTTCATTGAGCGATAAGGCCTTCCTGAGGCTAAAACTACTACATGTCCTAGCTCTTTTAGGTTTTTTATAATTGAGATGCTAAAAGAAGACACGCTCAAAGAGGAGTCTAGAAGACTCCCATCAAGATCGATTGCGATTAGTTTGCGATTCATTATTTTTTATTAAAGGTAACCGATTCTTCAAAATGCATGGATTTTGAAACGGAATTGATATCTTTCCAGTTTCTCATCTCTTCATCTCTGCCCTCATAAATTGCCATTCCCCACCAAGGTTCAACGCAAAGGAAAGAAGACTCTTTTGAAGGAGACCATATAGCAATAAATGGGCAAGGATAATGATAAGTTATCGTATATCCAACTCCAGTATCTAAGACTAAATCATTATTTGGTTTCTCAATAAGAATTGTGTCGTATTTTTCAAAATCTTTTTTACTAAGAAGATAGTCTTTATTTTCAAGGAAAGATATTGGTTGAGGAAGGAAGGCCATATTTCTTCTTGGGTAATAATAGATATTTCCGTTTCCTAAGTGCAATCTTGCCTCACCAAATTTAACGATATATGCGGCATGATCGCCTAATTGGAATGGAAGTTCAACATCGCTATGATTAATTACTTCATATTCTCTTTTGAGGGTATTTCCTTCAAGGGAATAGATTGCTCTAAGCGTAAAATGGAATGGGTAAGACTTAAATGTTTCTTCGTTATCGGAAAATTCCATGACCATTTTAGTGCCTGTTAATTCTTTTAATTCAAAAGTAGCAGTTCTAATAAAACCGTGTTGAGTTGGGCAACCTAACTCTTTACCATCAATCACATAATGGGAATCTGGCCCGATAAAAGGGAAAAGAATAACATCGTGATGTTTCCATTCCTCATTGGCTTGGTATAGCAATTCTTGATTATCAAGCTTGCTAATAACATGGAGGAGTTCTCCTCCTTGAAGACTTGCTTCAACTTTTAATAAATCATTTTCAATAATTGGCATGTCTACATTCTAGTCTTTTTATAAAAGAAAATCTTTATTTAGTTGAAGAGGAAAGATTCAATAAGATGCTTACTACTGAAAATTATGAAATGGTTATCTTATTGAAATACGCATTTTTTTTAAATATAATGGCTATATAGGAAAGGAAAATTAGTTATGGGGAAACTAAAAAAACATTTTATCGTTAATAGTAATCTATTTATTCTTTCAGCAGCATTTTGCCTATCTTCATGCGGAGAAAATGGCGCGTATTACAAGTCATACACTGGTTTGATTGATGAACATACGCTGAACTATAAATCTGAAGGCTTAGTTTTAGGGTCTCCCCAATACGTATATTTCAAAGATGTCAATCTTGAAGATGAATTAAAGAATGGCAAAGAAATATTCACAAATCTTCAAAACTATTATCAAACAGAAGATTCCTTTATTTTATTCACTGGAGACGCATCGTTTTCGTTTAAATATTTTGCGACGAGTGAAACTTGGCACGATGAAAAATATTGTTATCAAATAAACACGATGTATTACGAACTCTATTTAGATGATGATAGTAGAATTACTTTCTATGCACCTTCATATTTAGAGATGAACTTACCTAAAAAATTAAACGAAAAATCCCCATCAAAAATTAGTTTCGACGATTATAGGACTTTCTATTCAAACATGAAGAATTACACCGTCGAAGAGACTAAATCCAGAATTAAACTCGAGGTGTATTCATTTAATCCAGGAAAAGAAAAATCTAAGAAATTAGACGATACCTATTACCTTAATATTCTTGATGGCTATTCTTCTATAACAAAAGAATGATTTTTGCTATAATTTTTGCGTTAGAAGCAAAAAGAAGGTAGACATATGCGTAAATTTGAAATTGCAAAAGGATTTGAAAATGAAAATATAATCATGCCAAGCAGAGCTACAAAAAAGAGTGCTGGTTATGATTTCCGTTGCCTAGAGGGATATACTCTCAAACCAGGGGAAACGCATTTTTTCAAGACTGGTTTAAAAGCTAGAATGGAAGATGATGAAGTTCTTTTGATTTTCCCTCGTTCCTCTTTAGCAATTAAAAAAGGCCTTCGTTTAACTAATTCAGTCGCAGTTATCGACGCCGATTATTACGGAAACGAAAATAATGACGGTCATATCATGATTTCTTTATTCAATTTCACCGACCATGAAGTTGTAATTGAGCCGCAAGAGAGAATCGCCCAAGGCATATTTATGAAATATCTTCCTACGGATGATGATGACGCATCCGGCGTAAGATGCGGTGGATTTGGTTCTACAAAAACTCATTAAAATCCAAAAATACCCTATAAAAAGCCCTTGAATTTTATTTTTCAAGGGCTTTTAAATTTTCTTCGTTTTAAGAAGTTTAAGAGATGGATTATCCATCTTTTCTAGATTAATGAATTTTCTTTTATCCATTCGACAAATTCTAATTACTGCATGCTTACCAGAGAACAAAGCGATAGGAAGTCCGCCTGGCGGCATAACCCATTGTCCAGCAAGAGCAAGATTCTTTATTCCGAATTCGCCTTTTCTCATCAAACCTTTTGAGTTTTT
This sequence comes from Hallerella sp., assembly GCA_963648925.1. Taxonomy (GTDB): domain Bacteria; phylum Bacillota_I; class Bacilli_A; order RFN20; family CAG-826; genus UBA4951. The sequence goes on from CAVJFO010000031.1 coordinate 76,904, forward strand.
GGTTGTGAGGAATGACATATAAGAACCTTTATAAGCGTTACAGTATCTTTCATAAGTTAATGGGGTTGTCACATCAAGCAATTCAACATCATCTTCATCTAAAGAGAGGGCTTTTGCGGATGATTTTTTGAAAAATAAACCTATTTCCTCTTTCTTTTTCAAATAATCTTCATGACTTAGGCTCTTTAGATAATCATAATCTTTGGAGATAGTCGGTATAAGAATGGTGAATGTCGTATAATCGTTTTTATTCAATAAACGATCAAAAGAGAAATTTCTGATGCAGAAATGGTTTATCGTAGATGAAAGGAAAGGAGTTTCATCAATTAGATAATCAACCATCTTTGGCAAAGAAGATATGTCTTTTTTCGTTCTAAAAGATATTTGAACCGAAGAAACAAGCGGATTGTCTATTTCGTTTGCAAAACGTTCTTCAAAGAATGAATCTTTGTGCTTGCCTTCTAAAAGGTTGTTTAGAAGGTGATATGCATCGCAAGAAGAAATAACGTAATCAGATTCAATTACCTCGCCATTTTCTAAAGTAAGCCCGATTGCTTTGTTATCTTTGACATTGATTTTAGCGACTGGTTTATTTAAATAAAGTTTCCCACCCTTAGAAATATAGGTGTTTTTGATGCGGTTAATCATCGCTAAAGAACCACCTTCAACCATGCCTGCATCTTCTAAAGAGACGGCTTGGGAAATATAGAAGAAGGAGTGAACGTTATAATTTTCTGACAAGAAACGTAAAAGAATATCGCCTAATTCTTTGTTTTTGAAATGTGAGCAGTAATCTTTCATTGAAACGTGCTTGTAATAGCCAAAAGGAATAGCCATTGGCAACATTCTTAAGCCGAATGCCATCAATTCGAAAATATTCATATATTCCATTGGCTTTTTAACTGGTATAGCCACGGATTGATAGAATTTGACATTACGGATGAAATTATTAATCATGCGTTTATCAGAAGGGAAATGACGCAACATTTCTTCTTTTAATTTATCTAAATCAGAATAAAAGGTGAACAATTCACCATTTGAGAGATAGAACTTTGTCAAGTATTCAGTCTCGTAAATGGTTGATGACTCATCAAATGCCCCGACATGTCTCCATAAAGGGAAAAGATCGCTTTTAGGATTTGTGCCAACAATCCAATGAGCGCAACCTTCGATATATGTTCCCTTTCTATACCATCCGGTGCATTCCCCACCAGGAATTGAGTGTTTCTCATATATTGCAACATCAAAACCATTATCAAGAGCGTAAATGCCTGCCGTTAAGCCTGATAATCCCCCTCCAACGATAGCAATTGATGTTTTTTTCTTTATTTCCATTTGCATATTCTAATATATATGCGTAACTATTACTTTAAAAATATTTAATGATTGCTATTTGCCTAGCATATTTATATGAAATTATTGCGATTTAATTGTAAAATAAACCTATGATTAAGATTTATTATTCCCCAAGCTGCTCATCGTGTCGCAAGGTCAAAAAATGGTTTGACGAACAAAAGATTCCTTATGTTGCTAAAGATATTTTCACCTCTTTGACTGAAGAAGATATCATGGACATGATTTGTAAATCGATTGACGGCACTGATGAGATAATTTCCAAACGTTCTAAAATCGTTTTAGAGAATAATATAGATTTTGATTCAATGAAGATTTCTGAATTGGTTTCTTTCATTAAAGCCAATCCATCCGTGTTAAAAAGACCAATTATCGTCGATGATAGACGTCTGCAAGTTGGCTACAACGAAGAAGATATCGATATGTTCCTTCCTAGAGCCAGAAGAATGGCTTATATGTTCTGCAAGGAATGCCCAAAGGATCCTGACTGCGCTGGCGCGCCAGAAAGCAAAGACTAATCTTTCTTTTTGAAAAAGAAGTGTTTCTTCTTTTCTTCTTTTGAAGCAAGGAAAAGATTATATTCAGGCTCAATTTCCTTTATGCATTTATTGATGATGATCTGATCTTTTTTAGGGTCATCATCTTTTTCTTTGTCTTCAAGATATAAAAGAGTTCCCGCAACAGTAGAAGCGTGTTCTTCCTTAATATATGGGAAATGTTTCTTTTTATACGAACGGAGGAATTCTAGAAGATTTGGTATTTGCTTATAATCGGGGTTTTTACTGCTAAATTTTGTTTTTTCGGTTTGTTTTAGCAAGGTTTTGAAGTCTTTTTTGTTGGTAAGAAGTTGATGTGCTTTCTCTTTAAATGAAGCGTATTTCTCCATCAATTCATTATCAAGCGGAGCGTCTTGCAATTTCTTTCTTCTTTTTTCTTCTTCGTCTTTTTCTAATGTTTCTAATTTATGAAGAAGTTCAAGCTCATCTTTCGTATAGGATTTGCGATCTTCCTTTAGTTCATTCAAATAATCTTTATGGTTGAATTTCAAAACAAACTGAATCGTTTTTGATGAACGGATATCTTCTTCGATTGCAAGCTGCAACATATCCGCATAACGGGTTGCAAGCATAACTATTGAATCAAAAATGATTTGAACGATTAGAATAACTCCTGAAAGAATTGTAGAAATAATGGATAAGTCTGTCGCACCTACTAAAGCTATCTCGATTATTGCCACGATAATCGCGGCCATTTTGCAAAGGTATTTCAACGATTTTAAGGAAATGACGACTATCTTTCCTTCTTTTCTTTTTAAACGTTTGATTGCCTTGTTGTCATATATATCCGATTTGTAGAAAGGCTCAATAATAAAGGTAAGGATGGTAAAAACAAGAATGAAAGAGTAAATGATGATGTAAGCCAAAGAATCAAAATTAGAAAAAATAAGATAAAGGCAATAAACAAAAAAGACTATCTGCACGATTATGTTAATAATCTTTTTGATGGAATTCAGCTCATTTTTGATGAATTTTAAGGCTGCAAAAGAATGCGAAAACATATTTGCCATAGCAAAATTATAATGAAAATAAGACAAAAAGAAAAAGGCTACCTAAGGTAACCTTCGTTTTTATTTCGTTTCTGCTTCTTTAAGAGCTTCCATAGCGCGGGCTGTTTTGCTCTTTTTGTTAAGAGTGAACTCGATGTGGTTTTTCTCTAAGAATTGTTTGAGATATTTTTCGGCATCTTGTTCATTGTTATGCTCTAACTCAACTTCGTAATCCTCAATTCCTGAATACATATTCTTATCGATTGAGAGCTTTCCATTTTCATAAGGAACATCAATTCTATCTGTCACCAAGGAGGTTTTGATCTTAAGTGTCTTGGTATGGATATCAAGCATGTTAAGCATCTTTTTCACGTCTCCGTCAGGGAAGATTGCCTTATCGCGGAAGTTAACGAAATCTTCTTTTGTCCAGACGCAGTTCTTTTCGAGAAGTCCTTGAGAAAGAGGAACTTTTAATGTCATTTCGAAATGGTTGTTTTTTTCTCTAACGCGAAGAGAAAGCTTTTCTTTTTGTAAAATGTTATCTTTGGAATCGATGTAGTGATTTGTTTGGGTGTAAACGCCATACTTCATGTATTTCAAGGCTAATTTTTCATAATCGGCCTTTGTGACTAGGGCTTTGGCTTCTATTTCAATTGTATTACTCATTTTGCTACCTCTTATGGTATTATAACTCATGTATGGAAAAATGTGTGTTATTTCTCGAAAACGATTTCTTACTAAGAAATCTTTGGTGGATGATTCTTATTGCGGTTATTTTGCTTGGCGGAATCTTCATTCTTTTAATGAGCATCAGACATAAAGGCGCAAAAGAAAAGAAGACCGTAGTTTCCGTTCAAGGAAACTTAGAAGCGATCGGTGGAAGAGATAACGTCATCGCTCATTCCTTAAATGGTTCTAGAATCGTTCTAATTTTAAGAGATTATGATTTAATTGATAAACAAATGCTTAAATCACAAGGCGCGGTTGGATTCGTTTTGAAGTCCGATAAGATTACGATTGTTTTCAAAAACGACGCTAAAAAGATTTATAGACAAATGTTTGGGGAATAAAAATAAGGGGGACGTGTAATGGAAAATGAAGGAAAACGTTCGTTTAAGGAAGTTTTGCTAGATTTTCTTAGAGGGATTACTTTAGGCGTATCAGCAGCGGTTGCGGGCTTATCAGCTGGAACGATTGCAGTAGTTGAAGGAATCTACGATAAACTTATCGCGGCAATCTCAACGCTTAGACATAATTTTAAGAAAAACATCCTTTATCTCTTGCCAATCATTTTTGGCGGGGCTTGTGGAGCGATTGCTGCATTCATTGGTATCCAAAAAGGATATTCTGCCGCACCATTTTCAACGACGTCTCTTTTTGCAGGCTTAATCTTTGGTTCTTTGCCATTTACCTTCAATGAATTAAAGAAAGGGAATACAGGCAAAGAAAAAACAAGCCATGTTCTCTCTTTCCTTATTTGTTTGATTATTGCTGCAGGCTTAGGAATCGTCACGGCTTTGACCAAATGGCAAATTGCCTTTATTGATTCTTCAAATACCATTTATTGGTATGCCTATATTCTTATTATTATTGCAGGATTTATTGGCGCCTTTGCCTGTATTGTTCCAGGGGTTTCCGGTTCGATGTCGTTAATGGTTCTTGGCGTTTATTATCCAATTTTGAATATGTATACAGGGGATAATTCAATTTGGCATAAAGATAGCAATGTAATAATGCTTGGCTTAGTTCTTGTAGTTTTATTTGCCGTTGGCATTTTAGCGGGCGCATTTGTTGGATCAAAGGCCATGAAAGGATTGCTTGATAAACATCGTAGCAGCACTTTCTGGGGAATATTGGGCTTAATTATCGGTTCTCTTGTCTCGATGTATATTAATTCTTCAATTTTTCCTCTTTATGCTGGATACGATAAATATGAAGGCGTTTCATGCGATCCGCCTAACACACCTTGCCCTAGCCAAATAATTAAAATCCAATCATGGGACTATATTGTTGGAGCAATCCTCTTTGTAGTTGCCGCCTCAGCAATGCTTGCTTTATATTTCTTTGTGAGGAAAAAGAAAAAAGCTTCCGAAGAAGCTAATTCCTAAACACAAATTTCATTAGGTCTTCAGTTGGAAGACCTTTTATATTATCGTAACTGCCTTCAATATGATCGATTAATGGATAATCGTCTTGGATACCAAATGAACCCGCTTTATCAAACGGAGAGAATTTGTCGATATATTCTTCAATTTGAGTTCGAGTAAGTTTGTTGAAATATACGTAGGATTTAACAGTCCTAGATATTTCTGTTTTAGGCGAGAGATATGTATAAGAAGTAAGAACGACTAATCTTTTGCCTGATTCATTTTCAAGCATGTTTATAGCGTCCTCTCTATCTTTAGGCTTCCCTAATGTTTTGCCATCGCAAATTACCGTCGTATCAGCGGCAAGAACTTCATCATTTGGGTAAAGGGAACGAACCATATACGCTTTAATGCGACTTTCATCATATGAAATGCCGTATGAAGACAAATATGGTTGAATTACACTTTCATCGATATTCGGTGAGAAAACGATGAATGAAGTGGTTATTTTTGAAAGAAGTTCTTTTCTTCTTGGCGAAGAAGAAGCGAGAATAAGCATATTATTCAACCGTGTTCATGATGATTGGGACAATCATCGGAGTTCTAGCAGTGCGACGATAGATGTAGTGCGATAACGCTTCTTTGATGGAAGATTTTATCTCAGCATAGCTTGCCTTATGGCTCATAACTTGCTGAACGACTTCGTTAGCGTGAATTTGAGCGTGTCTAATAACGTGCGTATCTTCGGAAACATTAAATCCTCTTGAATAAACTGTTGGAGGAACGATGAGTTTGTTATGCTTGTAATCAATTGTGAGAAGAACACAAACGATGCCATTGTTCTTTAATTGATCGCGGTCATTGATAACAGCGGAAGATAATCCGTCAAGATCGCGTCCGTCGATATAGATATCATCGGCTGGAACGTGCATGCCAGTTTTCTTAACAACATGGTTTTTAAGCTGCAACATATCACCATTTGAGCAAATGAAGATATTTTCCTTAGGAATTCCAATTGTTTGAGCAAGTTCGCCATGCAGCCTTAACATACGATACTCACCGTGCGCTGGCATAAAATAGGCAGGTTTTGTAAGTCTTAGCATCAAACGTAATTCTTGTTTGGATGGGTGACCAGATGAGTGTAAGGAGAAGGCTAAGCCATTTTGCTTAACATCGGCGCCTTGTTTAACAAGCATGTTAACAAGATTATCAATCAAAGCGCCATTTCCTGGAATAGGATTGGAGGAGAAGATAATCGTATCTCCTGGGATAATGTGAACGTTCTTGTGTTCGCCTTTGGCAATACGAGATAATGCAGCCATTCTTTCACCTTGAGAACCAGTGCAAAGAATGCAGATTTCATTAGATTTGAAATTCTTTATTTGATCATCCTTGATTAAGGATGCATCAGGGATTTTGATATAGCCATATTGTCTAGCAATGCCAACAACAGTTTCCATTGAACGGCCTAAGATACAAATCTTTCTCTTATGTTCAACCGCGACTTCAACGACTTGTTGGATACGATTGATATTTGAAGAGAAGGTGGAGACGATAATTCTTGCTGGAGCCTTGTCGAATATTTCTTCAACACCATTTCTAACGTTCGTTTCCGATGGGGTATATCCTTCAATTTCAGCATTTGTGGAATCGGCAAGAAGAAGATCAACGCCTTCTGTGCCTATTTTTGCGATCTTAGAAATTTCGAATGTAGGTCCAACAGGTGTCAAGTCGATTTTAAAGTCACCAGTATCAACGATTCTGCCTTCTTTTGTATCTACGCAAATTCCATATGAATCAGGGATGGAGTGCGTAACTCTGAAGAAGGAAACAACAAAATCATCGCCAACTTTGATAACTGAATCTGAATCATATTCAACAATTTTTATGGCGTCTTTAATACGATTTTCCTCAAGTTTATGACGAATAAGCGCTGCAGCAAGCTTTGGCGCATAGATAACTGGGATATGAACGGAACGAACAAGGAAAGGAATTCCGCCGATATGGTCTTCGTGGCCATGCGTAATGAAAAGAGCCTTTATCTTGCTACGATTATTTTTAAGATAAGTATAATCAGGGATGACATAATCAACACCAGGGAGAGTCGCTTCTGGGAAACGAACTCCAGCATCTAAAAGAATCAAAGATTTTTCTGATTCTATGCAATATGTGTTCTTGCCAACTTCGCATAATCCGCCAAGGGCAAACACATTAATACCATTTTGAAAACCAATCATAAAGTTCTCCTTACAATTCAAAGCACGACAAACAAGCGTAATCTTATTTTTTTCGTCATCAAAAATATACCATATGGCAATTCCTTTACCAAAGGTAAATTAATGAAAGCGTTTTCTAAGAGACCGTTACAAAACAACTAGTTTTGTTTTAACGCTCGGATGAAGAAATATATCGAATAACCAAGTCCAGGCAAGGTTATAAGATAGAGGAATAAAGTTAGCGAACCCATAAAATCGAGCGGAAGCAACATTTGGAAATTCTCGATGATATAAGACGGGTTATACGCCAAAAGGGAATATGCAACGCCATAAAGAACAATAACAAGCGTTAGATATGCGCTAGCAATCACTATGTTTTGTTTCTTTGAAGGAACAAAAGAAATCTCGTTATCATTTCTAAGAATGAATTCATAGTAAAGAAGAACAAGTGGATTGAAGACCATGATTACATAAATGATGAAATATGGAGCGGATGAAGCGTTGAAGTTTCCGCCAAGCAAAGAAAACAGGAATCCACCAAAGAAATACATGCTAGTAAGCACGTAAAATGGCCTGAAGATGCTAGCTAGAACTTTAAGCTTAGGTGAACCAATATTTTTATGCGTCCCGATTTCGATGTTATTTTTTAAACTCCATTTGATCATATAAGCGCCAAATAAAGCAGTTAACGCGTAAATAATATAAAGTTCGCCAGGGAAGATAAGAGAGAAATTTCTATTTCCCCAGAAGAAGACACCAACTCCTAAAAGAACGCTTGTGTAAATGATTCCAACTAAAGCGATCGAGGCAAAGATGATGCCATTGACTTTAAGGGTCTTTTTAAGTTTAGCGACGTCATTTTGATACAAGGCGATATGCAAGACGAAAAGCCAATAAATCGGTAGGAAATAGGCTATTTCAATGCAAATGACCCACCATTGATTTGGGAATCCGTCGATATCGGCAGCAAAAAATTGAAAGCCTTTGAAGAAGAGAATTGAGGCAAAGACAAAGAGAATTGCCTCGGTTATTTTTAGGGATAAACGCAATTTCTTTTCCATCTTATTTTCCCTCCCAAACTATGCTTCTTTTGATATTTGAATGATCGTTATAATCCATTAATACGTGCTGGATTGACCATGTTTTATCTTTTTTCAGGGAATATGTGGCATATCCTGTTCGAGTAAATCCAGTTTCATCTTTGTAATAATAGAGCTCTGTATTAGATTTAACGCCATAACCCATCACAACATCATCACGTTTAGCAACTAAATCATTTGAATGGTCATGTCCGAAGAAATAGCCCTTCATATTGATTTCTTTAGCTGTATCAAAGAATGGAGAATAGACTTTCGCATTTGAATTTCCCTCGTGCATCTCACCTAAAATATGAGAACTTTCGTCTTTTACCGTATCGGCCCATTCAAGAGTTGGGATATGGATAAAACCTAAAGATGGGAGATATTCACCATCAACCTTAGAGGATTCAGCAACCTTTTTCATCCAATCGACTTGGTTTTCATGAATGTAATCATATTGATATTTGATAACGTTCTTCGGCATATAGGAATTGCTATCAAGCACGTATACTTGCCAAAGATTTTTATCGCCATCTTTGATATCGATAAAATAATTCGTATCACCCTGAAGATCATCGTCAACTATTTTGGAAATGAAATTCTTAGATGTTGATATCTTATTATTCATCCAAGCCGTATTCCATTCGCCTTGCTTATCGTGGTTGCCATAATTTACCGCAACAGGGACATCCCATGAAGAAAGGAAGTCAAAAAGAGTCTCAGCAATATATTTATTGGCGTTAAGGAAAACATCCCCAGTCACCATCAATAAATCAATGTGACCTTTCTCTTTCTTTGCATCATCATACAATTCCTGCATATATGCCATTGATTTCTTTAAATCAGTGGTATAAGTCCAGTGAATATCGGTCAATTGCATGATATTAAAAGCGTCTTCTTTAAAAGAAAGAACGCTTCGATAATCATCAATTGTTACATTTGGTTTGCTAGTATTACAAGAAACCAAAATAAAGACGTTAGCTAATAAGAGTAGATTTTTCCTTTTCATATTAGCAATATTTTAAAGGAAATATTTTTATATGGCAACGGCGCCAAGCACTTTTTTAAACGGTTCTTTTTTATCGATTCTGTCGTAGAAGAAGATGCCAGAAAGATGATCGATTTCATGTTGAAGAACGATTGCGTCAAACCCTCTAGCAACTATGGTTATATCTTCGTTTTTGATCGCATCGAAGGCTTTTACTGTAACCTTAAAATCGCGATAGGCATAACCAGGGTGATTTCCGTCAACCGAGAGGCATCCTTCGCCTGATTCGAGATAACATTTTTTAACTGAATTAGCGACTATTTTTGGATTAACAAGCTTATATTGGATATACTCGCCTTCATTTTCACCTTGGTAATAAATGACAAGCATCGTTTTATATACGCCAATTTGTGGAGCAGCAAGTCCAACGCCTTCTCTAACTTCAGGATGTTTTTCTCTAAAAGATGGATCTTGTGTTTCTTTTAGGTAATCAAACATCTTATCGATAGTTTCACGATCTTCTTTTGAAAGAGGCATATTAACTGCTTTTGATGGCTGGTGAATCCTTTGATTCGTATCTTTGACAATTTTTAAATTCATAACGCATGAATTGTAGCATAGATTTCATAGAAAAGTTAAAATGTTAACGTTATGGAAGAAGAGATTCTAAAATCTATCGCCTCTTTAGGCGAGGCAATAAAAGAAGATGCAAGGGTTAAGCGTTTAAATGCATTAGAGAACAAACTCTATGAAGATCCCGAATTAATAGAACTTGTCAAAAAGAAGAATGACTTAGAAAGAGATTATGAATCTTCTCTTTCCTATCTTTCTTCATCTTCAGATGAGGCAAGAGTAAAAGAAAAGGCTCTTTATGAGGCAAAACTTGCTCTTGATACTTATCCTTTAGTTAAGGAATACAACGAAGCGTATATTCTCGTCCGCGATTTATATATGCAAATGGATGACATAATTTTTGGGAAATTCCGTTCCAAAACTTTATCTAGTGAGGTTAAATAATGTTAAAAATCGCTGGTGGAAAGTTCCGCTCAAGACAAATCGAAGTGCCAGAAGTGGTCACCGTTCCAACTAAAAATATCGTTAGGGAAGCCTTAGCAAATGCGTTAAGGTATAAAATTCCTTCAGCAAACATCCTTGATCTTTTTGCTGGCAGCGGGGCTTTAGGGATCGAGGCGCTTTCTTGGGGAGCGAATAAGGCCTATTTCGTTGATAAATCTTTAGATGCCACAAGAACTATCCGCAAAAACCTTGCTTCTTTGAAAATAGAGAACGCAGAAGTCATTAACGCGGATTTCAAAGACGCGTTAAATAAAATCAACGACAAAATCGATATCGTTTTTATGGACCCGCCATACAAGGACGTCGAATTCTATCAGGAAGGAGTTTCTCTTTTGCTCTCATCATCTATTTTGAAAGATGACGCTGTTATCGTTCTTGAATATGAGAATGAAATTGTGATTGATGAAACGCCTTTTGAAGATGTGAGAAATTACAAATACGGCCGTAACAAAATAAAAATACTTTGGAGGAAAAAATCATGAAAATCGCTGTATATCCTGGCTCTTTTGATCCAATTACCAATGGACATATCAGTATTTTAAAAAGATCCGCGGAGATTTTTGATAAGGTTATTCTTCTTTTAGCGGTAAACCCAAATAAGTCTTCAACCTTCAAAGTAGAAGAAAGACTTGAGATGATGAAAGAGGCTTCGAAAGATATTCCTAATGTCGAAGTTGATTATGATCCTGGGCTTGTTGTTAATTATTGCGTCAAAAAGGGCGCTAAGCACATCATTAGAGGCTTAAGAGCGGTTACCGACTTTGAATATGAATTCCAACTTGCCGCCGCTAACGAATACGCAAACCCAGATGTTGATATGATCTTCTTCATGGCTAGAGCAAATGAAGGATTTATATCATCATCCGCCGTAAATGAACTTAGAAACAACAACGTCGATATTTCTAAATTAGTCCCACCAGTTGTTATTGAATATTACAGCAAGAAGTAGGCCTCATTATTTATATATAAAAGGATAAGAAAAACCCAGTTCGCTTGAACTGGGTTTTCGTTAATCAAATTAGTTTTGTTTTGTGAAGAGGTTTGTGGTGCTATAAGCATCAGTGTGGTTCCACATGTTCAATAATAATTGAGCACGATTAAGTTCGGAATCACCAGTAACAGAGAAGAGAACTTCTGATAAACCAGCACGACCTTGGCTAATTGCAGTAGAAGAGAAATCAACTAAGCAAACAGCTGGAAGAGGGAACTCGCTAAGAGCGTTAGCAGTGGAACTGCTTGTGTTATTCAAAGCGAATTGATCGTAAGAAGTTTCGGAAACGCTTGCTCTTGTGCGATATGGAGCAGTGTAGAGTTGTGGTCCTGCGCTTTGGAATAAGGAAGCGTTTGTATATAAGAAACGGTTGAAGGCATTTGAATCACCAGTTGTGGTGTAGTCAGAATCGTTATCGGAAGTATAAGTTGTATCGATAGCCCATAACTTGAATGTCTCATCGTTTGCATAAAGGTTATAGCTAGCATTATTCCAGTTTTCTTTGAGATAACGTAAACCAGATTCGATGTTATCACTTGAAGAATTGTCTTTCTTGTAGAACACGAGGAAGAACTTCTCACCATAAGTGTCGATTATTTCCTTGTAATCATCCTTTTTGGTTGATTTGCTTTCTGCATCAGCATAAGCAACTTCGTCATATTTATATAAGCATTGAGCAAGCTTATCGCCATCAGTTACGACTTTGTTAGGAATGAATTCTTCGTTATTGATTGAAACATCGTAGTTTTTGAAGAATTGTCCGCTTCCTTCGCCTGAGAAAGATTGAGCCCATTTAGTGATATAAGGGATTGAGAAGATGATAGCAAAGATCGCTCCAACGATAAGTAAAGGCTGAACCCATGCAGTCTCTTTTATCCAATGCCAAATCTTGACAAAGAATGCTCCTATTGCTTTAAGTAATATCATGTAATACCTCCGATGAAAAACGGCCTGTTTATTGCAAACAGTGTTTAAATATTATCATTACTGTTTACAGTAAGCAACAAAACAATCTTGTTTTCTTTAGAAAAAAGAACACTGTTATGAAAGTTTTTAATAAAGAGAATGATTTTTCTTGTTTAAACATCTTTAATCCTTATAATCTTGTTTGTCTAAACTATGAAAAAAATTAAAAATTTTATTGAAACAGCCAAAGATAGAACCAACAGTTGGCTATATGACCATTTGCCTTTAAAACACGGGATTGATTTCTTTTGGGCCTTGATGATTTCAACTCTTTCCGCCTTTATTTTTGCTTTCGGATTTAACTGCTTTGTTTCTTTGCAAACATTAAAAGATGGCGTTTATGAAACCAATAAGTTTGTCGCAGGAGGAGTTTCGGGTATTTCTCAGACCGTTACTCTTTTTCTTGAGATATGCGGCCTTAGATTTTCTTCTTCCCAAGAACATTTGCTTTTCTCGGTTTTGTATTTCGTAATTAACGTTCCAGTTATCCTTGTCGCCTTCTTTGGAATCGGCAAAAGGTATACCCTCTTAACATTAATAAATGTTTTAGAGACGTCTTTATTCACTGAGTTATTAAGTCCTCAAAATGTCCAGTTTATCTATGACATTGGCCAATATGTTAATACACACGGCGGTTTACTAGCTCGTGTCATCTTTGGCGGGGTTACAACGGGATTATCAGCCGCTATCGCCTTTAAGGGAGACCTTTCAACTGGCGGAGTAGACGTTATCGCTTACTTTATCGCCTTAAAGAAAAGAACAAGTGTCGGTAAATATTCCGTTATCATGAATGCCTGCACTCTTACTATTTTCACTATTTTATCATGCACGCAAGATGGATGGGCGGTAGAAGGAGTTGTTGGAGAACATTTTGCCCGCGCGGTCTTCTCGATCGTTTACTTATTCGTAACTGGCCTTGTTGTAGATAAAATCCATACGCGTAATAAGAAAGTGAAATTAGAGATCGTTACCGATCAAGAGGATATGGGAACCTTTATCATCTCTCACCTTCCTCACGCCGCTACGATGATTCAAGGAAAAGGGGTTTATACAAATAAGGATAAATACATATTTGACATCGTTATTTCCACCTACGAATTAAACGATGCAGTTAAATTAGTAAGAGTGGAAGACCCAAACGCCTTTATTGAGGTAATTCCTCTAAGTCAAGTTGAGGGTAGATTCTATATGAGACCGATTAAATAAGGTCTCTTTTTTATTAAAAAAGGTCTGAATGAATCAGACCTAAATTCTATTTGATATATTTAATGCGATTTTCTTTGCGAGGCACTTTTGGCTTATATTCGTTTGCGGGATACCCTAGAATCATATTGCCAACCCCAAACCATTCATCGGGATCAAATCCGTTATCTTGCAGAAGTTTTCTTCCATATTCCGTTTCGCAAACTTCCTTTGCACGATGAATCCAGCAAGACCCTAAACCCAATGAATATGCGGCGTTTAGCATGTTTTCCATCGTGCATGAGCCATCATAAATGCCATTATGCCCTTTAGCGATAACGATAATAACAACTGGCGCATTATAAAATGGGTGAAGACCTTCTTTGCCCATAACTTTGCCATTCTCGTTTTCGAGAATATCTCTAACTTCCTTATTGCTAACTACGATGCAAGCGGTATTTTGCTGTCCCATTGCGCTAGGCGCATATAAGCCAGTTTCGACAACTTCGTTAATGAGTTCTTCTGGTAGAGGTTTCTCACTATAAGCTTTGCATGAGGATCGATTAATCAATGTTTTAATTGTTTCGTTCATAACTGCCTCCCATTGATAGAAACATTATATATGATTGATGTTAAATTTGAATAAATTGACAATTCATAAAAATCTTTTCAATTAATGCTTGAAAGCCTTATTTGTCTAAATATATAGATAAAATGTAAAGAAATATTGTAAAGATTTAGTTAATGATGAAGTTAAAAAATAAATATTGATATGTAAGAAATTTAACATATTATGAGTTCATAAATCAAAAAAAGAGAATAAAACCATGAAGCAAATTAAATCAAAAATCATATTGCCAGCCTTATTTATCGCTTCGTCGATTTTGGCTTCTTGCAATTCTTCAACACCGGTGAATGCCATCTCTGACGAAACAACAATCAACAACGTTTTGCTATATTCTCTTGATTATCAAGTTAATATTCCAGGGAAGCAGATCTCTTATAACCATATGTGGGAAGGGATAGATACAAAAAATCAATTTGGGCCAAATTTTACCGAGGAAAATAGGCTATACACATATTTAACGGAATACGGAGAGACGGAAAAATATTATTTCGTTTATGTCAAAAAGGACGGCATCTCAACCCTTAATAGTTGGATTTCATCTTATTTAGAAAGCGGAAGTGAGTCTAATGATTGCAAGTTTCAGAAAGATGAAAATGTGATTGATGGAAAATACGTATACGCTGCAGAAAAGAACGAAATCAAAGATTTTCTCGTTACTTCCTCGAACGTTCTCGACCAAAAATATGAGATAAATAACTATAAAATGGCATTATGTTTGGAGATGAAGACAGTAACAATTCTTCAAAATTCTTCAACTAAAGAGAATATAAATAAGAAATTGCCTTTATTTAATCGAGCGGTGATGAAATACGATACATCAAAAGGAACACTTGAAAGAGCTTCTCAAGGTAATTTTGATGAAACGTATACGAATAATATCTATTCCTACCTCGGCAAAAGACTGGAGACATATCCAAAAACTTTTGAATCAAAAGAATGCCTTTATTCTCCTTTGATGGGATTTACCACGAATTTATATAAAACGGTTAGAGCGCCAATAAGTAAAAACAGGATTCTTTTGCCTAGGATATCTAGCGAATACGATTTATTGTCAAAAGAAGAACTACCTTCAACTTTAGAAGATGTTTATCAAGAGCATAAGGGAGAATTCCTTGATGCATTCATTGAATATAAAAACAACGAGAGTTCGGATAACGCTTATGGTTATTACGATTTCGATAAAGTGCAAAATATATTGAAATAATCATCACTTGAAGATGTCGTTTTAAAAATAAAAAAGTGCGTTTTGGAAGAAACGATAAAATTGCTTATTTCTTTCACTTATTTTACTAAATCGACTTTTTTATCCTGTTTGCGTGGTTCTTTTGGGGGCCAAACGATTTGACGGGAGACATGGCCACGTGACATAATCACGAAAAAGGAGGAAAGGGAATGGAATTCATCAAGACGCTTCTGCTGCAGCTCGCAGCCGTGGCCGTCGGCATGGCGGCCGCCTTCCTGCTAGTTGTCGCGCCGATCATCTGGAGGGACTGGGGATGGCTCCTCTTCCTCCCCGGGCTGCCGGTGGGGGCTCTCGCGGTATTCCTTTTCCGCGAGCTCTACTCCTGAGATGGGCGCGTTCAACGACTTTCACCCCATATTATGGTCAAGATAATTTTTACCATTTTGGATGAAATAACTTTCGCCAATTTTGGTGAAAACTATCCAATCCATTATGGTGAATATTATTTAATCCCTAACCCCATGGCAAGACTAACAATTTCGCAAGCCTCAAAGGCAAGACCCTCGCCCTCTCTTTCGCCTTGTCCTTCGTCGTTTTCCCCTCCTTGCCCTTTGGGCGGAGCTAGTCCCTTGATGTCTCGGGCTGCTTGGCTTAGACTATAGGAGCTTTAGAAGGATCTCTAGGTTTACCAGCGCTATTTCAAGTAGCATCTTGATGAGCTCTAGAGTTTCCTTTTTTTGACTTCCTTGTGACGGTTTGTCTTTCCCGGCCCTTGACGCTTCCCCGGCCGCCGTGCTATCTTATAAGTGCTAAGAGAAGTTCTAGCGCCTTCCCCGGCCGCCGTGCTATTCTATAACCGCTAAGATTATTTCTAGTGCTAGCTCAACCAAGGCGGCTACCTTGATGGCTATCGCTAGAAATTTTTCTAACTCTGGCATTTATAGAAAGCCTTTTCTAACTTTGCGCCAATCTCTCGGAATGGGGGCTAGGCGCCTTTTTCGTCTCATTCTCTCCCGGTCTCTGCTTCTCTCTTCTTTCCCCCACGCGGGGAATGGGCGGTCGGCCCCCTTTTATGATGATCTCTGGGCAGGCGCGACAAATTTCTTTGAGAAAAACATCCAAGACAATTACCTATATGATGAAAGCGATTCTGAAATGGCTTATAATGGGGCATATGAAGATGAGTTTGCAAGACTACAAAGCGAAAGTAAGGCAATGTCTGATGAAGAATCAAGGGCTTTCCATTCAGGCGAAAGAAGACTTGATGAAGGAGTACGATCCAGACTTTCAGGAATTATTGGAAGAAGATTGGAGTCCGGAAGCGGTAGCCGCGGGTATGGCGATACATCTTTTGTAAACGAGAAAACCGGAAATACCCTCACCCTAAAGACGAACGTGGACGCGGAGACCTTCCACGATGTTTTTGAAATTGTCCAGAAATATCTCGAAAATGGAGATGCCGTTGACGTGCATGGCGTCGCCGATTACGAAGGCAACAAGAACTTCCTCTCAAAGGATGGCTTGTCTGGTTTTTCGATTACCCCGGACGGCGATCTCATCTCCGTTTTCAGCATGGGCGAGAGAGGCTTCCTGCGAACGGTAAAAGAGGCGATATCCGAAAACGGCGCAAAGACCCTCGACTGCTTTGATTCGCCAATTCAGCCCCTCCCAAAGATTTATGAGAAAACCTTGGGTTTCAAAACAGCGTCAGTGTTGGATTTCAATTACGAGCTGCTCAAAAGTGAGCACGGCCAGGCATACGCGGATTATTTCGTGAAAACCTATGGCGAGTCGCCAGTTCAGGATAGGCCAAACAAAATACGCCGATGAGTTCAAGTCCGACACAACGCTCCATTAAGGTAAATATAGGCTTGATAGTACGATATATCTCTTTTATAAATAGTTTTGATAAATACCAGAAGGCTTTTTATGGATAACAACACGAAAGAAAGTAAAACAAAACAAACCTTCTCGCCCTATAATCTCTAGGTCATATCCTATGTGATTTCATTATTGTTGTTGTCTGGATGGATTATCTATTTTGTTGAAGAATATAAAAGCTATAATCAGGATGGTTATTCTTTTGCAGGAATATTTGCTTTTTATCATCATCGGAAGCATCCTCATGAATATAGGCGCTTGTTTCGCCGCATTGTTCTTGAAAAAAGGAAAGCTAAGGACCAGACTTTTTCCAATACTATGGTACCGAAAATAAAATCGAAAAGTATTTAATTAAAACGTTGCGGGATTTTCAAGCAAATCTTCAACGTTACAGCCAAGCGCACGGGATAATTTATACAGCGTCTGAGCTTGCGCTTTGTCTATATCGTTTACGCGTTGTTCGTAGAGTTGAATAGAGCGCAGATTAACCCCCGAAAGTTTTGCAAGTTCTGTCTGTGAAATTTGTCTGCTTTTGCGAATTTTATGAAGTTTCGTTTCTATAACGAACTCGTTGTAACGCCTATCCATCGATTCGTTGAAACGGCTTATATCCATTTCGTGAAAGGTAGGATACATAGCAATAATTGTGCTCAATGGAATACGCTCGAAAATATCCTTAAAGCGTTTAGCTGAAGCCCATTGATATTGTGCCAAAGCCCAGCCCGCCCAATATTCAGGAGTTCGTTCTTTCGAAAACAAAGGAGCGGGTAATTCCTCTCCCGGGTCAACCTCGCTTAGAATATCTCTTACAAGTTCTTCGCCCGATCTGCCAGAAATGAAAGCCGGGTTTCCGCGTTCAAACTGTGCAGATGCATCGGACAGCACAAAAAGTTTTGCAAACCAATCTGCTTCGAGTTTGCACGCATTTATTGCATAATCGAAAGCGTTCGCCAAGTTTTTTATAGCGTCACTCAAGTATAATTCGTTGTATGCGCGGATCGTCATTTTTCATTTCCTCTCTTAAAATATCCATAACAAAAATGTCGTCGCGATAAGAGCGACTTTTTTTAATTTCTTTTTGATAAGTAGTTCTTGCCGTTGTATCTCTCGACAAAAATTTAGGATAATATGCTTCTTTATCTACAGGTTCGGCATTAATAAATTCTATTTGCTTAAAGGCTCGTTCCGAAATAAGCACGGTTTGCGCACCGAGTTTACCGAGTTTTAATGCTTGATTAAGACTTCCAAGCGGTAAAGCGTTGCTGACAAAAGATTGAGCATACGAAAAGTAAGAATCGTCTGCACGATAACCTATGACGACATCGTAAGGGGTCAAATCCACCAAATAATGTTCGATTATGTAATTTCTCGCGTCGATTGCAATTTCATCTTGCAACGTAAATATGCGATTTTTAAGCAATAACGCAATCCAATTCAATACACTATGTTTTCCATCAAGGAGATTTAGCACGCTTAATCCGTCGGTGTTGAAATTATATTCGTTTACGAAACCATCTTTATTTTCCTTACACGCCCACTCTCTTGCCATTTCAAGAACTTCGGTGCAGTAAAACCCCTGTCCGTAATCGTTATGCGGTTTTCCAAGAGAATAATTAGGCGTTTTTATGATATGATCGGTGCCGTGAAGCAATTTAATGATAGGCATATGCAGAAATCTCCTTTGTTTTAATTTACATTGCAATTATATCATTGCAACGATAGTTTGTTAACTGAATTGAAACTGCTATCACTATTCTTTATTGTCGAATTAAAATTTTAAATTCCCTAGTGTACGTGAGGATAAAAAGACATTTTTTCTTTGCTATTCTATTTCTCGCTATTGCAATAAAGCGATTTTTTCCAATGCCTGATTTAGTCACCAAAAAGAAAATGGCGTGTCCTTTTCAGAACGTACTTTCAATTATTGATGTACATTTTACGAGGCGCAGCTTTTCCTCTAGGGTTGTTTTCATATAAAAAAATCCCCCATTTCATTCTGCCCTGGTTTGGGCAAAATTTTGAGGGATATTTCAATCTAAGTGGCGGAGAAGAAGGGATTTGAACCCTTGCTAGGCTTGCACCTACTAGCAGTTTTCGAGACTGCCCCCTTCGGCCTCTTGGGTACTTCTCCGTAGCGTTATAAATAATATCGCTTTCAAAGGTCTCAAACAAGCAAATAAAAACTTAATGTCGCCAATATAGTTACGAACGAAAGAATAAAGTTTTACCAATGGAAGAAAAACGCATATTTATTTTCTTTTGAAAAGTAAGAATAAAGAATATATGCTACAATTCTTTTGCAAAAGGCAGGTCATAAACATGTCAGAAATAATCAAAGGCGTTAATGTCCTTCTACCTAGTGGGTATGAAGTTTTAGATGTAATTATCGAAGATGGTAAATTTAAGGATTTTCTTCCTTCAAATGAAACATCTCCTAAATACAAAATGATACCTGGTTTTGTCGATATTCACACTCATGGTGGCAACGGATTAGATTTTTCAACCGTAAAAGACGTGGATGAAATTTTGACATTGCTTGATTTTTATGCCTCAAAAGGAACGACGTCTTTATTGCCTACTCTTCTTACCGAAAAAGACGAAGTTATCTTTAAACAAATGGAATTGATTTATGAAGCTTCAAAAATCAACCCGATGATCAAGGGGATTCATCTTGAAGGGCCTTTTCTTTCGAAAGTCTATAAAGGTGCTCAATTAGAGGAATGCCTTCAATTGCCAACCGTTAAAAAAGCAGAAAAGTTCTTAGAAAAGTCTCATGGATTATTTAAATATATGACTATTGCTCCGGAATTAGAGGGAAGCAAGGAAACGATTGAATACATGGTTTCGAAAGGAATCCGTGTCTCTTGTGGTCATTCAGATGCCTCATTTGATGACACCTATATGGCATATAAGGCTGGTGCAAGGTCAATCACTCACACGATGAACGCAATGAAAGGCCTTCATCAACATTTCCCATCGATTCTTACCGCTGCATTATATATAGATGATATGTATAACGAAGTAATTCTTGATGGAATTCACGTTGTTGATGAAATGGTGGAATTCTTACGTAAAATAAAAGGAAATGACAAGATCATCGGAATAACTGACTCACTTATGGCCGCAGGTCTTCCTGATGGAAATTACTTTATTGGCGAAACCCCAATAACCGTTAAGGATCATGATTGCAAAATCACTGCTACTGGAGTTAGAGCTGGTTCAACTCTAACGATGGATAGGGCTTTTAGAAACGTGAAGAAGTTTTGCAATCTTGATGATTTAGAGGCAAGCAAAATCACTTCATTAAACGCTTCAAAAATGCTTGGAATTGATACACGGGTCGGCTCAATTGAAAAAAATAAGGATGCCGATTTCCTTCTTTTAAATGAAAACGATGAAATATGTGAGGTATATATAAATGGCAGAAAACACTAAAAACATCCTTATCGCTCATGGCGGAGCGCCAACAGCTGTTATAAACGCTTCGCTATATGGAGCGATCAAACAAATCAAAGAAAGCGGATTCGAAGGGAAAATCCTTGCCGCTAGACTTGGAAGCAAGGGTTTCTATAACGAGGATTTCATTGATTTGACTTCATTAAGCGATGAAGAATTAGAAAGATTAAGACTTACTCCAGGAAGTGCGATAGGATCTTCTCGTTTCCCTTTATATGAAAAAGAATATGAACATCTAGTTGATGTGATAATTAAACATAATATAGGCTATCTCCTTTTCACTGGCGGAAATGGCTCAATGGATACGATTGGAAACATTTATAAACACGCTAAAGCAAGAGGGGTTGACGTATACTGCGCTGGTATCCCTAAAACAATTGATAATGATTTAGGCGTAACCGACCATGCGCCAGGATTTGCCTCAGCGGCAAATTATGTCATTCAAACGGTTCGTGATGCCGCTGAAGACGTAAAAGGTCTTCCAATTCATGTTTCCGTAATAGAAATCATGGGAAGAAATGCTGGATGGCTAACGGCCGCTAGTGTTTTAGCTAGAGATGAAATGGGAGATGCCCCTCATTTAATATATCTTCCTGAAATTCCTTTTGATGAAGAAAAATTCCTTGAAGATGTCAAACGTGAATGGACAAAAGGAAAAGGGGTTATAGTTTGTTGCTCTGAAGGGCTTAAAGACAAGGATGGGAATTCCATCGTTGAACCAATCTATAAAACGGATAGGGCAACATATTTTGGCGATGTTTCCGCTCATCTTGCGACTTTGATAATCAAGAAACTTGGCATTAAGGCACGTTCAGAGAAACCCGGCTTGATCGCTAGATGTTCTTCTGAATTAGCTTCAAAAATCGATTTAGAAGAAGCGGTTTTAATGGGAAGAGTTGCAGCTAAAGCGGTCTTAGAAAAGAAAAACGGCGTTATGGCTGGACTAAAAAGAATTTCTTCATATCCGTATAAGGCTGAGCCAATCCTCATACCAATTGAAGAGGTCATGTTAAAAGAATCAACATTCCCTCTTTCTTATATCGTAAATGGAAACGATATCTCTGAAGAATATGCTAAATGGCTTAGACCTTTAGTGAATGAGAATAAACCTTTTATTTCCTTTATCGATAAAAAATAAAGGGGTTTTACAGGGGATATTTGGATAATTTAATAATGAATATCAAAAAAATGCGACTGTGATAGTCGCATTTTTCAATGATTAATTTTGCTTATTTAATTAAATCGGCATCGCCAATGCATCCAAAATACGCGTTAGCGGAGGCAACGATTTCTCTAACTGCCTTTTCCATTAATGGAACGATAGCTCTGAGTTCATCATTAAATCCGCGATTTGTTTCTAATTCATCGATATATTCTTTTAAATAGTAACGATATTCGAATGATTCTGGTTTCTCAACAAGAAGAGGATAAATCTTGCTTCCTTCTTTTTTCTCTGGATGCTTTGTGAAATACTCAAGGATGTTTCTTGTTGTGGCTAAACGGATATCTGTATCCATGTTGATCTTAGCAATGCCAGCAGGGATAACTTCATGAAGTTGCTCAAGAGGGATACCATGTCCATTCACATTTCCACCTAAAGCGTTGATCTCATTAACGATGTATTGCGGAACAAGACTTGAACCATGGGAAACGATTGCGCAATCAAGACCCTCATGCATCATATTCTCCATTGTGGCAATAACGATTTCTTTACGTAACTTAACATTATCTCCTTTTACGGCGCCATGCTTAGTGCCATAAGAAATTGCCAATAAATCAATGCCTGTTTTCTTGATGAAATCGATAGCGGTTAATGGGTTTGTATAAGTGCTAGATGCTGCAAAAACATGATCTTCAACGCCAGCTAAAACACCTAATTCAGCTTCGACTGAGGCACCATGAGCATGTGCATATTTAACAACCTTAGAAGTAATCTTAACGTTTTCTTCATATGAAAGAGCAGATCCATCAAACATTACTGAGTTAAACCCTGCATCAACGCAAGCCTTACAAGATTCGTAGCTTCTTCCGTGATCAAGGTGAAGTGAAACTGGGATCGACGCTTCCTTAGCAAGCTCTTGAACGTATTTTGCAATTCGTTTTGCGCCTTTTTTCTTTTCTAAGAGGGTTCCGTGAAGAAAATCCGGATTTCCGCCAATGTAGGCAAGCCCTGGCTCAGCAACTTGGATTATCGCAGCCGTATGCATTTCTTCGCAAACTTCGATAATTGCCTTGGCCTGGCAAAGAGCGTTAACATTAAACGCCCCATGTGCAAAATGATTTTCTTTTGCAACCGCAAGGATGTTTTTTGTTGGAATATATGGCATAAATAGCCTCCTGTTCATTAATTATTCCTATTATGCGATAAAAGATGACAAAATCTATTTAAATCTATATATAACTTGAAAAAACTTTAAAAAATATTACGAACGAAACTTTCCGATGTTATGAATAAAAAACAAAAGAACATTGAATTTCTGTAAAATCAAGAAAATGATAAATTGAGTAGAATCTTAATAAGTAAGCGTTTTCATTTTCAAAACGAATCAAAAAATAGTCAATATTTAATTCCTTTTGCGAATTTTTTAAAAAAGCTGTTTTTACTATAATTCTTAAAATTAGTCTTTCCTAACGAAAAATACGTATTACGAAAGAAAATAAAAGAAATTACGAACGAAAGATTTTTGCAATTATTTTTCTTTTTTTCAACTAAACACATTGTTTTCTTTAAATAATCGTTTAATATTTTGAAAAAGAAAGGGCTTTCATAGATGAAACGTATCTATCTTAATTTGAAAAGATTTGACGTTCTTCCAGAATTTGGCGGCATCAACAATGTTGGTCAAAGGGAAGAATACGCTAGCAATATAGTTAAAGGCATCGAAAAGATGAATCTCTCTTTGCCAATTACAATTTTCTTCCAAGAATCCAATCTTCTTCCAGCTATTAATAATAAGGATAAGATCAAAATAGGATGCCAAGGCGTTCATTTTGAGGATACGGAAAAAGGTAAAAATTTCGGAGCGTTTACAACTCTTAGAACAGCCAATGCGATGAGAGGCATCGGAGTTGAAGCAGTTCTTATCGGACATTGTGAAGAAAGAAAATATCTCAATAATCTTCTCTCTTATGGGCATGCCGAAAGTCACGTTAACGAAATACTTAACGCTGAAGTTAAAAGAGCCTTAGAAGCGGGATTAGAAGTTCTTTATTGCATTGGTGAAAAAGCAGAAGAGCAAGACCGTAAATACGAAATCTTAAAAAATCAGCTTGAAGTAGGTTTGAAAGATTGCGATCTAAGCAAAATAACAATCGCATATGAACCAATCTGGGCAATAGGACCAGGAAAGGTTCCGCCTGATAGAGCGTATATAGAAGATATAGCAAAACATATCAAAGAAGTTGTCAATTGCCCAGTCGTTTATGGCGGAGGGTTAAAACTTGAAAATGCCGAGATGATTGCTTCTATCCCTGATCTTGATGGAGGATTGATCGCACTTACAAGGTTTGGAAAAGACTTCGGTTTCTTCTTGGAAGATTTCGAAGCAATAGTTAAAAAATACGAAGGAGGACTAAAATGAAACAAGTCAAATTAGAATATGGCGATGGACAAGTCGAAGTAAATGTCCCTGATGAAGCGGATGTTTTTGAAATCGGAGTCACCGTCAAAGATCCTGAGGGGCTAAAAGACGTAAAGGCTGCAACATTAGATGCAATTCGTCATCCAATGAATTTAAAAACGATTCCTGAACAAATTCATGAAGGCAGCAAAATCACCATCGTATTCCCTGATAAGGTCAAAGGTGGTTTTCAAGAAGACAGCCACCGCAAAACAAGCATCCCTCTTATCATCGATGAATGCTTGAAAGCAGGCGCAAAAGAAGAAGACATCCTCCTTATTTGCTCAAACGGTTTACATAGAAAAAACAAACCAGAGGAAATCCGCAAAATCTTAGGTGATGAAATCTTCGATCGCTTCTATCCAAAAGGACAAATAATCAATCACGATTCCGAAGACTGGGATCACTTGGTTGATTTAGGAAACGAACCTAAATACGGAGCAAAAGTAGTCATCAATAAATATGTCTACGATTCAGATATCTGTTTCTTGATTGGCCACTCACAAGGTAACCCATATGGCGGTTATTCTGGCGGATACAAACATTGTGCGACTGGCATTTCTAACTGGGAATGTATCTCTTCCCACCATTGTCCAGGCGTCATGCACCGTCCTGACTTTGTCCCAGTTTCATCTCACTCTTTAATGCATCATAAGTTCGATGCAATAGGTGAGCATATGGAAAATATGATGGGAAAGAAATTCTTCTGCGTTGATGCAGTCCTTGATTCTTTCTCCCATCAAATCCAAGTGTTTGCTGGCGATGCCCACGATGTCCAAAGAGAATGTTGGAAAGTGGCGGATGAAAGAACATATGTCAAATGGGCCAAAAAGAAATACGATGTCATCATCTTTGGCCTTCCGAATGATTTCCAATATGGCAGCCGCCAAGGAAGAAACCCGATTCTTGTTGAACAAGCAATCTCAGCTCAAGTTGTTCGCTTAAAACGCGTTATGTCCGATAACCCAGTAATTATCGCTCTTGCTCAATGTGACGGAGACTTCGGAGACGATGAATTCCCAGCAATGAAAGAGGTATATGATTACTTCCAAGCACACGGAAATACTCTTCCAGATATCGAAAATTACTATAAGCAAATGGATAATGAAGAATATATTCGCAAATATCGTTTCGAATATGCCTTCCACCCATTCCATGCCTTCTCAATGATCTCTTGCGCACATATCGCCGAAAGAGATTGCAAAGCTGTCTATATCGTAGGTGCAAAAGCTCCTGGAACGGCAAGAGGCATGGGCATGAAAACTAGAAATAGCGTCGAAGAAGCGCTTACGGATGCCAAGAAATACGTTGGTGAAAAACCAAATATCCTCGTTCTTCCAATGACATTCAAACGCCCATCGGTTCACTTATGCATGGAGGATACAAAAGAAATATGAACGATATATCAATTCTTGAAATCCACGATGAAGGATTAACAAAAGGAAAAGTCCCGATCGATATTTACAAAGATAAGGAAACAACCTTCCTTGAAATGGCCAAATTGATGGCAAACACGATCAAGGAAAACAATTCAAAAGGGAAAAGAACTCTCTTCATCGTTCCTTTAGGACCTGTCGGTCAATACAAATATTTCGCCCAAATCGTTAATGAAGAAAGAATATCTCTAAAAGATGTCACATTCATTAACATGGATGAATATATGATTGATAGGAACACCTTGATTAGCCCAACTCATAAGCTTTCCTTCCGTAAAACGATGTATGAGCTCTGCTATAACAAAATAGATCCAGAACTCATCATGAAAGAAGAACAAAGAATCTTCCCTTCATTCGATACAATCGATCTTATCGATAAGGTGATTGAAGATCATGGCGGAGTCGATATTTGTTTCGGAGGAATCGGAATTACGGGGCATATAGCCTTCAATGAGCCTCCGTTAATCTCTTCAGAAGAAGAATTCAAAAACACTCGTACAAGAGTGGTTAAGATTACCGAAGCCACAAGAGTCGTTAATTCAATGGACGATTATCAAGGGGCATATTACTTCATGCCAGAATACGCCATTACAATCGGCATGAAAGAAATCTTAAATTCTAAGAAAATTCGCCTTTATTGCTTTAGAGACTGGCATAAGTCAGTAATCAAGAGAGCAAGCTTTGGCGAAAAAGACATCTCATTCCCTGCATCACTCTTGCAAGATCATAAAGACGCAAGAATTGGCATCTCAGAAGAAGTTGCCGCTAAATAGGAGAAAACCTATGAAACTTAAATTTATCGAAGAAAGAAGAGAAAGAAAACAAGCACAAGTTGATGCGGTGGTCGTAGAAAACCTCTCGCGTCCAGTCAACGATGTTGCAACCTCCGGTCCAAAGAAGATGAAAGATTTCTCTCCATGGGCTTTTTGGAAATCCGCTCTCGTTGGCTTAGGCGGCGTTCTCTTTGTCATCATCATCTGGCAAATATACGCCCTTGTTTGCGACATGAATCAACAAACAAGTTTCCTCTCCTCACCATTAAACGTTTGCCAAGCTATTGCTTCTATGGCAACCACATCATTAAAAAGAGGAGATCCGCCATTATTATTCATTCACATGGGTTTCACCTTCTCCCGTGTCTTAGTTGGCTATGCGATCGCTCTTGTTTGCTCAATACCAGTCGCCTTCTTAATGGCTTGGTATAAACCGGTGCGTTCCTTCATTGATCCATTCATCCAATTCTTAAGATGCATCCCACCAATCGCCTATGTTCCACTCGTTGTCGCGGCTATGGGCGTTGGCGAACAAGCTAAATACTTCATTATCTTCTTGGCTTGTTTCTTAACGATGACAGTCACCATCTATCAAGGTGTTAAGAATGTTGATTTGACCTTAGTTAAAGCCGCTTACACTTTCGGTGCAAGAGATAGAAACCTCTTCCTTGATGTCATCGTTCCAAGTGCCTTCCCATTCATCTTAACCGCCATGCGTTTAGGTATTGGCGCCGCCTTAACAACAGTTGTTGCAGCCGAACTTACCGGTGCTCAATACGGTTTAGGCGCACTCGTTCAAAACCAGGCCCAAAACCTTCAATTCGATTATGCGATTTCCGGCATCGTCATCCTTGGCGTCTTCGGAATCCTCTTAGATAAGCTTCTCCTCTTTGTTGAAAAGAGACTTACTAGATGGAAATAATAGGAGCAGTAAATATGTCAGATACAGTTATCAAAATTGATCATATCAACAAAATCTATCCAGTTGAAAACGGAAATGACGTCATTGCTCTTAACGATGTCAATCTTGAAATCAAGAAAAACGAATTCATTTGCGTCGTTGGCCCTTCAGGATGTGGCAAAACAACCTTGCTAAATATCATCGCAGGACTTGAACAACCAACTTCAGGTGAGGCCACAATCCACGGACGTAAAATCTTAGGCCCTGGCCCAGATAGAGGAGTTATCTTCCAACAATACGCCCTCTTCCCATGGCTTACGGTTAAAAAGAACATCATGTATGGCACCAAATTCATCAAACATGAAGTTCCAGTCTATAAAAAGAATGATGTGACAGGCGAAATGGAACAAGTCTTTGAGAAAAACGAAGTCGGAGACATTGTTCCAGTAATGAAGAAAGTCCGTTACACAAAAATCGAAAGAGAAGCGATAGCTCAAAAATATATCAATATGGTTCGCTTAAACGGCTTTGAAAAACATTATCCAAAGCAATTGTCAGGCGGCATGAAACAACGTGTTGCCATTGCTAGAGGCTATGCCTTATCTTCTGACGTTCTTCTTCTTGATGAACCATTTGGCGCTCTTGATGCCCAAACAAGATCGCAACTTCAAGAAGATCTTCTCAAGACTTGGGAAAGCGAGAAAAAGACTTGCTTCTTTATCACTCACGATGTCGATGAAGCGGTTCTTCTTTCAACCCGTGTCATCATCATGTCAGCCCGTCCAGGAAAGGTTAAGGAAATTATCAACATTGATTTGCCTTACCCAAGAAATCAAGGAACGAAACTTGATCCAAAATTCCAGGAATACAGAAACCACATCTGGGACGTCGTCTATAAGATGTATGTCGAAAGTGGATTACATTAGGTCATTAAACGAAGAGATTCGTTTTAAAAATAATATCTAAAAAAGGAGAAAAAAATGACAAAAGCAAAATTCTTAGCCTTAGCAGGAAGCGCTCTTCTTGCCTTAGGCGGACTCGCCTCTTGCGGTGAGAATGACAAAAACCTTGAAACCGTCAAAGTCGGTTTCCAAGGCAACTTCGGCGCAGCAGCTGGTATGACTGCCGTTAATGAAGGGTATTTCGAAGAATTCGGAATCAAAGCCGACTATTCTATTGCAACAGGACCAAACCTTGCAGCATCCGTAATTTCTGGACAATTAGATGTCGTATTCTTAGGAAACGGCGTTGCCTGGAATTATTTCACAGAATCTTCAACAATGAAACTCGTTGCTCTTGATAACCTCACAGATGACGATCGTCTTATTGCCACAACCTCAGGTAAAGGCGCAAAATTAACAACAGCCTCCTCACACGCTGAATTAGTCGCTGCCCTTAAAGGCTCAACAGTCGCTCTTGATCTTACTGCCACCCCAGGCACATTCTGGGCATCGTTAGTCAACACCCTCAACGAAGAACTCGAAAATGGCAAAAAAATCTGGTATTCAGATGGTGCTAAGAAACTCCCTTCTGATTTAGATGAAAGCAATTACGTTGAGGAGAATATGGTTAATATCCTTAGCGCAACAACCGCAAACCTTCCAACAACCATGCAACAAAATAGCGCAGATTTCTGCGTTGCATTCGCTCCAGTTGCAACAACTCTCGAAAAAGACACAACCAAATTCAAGACGGTTGCAAAAACCTCGACACACATGTCTGAATCCTACACCCCATCCACATGGGCAGTTAACACCAACTTCCTTAAAGAACATGAAGAAACATTCAAAAAATTCATGAAAGGCTTAGTCAAGGGCATGGAGAAGAGAGCAACTGATCCAGAAACTGCAGCAAAAGCCACAGAAGCAATCACCGCTCAATCCGTCCTTGCTAAAGACATCGCAACCGATATTGCCGTTTGGCTTGGCGTTGACAAGCAAATCGAACTTTGTGGAGAAAGCACTGGCAAAGGCTACACATATGCCGAAAATATCAGAACATCTGCCTTAAAAGGCGCAAATGCCGATAAGGTCAAAAAGACTGTTGCTGAAGCCGTTGATTTCTCATACGTCGTTGAAGCAGCCAAAGCCCTCAAAGCCTAATTCCTTCAATCAAAAATAGCATCTCGCTTAATTGTCGAGATGCTTTTTTATATGAAGATTTGATTTTAAAGGTAACAACTACATTACCGTGATCAATTTAATTCCGTGATTAACAAAGAATCCTTTTAAGTCATCGCTAATGCCTTTGTCGGTGATGATTTGATAGATTTGTGATTCTCTAAATTGGACTAAAAGGCCTTTTTTGTTGAATTTCGATGAATCAGTTAAGATTATGATATTTGAAGCAGATTCCGCCATAGTTGTAATTGCCTCAGTTCTAAGAGTGTTTGAACCCATGAATCCCACGTTTTTCATAAAACCATCGGTTCCTAAGAAAATCTTATTAACGAAATATTGTTTAACGCAGCTTCTGACTAATGGTCCGATCATCACTTGGGCGTCTTTTTGATATTCTCCTCCAAGAAGAATAATTTTGTTATTCCCTAACTTTGATACGTGATCAACTATATAAATTGAATTGGTGATAATTGTTATTCCAGGTTTTGTTTTGGCGATTTCTTCAGCAAGAAGAGCGCAAGTGGAGCCAGAACCAATAATAACCGTTTCGTTATCATCGATTAATGAGCAGGCTTTTTTAGCGATTCGGCATTTCGTTTCGTAATTAATCGAAAGTCTATTCGTTATATCGGCAGTATTCTTTTTTAACGCATAGCCGTGACGACGAATGATAATTCCACAGTTTTCGAGCTTATCAAGGTCTTTACGAATAGTAACTTCCGAAACATTCAATCTTTCAGCTAAATCTTTGACTAAAATCTTTTGCTCTTTGTCTACAAGTTGAACAATTTCTGACTCACGTGAATTTATCTTCATAAATAACCTCCGATTGATTTTTGTTTGAAATAGCAAATACTTACAAATGAAAGACTTTTTTAACTTGAGATAAATATACTTTAAATAACGAAATAAAACAACTAAAATAAATCTATGATTTATTACTTTCTTTTTTCCTTCATAATTCTCTTTGCGGCAACAATAGGTGCTTTAGCTGGTATTGGAGGAGGAGTTATCATTCGCCCAGCGCTTGATGCCTTTTCTTATTTTGAGAATTCTTCAATCTCTAATACGATTTCTTCTTTCTGCGTTCTTTTTGTTGCCTTGACTTCCATAACGAAAAGAGTTGTTTCCAAAGAGAAGATTCCAAACTATAAAACGTCGATTCTTTTAGGGATTGGCGCAGCAGTTGGGGGAATCGTTGGCCAATTGCTTTTTGGTTTGCTAAAAGCAAATTCAAATAAATCGATATTAATCATCGTTCAGTCAATTATTCTTATAGTTTTATTGATTTTTGTCTTTATTTATATGCAATTCATGAATCCTAAAGGCATGTCGATGAATATCAAAAATCCATTTATGAAAATATTTATCGGACTTATGCTCGGAATTATTTCCTCTTTCCTTGGAATTGGAGGAGGACCAATAAACGTAGCGGTATTAGCACTCTTCTTTGCGATGCCTATCAAAGAATCTTCCGTCAATTCATTAATCGTTATCATTTTCTCCCAACTAGCGAAAATCGGTTATTCGCTATGTGATGGAAGCCTTATTTCATTATTTAACGTCAATTCGCTAAGCGGCAACGATAAATCCTGGTGGATCTTCTTACTTGTTTTAGTTCCAATATCCGTCATAGGATCTTTACTTGGAACTTTCTTAAACAAGAAATTGCCGGCAAAAGCCATCTCTTTGATGTATATAATCACCATTTTCATCATTATCGGTATCAATATTTATAACATCGTTAATCAATCCCTTATTTTGCTAGCTTAGCAAAAAGAGTTTATGTTTAATAAACATACGCATAAGTGTTAAAATAAGCTAGGCAAAGGATTTTGCTTAGTTTTTTGTTTTTATTTATGAGAATTTACAATTCAATCATGGATGTAATAAACGATATCGTTGAATTCTTCCGAGGACTTGATTGGTCTACAATCATAACTTGGGGTGTTTTAGGCTTAGTCATTGCCGCTATTTTGACTATACTGATTAGCTTTTTAGTCATCTACCTCACTGACAGAAGATTCCTTAATCGTCTCAATCGTCAATCGATGGGAACAAGAATTTATCGCATTAATTCGATTAAAGGGGAAGTTAGCTATTTTGATTTATCTGACATCAGTAAAAAGAAAAGGATAACAATCGATCAATTCTATTCTTTCTTCGTAAAAGAAGATCAAGAGAAAATCAAAAAATGGATTGATAGCACCCTAGAAGGCAAACAAACGACGGAATTCCTTCAAACAAGTATTTATCTTGGCGAAGAATTCAAGAAAAACAAGAAAGGAAAAACTGCCCCGTCGTTATTAAAAATCACAAAATCCGATCCAACACGCGGTTTGTTACATCTAGAAAATTGCATTCTTCAAAATTCAGCCAGAAAGAGACATAGCATTCAGCTTAACCCGATTATTTCCGAGAATGATTTCGCCAATAAGCTAAAGAATAACGGAACGGCAAGAGGCACGACATTCTGTTTCAATATCAGAAGAAAAAGAATTGGCGGATATGATACTAATATTCCTAAACAAGTAACGGCAAAATTCCGCATCGCTCTTGATAGATTCATAACTGGAAACGTCTCTTTGCTAAAGTTATCCGATTATGAATTGCTTGTTTGCAATTACGATATCACCGATAGCGATGAAGCAATCCTTTACGGTCTTAAAGCGGTTAATGGCGTTACAAACGCTTTAATCGGCAAAGGAAAGCCTGAAGATTTCCCTTACGTGATTAAAGCAGGAGCGGTCGCAAACAAAGACACATTCGGAGATACCGAATCTATCATTGATTGTTCAACAAGAAGTGCCGTAAGTGCTTATGATACCTCCTCTTCCCTCTATGTTTATCGTAAAGGCGTGGACTCTGGAACGACGCTAGATGTGGCGAAATATCGCTCAGAAGTTGAAAAAATCATTCAAGAAAAGAAAATCAGCAATCTTTATCAACCTATATACGGCGTTGTTAGACATACGGTTGTTGGTTACATTGCCTGCCCTAAACCTGATGCGGATAAAACCTCATTCTCAACAATCGAGGAATTAAAAAATTACGCCATTCGCGCTAAAGACCACAACAATCTATTCAACTATATCGCTAAATCTAATGTCTCGCGTTTTATCGCGGAAAGACCTCTACGTTCCCAAAGACTCTTCCTTCCTGTTATGGTTAGGGAACTTCAAACCATTCCTGCGATTTATTCCAACCTCAAAGGCGCAAAAGAAGCGAATATAACCTTCTTAATACGTGAAACTGAAGCGTTTGCCTCAATCAAGCAAACTAGCGAAGACAATTTCCTCGCTTTGATAAAAAACATTCATGATGAAGGCTTCAAGGTTGGATTAATCGTTCAAGGGCAATCAATAAACGTTGATACAAATATCCTCGATAACTTTGATATCTTCTTTGTTGATTTCAAAAACGAAGACATCGATTCGAAACACATGGATATGACAATTCGTTCCCAACTTCACGCATTAGTGGAAAAACTCCTAAAATATTCCAAAATCATCGTTGGTATTAACCTCCCTGATTGGAATGCGATAGAATTAGTAGTGGGTTCGGGAATTGATTACGTCTCGTCTAATCAATTTGGACCATATCAAAACGGTTTCCTTCCTCTTAGAGAAAAAGATGAAATACGCTTAAACGAAATGAAAGGCTTAAGAAAATAATTATGGAAAAAAAGAATGAATCTATAACGTCAAGAGATGTTGATTTTGCAAAATGGTATACGGATGTTTGCCGTAAGGCTGATTTGATGGAATATTATTCGGTCAAAGGCTTTATTGAATATTTGCCATATTCCTATGCGATGTGGGAAGAAATTCAAAACTATCTCAACGTCCGTTTCAAAGAAAATGGCGCAGGAAACGTTTATCTCCCAATGGTCATCCCTCAATCTTTATTCGCTAAAGAAAAAGAACACGTCGAAGGATTTGCCCCAGAATGTTTAGTCGCGACAATTGGCGGAGGTCAGCCTTTAGCCGATCCTCTTATCATTCGTCCAACATCAGAGGTTATCTTCTCTGAACTTTTCAAAAAGAGACTTACTTCTTATCGTGACCTTCCTATTTGCTATAACCAATGGTGCTCAGTTGTTCGTTGGGAAAAGACAACTCGTCCATTCCTTCGTGGCTCCGAATTCCTCTGGCAAGAAGGACATTGTATTTTCGAAACCGAAGAAGAAGCAATCAAAAACACTTTAGCAATTCTCAACGTCTATAATGAACTTGGACGCGATTTGCTTGCCATTCCTTTCTTAATGGGTGAAAAAACCGAACATGAAAGATTTGCTGGCGCTAAAGCGACATATACAATCGAATCCTTGATGCATGATGGAAAAGCCCTTCAAAGTGGCACGTCACATTATCTTGGACAAGGCTTTGCGAAAGCCGCGGAAGTTAATTTCTTAGGAAGAAAGAACGCTCTTGAGACCCCATATCAATCATCTTGGGGAGTTTCAACGAGACTTCTTGGCGCAATCATCATGGTCCATGGAGATGACAATGGTTTGGTCTTGCCTCCATACGTTGCTCCAATTCAAGCAGTCATAGTTCCAGTTAGAATGCAAACTCCTGGCGTTCTTGAAGCATGTCAAAAACTCTATTCTGAAATCAAAGCCCAAGGAATCAGAGTCAAGCTTGATGATGACGAAAACCGCACCCCAGGATGGAAATTCGCTCAATATGAGATGAAAGGAGTTCCTCTCCGTATCGAAATCGGTCCACGTGATTTAGAAAATGGCATTGCAATCCTTACAACAAGAGTCGATGGCAAGAAAGAAAACGTCAAGATCGATGAATTAGCCGCAAAAATGCCTGCAATTCTTAAAGATATTCACCAAAGAATGTATCAAAAGGCCCTTGATAATCTCAATGCCCACATCGCTAGCGCATCAAGCTTAGAAGAACTTACTGCCATCCTTGATAAGCAAGGCGGCTTTGTTAAGCTTGCATATGATGGAAGGCCTGAAACTGAAGACATCATCAAAGCTAAAACAAATGGCGCGACAGCTCGTTGCATTGCTGAAAAACTTCCTTCAGATACCGACTTAAAAGATCCAACAAACGGAGAAAAAGCCAAGGTTATCGCCTATTTCGCCCGCGCTTATTAATATGCCAAACGAAGATTTCAAAATCGATATAATCTTAGAAATCTCTTATTTAAACGAAGAAGCTCTCCAATCTATAGAGAGCTCTTCTTTTATAGAGCATTTCAAAAAGGCAATAAATCTTCTCTCAAGATGGGTAAAAGAAAAGATATATCTATCTTGGGAAGAAGATGATGTTAATTTCCTTAATTTCATTTTTCACTCTAGATGGCTTTATGCGGAAGGAGTGTTCAATAAAAATCCATCGCTGTTAAAAGATTTAATTAGAGATGTTGCCTATCCTTTTCTAATGCAAATAAATCCAGATGATCAATTTTATCAGGATTCATCTTATTGGTTTATAACGCAAGGAGAAGACATTTTTAAACGTTTAACGCTTGAAAAAGAAAGAGAAGAAGTGTCCTTCCATCTCGGTAAAGAAAGGATTTAATTTCTTTCTTTTAAAGAAAACTCTGTCAAGAAAAAATACATGAAAATAATGCAAGTTATTTTCTTGTTTTTCATACCCTTATATAAGAATAAAAATGCTACACTAAAATATACTAAAGGGAGAAGAGACGAATTATGGTAGAAAGTTCCGCATCGATAGAAATCAAGGCCGTTAAAAGCATTAATTATGTGACATATCAAGCTTATGTTTTACAAAAAGAGGCGACCCATGTAAGCGAATTCAATCCTTTTTCGTTTGTAAAGTCTGTTTTATTAAAGAACTCAAGCGACAAAGATCTTTTTGACCTTACCCTTAAATTTGATGTCGTCCCGGAGTTCATGCACATATCGAACATTCACCTAGCATCCCTAGAGGCGGGAAAACGTGGAACTCTTGTAAATCGTTTTGAAATTTTTCTTGATCCTCTCAAACTTTACTCTCTTACTGAAACCATGCCTGGTTCAATAAGGGCGACCC
Source organism: Hallerella sp. (assembly GCA_963648925.1). Lineage (GTDB taxonomy): Bacteria > Bacillota_I > Bacilli_A > RFN20 > CAG-826 > UBA4951. The sequence goes on from CAVJFO010000031.1 coordinate 112,407, forward strand.
TTCTAAATAAAGAAGGAGAAGTTTTAGCCGTTAATAGTGTTGATATCCGTTTTGGACCAATCGAGTCAAGCGCATCAGAAGATAGAATGGAACAAATTCTTGCCTCTTTTGTCACGCCAAATGATGAAAAGGTTCAAGAAATAGTATCTTTAGCAAGCAAATATCGTTTAGAAAACTTCGGTAACGGTGATTTTAACGGCTATTTAACCCACGATCCAAACGAAGTTCTTAAAGATTTAGCATCAGTCTATGAAACATTAAATAGATGCAATATCCGTTATATCACCCCACCAGCATCATATGAAAAGATTTTCCAAAGAGTAAGGCTTCCAAAAGACGTCCTTTCTGATCGTGGAGGAACCTGCTTAGATACAAGTTTGCTTTTTGCCTCCGTTATCGAAGCAATTGGTCTTCGTCCTATATTAATTAGCTTATATGGGCATGCGATGGTTGGCGCATGGTTGGATGAAGAAGGTTTTTCTAATACCGTTGAAGACAATTCCCAAGTCGTCATCAATAATATCTCAAAAGGTTTTGAACATATTTGCGTTATCGAAACAACGACAATTACTAGTAACGACAATATCACTTTCCAAGAATCAAAAGATAAAGCCATTCATAACCTAACGACAATGGCCTTTAACTACGCTTTAGATATTGAACGTTCTAGAAATGAGCTTTTTTGGCCAATTCCATCCATAAAAGAAAATGAGAATGGCGAAAAAACAATTGTTGTTCCGTCTTTAAAGGATGGTAACGCAAACGAATTCGCAAGAATTGATGAAAGCGCAAAACGCTATCTTCCAGAAGAAGCAAGAAAAAACAAAACGCGTTACGATTATTGGGAAGATAAGTTGCTTGATTTGAATTTGTCGAACAAACTTTTGAATTTCAAATGTCGCGAATCGACTCTTCAATTAATCGTCAACGATGCGGAAGAATTCGTGAAATTCCTCTCTGGCAATGAACGAATCTCTTTAGCGGAAATAGAAAATGCATACCCACTTGAAAATAAGGGGCTTATTAATTGCGATGAAATCGCCAATAGAACCATCATCAAAGAAGCTTTCGATAAGAAACAAGTCCTTGCTTTTTCCCATGCTGGCATTAAAAACGAAGGCCCAAAGAAACTTTCAAGAAAGGCCAATACATCCCTTGAAGAAAGCGGCTGCAACCCTCTTTTTATCTCCATCGGTTTAATAAGATGGTTTGATAATGAATTATCCGCATCGCATTTTAAAGGAGAGATGTATGCTCCGCTCTTGCTTTTGCCAGTTAGAATCCCAAGAAGAAAAAGTGGTGCTAATTACACCCTAGACTACGATATTGAAGATCTCAGTTTCAACCAAACCTTATTTGAATACCTTAAAGCGAATTTCGGCTTAGATTTTTCTTCTTTGAATTCCATTCCTAAGGGAGAAAACGGAAAGGTAGATATCAGAATCATTTTCAATGAAGTCAGAAAAATAATTTCTCCAATGAAGAATTGGCTTCTTTTAGAAAACAACTGCACTCTCTCTTTATTCTCTTTTTCTCATTTTGTCATGTGGTCGGATTTGAAATATAATCGCACTAGATTCCTTGAAAATGGCATCGTCTCTTCTTTTGCATCCGGAGATAGGTATTTCAACAAACAAGATACCGAGAAAAAAGAGATTAGTGAAATTAAAAATGACGATGTCATCATGCCTTTAAACGCAGATTCAAGCCAAATTAAAGCTATTTATGACGCGGAAAAAGGCGAATCTTTCATCCTTGATGGCCCGCCAGGCACAGGAAAATCCCAGACAATCGCTAACATGATTGTTAACTTCCTCTATCATGGAAAGAAAGTTCTTTTCGTCGCGGAAAAAGAAGTCGCTCTTGATGTTGTAAAACGCCGCCTTGATGATTTAAACCTTGGCCAATTCGTTTTGAAACTCGCCAATATCCAAGAGCCAAAAAGCCAAGTTCTCGATACGTACCAAAAACTCTTATCGCTTGGAGGGCCAGTCGCCCCAGCTGATAACTTTGACGAGGTTAATCAGAAAATAGAAGAAAAGCAAAAAGAGCTGAACTCAAAAATATCCGCTTTGCACGACAAAAGGGATTACATTTATTCCCCGTATCAAGCAATTCTTACCTACCTTGATAACGAAAAGGCGGGGGACGTGTATCATTTTAATGATGAATATTTAACTAAGCTAACCCTTAGCGATTATGAGAAAGCAAAGGTTTATTTAAAAGAAATTGCTATCACATCAGCTAACTTTGACACCTATTATTCTTCGCCATTCCTCCCATTCCAGCGAAGAGAATATTCGATGGAATATCGCGACGAGCTAAAAAAAGAACTTGAAACATTCTTGCCTGAGATCGAGCAATTAAAACTAGATTTGCATAATGTCGTTAATCCAAGCAAGTCCCTAGAGCAAAGCAAGAAAACTGCCTTATCTATTTTCAATATCCTTAACATTATGCGTGAAGGAGATTTATCTTGGCATGACTATATCTTAGATTCTTATTTCCTTGAAAAAGAAGAAGACATCCGTAAAGCCTTCCTCCTTCGCTTAGATATCGCTAAAGAAAAAGATAAAATCTTATCTTCATTTAGCGAAGAATTCTTAAGCAAGGACGCTTCAACATTAAGGAAACAATATGATTTAGTTAGCCAAACTAAAGGTCTTAAGCATCTTTTTGCATTCTCTTCCTTCAAAAAGAAATTCAAAGAGATGGCTCTTGATAAGGATGCATTAAAAGAGGAAAACATCGTTTCTTGCATTTCATCCTTAGAAAGAATCCAAACCCTTGAAGAAGAAGTTAACAAATTTGATTCCTATATTAAATACATTTTATCTAAATATCAATTTGCTACCTATCCTGACGGAGAGGAAACCCTTAAACATTTTGAAATGACCCTCTCGTTAGCTAAAGAGGTTAATTCACTTGATTTTCTTCCAAACAAGAAAGAAAATTTCGTCTCTTATCTTTTCGATATGAGTCAAGCAAGTCTCTTTGGGAAGGAGATTAATAAATTTATCGAACATTTCTCTTCCTTCAAAAAGAAAAAAGAATATTTGCTCAATCAATTTAATTTCGACTTAGATCTATACCCGGATGGCAAAACATATTTCGGAACTATTTACTCAAAGATCCGCTCAGCAATTGGCATGATTGGCAATTTAGCTGAATGGACCTCTCTCCTTCTTAAAATGGATGAAACAGAAACCATCGTTAGCAAAGAATATCTTTCGTTATTCAAGATCGGCCAATTAAAAGAAGAAAATCTTTTAAGCAACTACGAAAAATCCGTGTCTTCATCAATTATCAGCAAGCGTTTCAAGGACGATCAATTAGGCCTTTTATCTAGCAAAGAAATGGATAACCTTGTTGAAAAATACGCTAAAGACATCAATGAATTCTCCTCTTTATCGACCGTCATGACGGCAGCAAAGATCTCTTCTTCTTACCCAAGCGATGCCTTCCATTTTGCCGAATCGACGACTTATAACCAACTTGCAAAACTCTCAAAGAACGGAGGACGTGGTGTTTCTTTGCGCCAAATATTCCATAATTACAAAGATGTAATTCAAAATCTCACCCCATGTTTTATGATGTCGCCGATATCCGTTTCCCAATTCCTTGATATCAACGATTATCAATTCGATGTGGTTATTTTTGACGAGGCTTCGCAAATTCCAACATCAGAGGCTATTCCTTCGATTGCTAGAGCCAAGAGCGTCATTATCGCCGGGGATGAGCAACAGATGCCACCAACCTCATTCTTCACCTCAACGATCGGTTCAAACGAAGGAGACAGTTTCTCCTCCCTTAATGAAGACCTTGAGTCATTACTCGATGACGCAATTGTTTTAGGCTTGCCAAGAAAGAGACTTCTTTGGCATTACCGCTCACGTCATGAAGCCCTCATTTCTTTCTCCAATAACAAATTTTACGATAATTCCCTCCTTACCTTCCCTTCACCGAAAAATGATGCAAAAGCCATATCTTTTGTTTCGGTAAAAGGATGTTATGAAAAAGGGAGAGGGGTTAACCGTCTAGAAGCCAAAGAAGTGGTAAAAGAGGTCATCCGTCGTCTTAAAAACAAAGAACTCCGCACTCATTCTATTGGCATTATCACCTTCAACGAAGCACAGCAAAACGTCATTGATGATATGCTCGAAAAAGAAATGAGCAGAAATTCTTTGTCTAATCTTGAACCTGGCGGAGAGAAGATTTTCGTCAAGAATCTTGAAAACGTCCAAGGGGACGAAAGAGACGTAATACTTTTCTCCACAACCTACGGTCCAGATAAAAATGGAACCTTTGCCCTTAATTTCGGTCCTCTTTCTCTTAAAAAAGGCGAAAGAAGACTTAATGTCGCAATATCGCGTTCTCGTGAGGAAATGATCGTTTTCTCTTCAATGAACCCAGAAGATATCAAAGCCGAAAAAGCCAAAAACAATGGCGCCCAATGCCTTAAGGATTTCTTGCTTTTCGCTAAAAAAGGCTATGACTATCTCCCATTAAATGCACGTTCTTCTCATATTAAGGAAAAAGGAATTGAAGTCTATTTAGCCTCAGATTTAAGAAAACTTGGATATGAGGTTAAGGAAAATGTCGGAGAATCTTCTTTCAAGATTGATTTGGCTATCTCCTTAAAGGAATCTCCAACCGATTATCTCCTTGGAATCATTATTGATAACGAGCAATTCGCTAATATGACATGTCGCGATAGACATGTAAACGAACCTTCGATTCTTACTCGCTTAGGCTGGAATATTTTCAATGTCTATTCCAATGAATATCTTGATCACCGTCAGGAACTCGTTCAAAAGATTGTCAGTAAGCTTAACGAAATCCAGCATGGTGAAAAGACTGAAGAAAAGGCTGAAACATACGTTAGAAAACCTTTATTCATAAAACAAGTAATTAGGAAAAACTCTATTCCATACACGTTAAGTGAGGAGAAATACTCTCCTGATAATCTTGTCTCATATATTTATTCTCTCATCTATTTTGAAGGACCAATCTCGGAAGAGCTTCTTTACCGTCGTTATTGCGAGGCAAGTGGCAAAAAACGCGTTGGATCCAAATCAAAAACACAAATTGATCGAGTTTTATACGCTTTAAGAAATTCTACTCGCCATTTCATTAATGAAGGTGGCAAGTTCTTTGTAATCTCCTCCTTTGATGAAGCTCAATTTGTCAATTACCGTTTAGATGATGAAAACAATTCAAGACGCACGCTTAGCGATATTTGCTATCAAGAAATTGCCAATTGCGCAGCAGACATCCTCAAAGAACAAGGAGAGATGGATATTGCGGATTTAGCAAAGCAAATCTCTTTGGTTTTCGGCTTCAAAACTCTTCTTAAAACAAAGAACGAATACTTGCAAAAGGCCATAAGAGACTCCTCATGCAAGAGAAATCGCATCAGAGTTAGAGAGAATCGTGTTTCACTTGCTGAATAGAGGTATCTTTGGTTTTCGGTTTGTAAATTGCTAGAAGCATTGGTACAACCATTGTTAAAGTGGCTAAAATCCACGCTCCTGGATCGCCAGCAGACACTCCAACGAAAGCCCAAACGCTTGCTTCGGAATTTATCGCTCCCCCATTGATCAAAGATGGGAGGAAAGAACAAATCATAACACGGGCAAAAAGCTCGGCAATGCCAGCTAAAAATGGCCAAAGAGGTTTTTCTAATCCTTCTAAACAATTTCTAAAGATGAAAAGTAATAGAAGAACAAACATCATTGGAACAGAGGTATATAGATAAGCGTTTCCCCATTTAATTGATTCCGGAGTAACTTTCGAAGAAGAGAGGAAGAGGTATTGATAGGCTCCGTTAATTGTTAATGGCAAGGTTATCGCGTTAATCAAAACGGTGATAATCAATCCGTAAACAAGGGCGACATGATAACCTTTTTTGATGCGGTCATGTCTTCCTGCGCCAAGATTTTGCGCCATAAAAGAAATCATTGCTAAGCCTAACGATTCTTGGAAACCCATAGCAAGGGTAATGACTTTAGAAGCAACCCCATATCCTAATTGAGCCGATAAAGCAGGATTCATGTTTCCGTTTGGCAATCTATCAAAAGAAATAACCGCACCCGTCATTATGATTGTGCCAATTGAAAGAATGGAGAAATTAAAGGCCAAAGGAAGACCGTTTTTAAGATGATCGAGGACGTCTTTCCAAGTAATCTTGAGATCTTCTTTATGGAGTCTTAATTCTTTGTAATGGTAGAAGAGATAGAACCAAGAAAGGAAACCCGCTAAAGCTTGAGCAGCAACCGTAGCCCATGCAGCGCCTGCAACTCCCCAATCGAATACGACGATGAAAACTAAGTCTAAGACGATATTAAGGATCGTAGAAAGAATTAAAAAGACAAAAGGAGTGAATGAATCGCCATAAGCCCTAGTGCAAGTAACTGCGAGGTTATAGAAGATTTGTGAGAAAGAAGTGCCAACGATAATTAGCAAATACGTTTTTGCCGCCTCATATTCGGCTTGCATATAGGCGTCTGTCGCACTTGGATAAATTCCAATCCAAGCAAGCAAATAATCAAGAGTAAGACATCCAACGATTGATAAAATAATCGTGATAATCGTCGAAAGAACAAGCTGAGTCCAAATGGATTTCCTTGCTCCTTCAATTGATTTTTGACCAATTTTCTTTGATAAAACAACAGAGAAACCCGAGGCACATCCAATGGAGAATTGCAAAGTTAAAAAGACAATTGTTGTCGTGTTTGTTACGGCTGCAACCGCCGCATCTGGAAGAGTTTGTCCACAAATTATCGTATCAATAAGGGAATAAATCTTCTGCAAAAGAGTAGACAACATAATCGGAAAGGAAAACATTAATATGTCTTTCCAAATATTTCCATGCGAGAGATCAATCGGATCAAACAATTTCTTGAACTTTTTCAATATATTCATAACGGGCAATATTTTAATATCTTTTATTTCAAATAAAAGAGTCAAGCGATTTTTCTAAACCGCTTTCATTAAAAAGACGTCTTTTAAGCGATATTGGAAAGTTTTGAAAAATATTTAATGCTAAATTTGATATTTTAGTGTATAGTATTTCACGCACGGAGGCGTACCCAAGAGGCCGAAGGGGGCAGGTTGCTAACCTGTTAGTAGGGATTCATCCCTAGCTCGAGTTCGAATCTCGACGCCTCCGCCAT
>CAVJFO010000032.1:0-21803 GCA_963648925.1 Hallerella sp.
GATCAAGATAAATCGCTTAAAGAAATCAAAAAAGATATGGAAAGCCCTTATCCAATGGATCGTCTTTTGTGCGGAGATGTTGGATTTGGGAAAACGGAAATTGCTTTTAGAGCGGCTTTTAAGGCAATAAATGATGGCAAACAAGTCGCAATGCTTGCTCCAACAACTCTTTTAGCAATGCAACATTACGAAGTAGCCTGTGAACGTTTCCAGACTTTTGGCATTAAGATCGCATTGTTATCAAGAATGGTTTCAAATTCTAACGTTAAACTGATTCTTGATGAATTAGAAAGAGGCAAAATTGATATGATCATCGGTACACATAAGCTTCTTTCAAATAACGTAAGATTTAAAGATCTTGGTTTGCTAATTGTTGACGAAGAACAACGTTTTGGCGTTGCCCAAAAAGAAAAAATCAAAGAAATGAAGAACAACGTTGACGTGTTAACTCTTTCTGCCACGCCAATTCCTAGAACTTTGCAAATGTCTTTGATTGGAGTAAGGCCTATTTCAACAATAAACACTCCGCCAGAGGCTAGAACGCCTATTCAAACTTATGTCACACCATATGATGACAAAGTCGTATATGAGCTAATTAAAAGAGAACTTGCACGTTCAGGCCAGGTTTTCTTTATACATAATATTGTTTCTAATATATATGAAATCGGCGCGAAGATTTCAAAGAATGTTCCAATGGCTAAAATTGGCGTTGTCCACGGTCAAATGGAAAGAGAAGAAATTGAGCTAGTAATGCAAAAATTCTATGATGGGGAACTCAATGTTTTAGTCGCGACTTCAATTATAGAGAATGGAATAGACGTTCCAAATGCCAACATGATTATCGTTGAAAACGCGGACAAATTTGGTTTGTCGCAGCTTTATCAAATCAAAGGACGTGTTGGAAGAGGGGATAGAGTCGCTTACGCTTACTTAATGTATAAGCCACAAAAGAAGATGAATGATGATGCGGTAAAACGCCTAAAAGCCATTCAAGACTTTACTGAACTCGGATCTGGATACAAAATCGCTCAAAGGGACTTAATGATTAGAGGAGCAGGAGACATTCTTGGCCCTGAACAAGCTGGATTTATTGATTCGGTTGGGTTGGATTTGTATATGCAACTACTGAACGAAGCAATTGAGGAAAAGAAGACTGGCATTAAGAAAAAACAGCCTAAGTCTCGTATGCTTTTCAATATCGATGCATATATTCCAAAAAGCTATGCGGTTACCTCTGATAAGATTGAACTTTATCAAGATTTAGACGGTTCACAAAATGATGAAGAATTAGATAAAGTAGCCAAACATATGCGAGACGTATATGGAAAATTGCCTCATGAGGTTGAACTTTTAATCCTTCAAAAGAGACTCAATTTCCTTATGGAAAAAGAAGAATTCTTCAAATTGGAACAAATGGATTCGTATATAGATATTTTACTAAGTGATTCATTTACAAAGATTCAACATATTGCTGTAGATTTATTTAATGCTCTTTTGCCTTATATGAAGGAAATATCAGTAAATTTCATTGACAAAAAAGTCCACATACGTTTAAAAAGAGGCAAGGATGAGAAATGGATTCATGAACTTTATGAAATTATGAAGACAATCGATGATTTATATCAAAAACGTTTAAAGGAGTGCTGATTTAATGAGAATTGATAAATGGCTTAAGGTATCAAGACTTACAAAAAGAAGAGAAGTTGCCAAAGAATTATGCGATGATGGCGATGTTTTGTTAAACGGAAAAGAGGCCAAACCATCTTCCGAAGTTCTCCCAGGAGACACCCTAACTTTGGTTTTAGGAAGGCATAAAATCACCGCTAAGGTTATAAGTAGCAAACCATATGCAAAAAAGGACGAAGCAAAGGAAATGTATGAAATAATTTCCGATGAGATTAGAGAAACTAACGCATAAAAACTAGCCTTTTTAAAATCAAGCAAAAAATAAAAAGTAAATTTGATTATTTTTGTTTTCATTTCACTCTTAAAGAGTGTATCTTAACTATAGCGTATTTTTTCATAACGCTTTTAGCATTAAAAAAAGGAGGAACATATGAACGATAACAAACAACAAAAAAGAAGCAAGCTCTCTTATGTGTTGCCGTATTTATTAACTACCGTTTTGATTGTTCTTATTGTTTGGCTTATTGTCTCACAATTTTCTAGCACGACTGAGACTTGGGCTGAAAGTCAAATCGATGATTATGTTGGATATAACGTTGGCAATAAATCGATGACGGCTGATAGCGGAACTTATTATGTTTCCCATCTTACCTATACCGAAAAGAACGACACAGTTGTCGTTGTTACTGGCCGCCGTTACAAAAAAGGATCTGAAAATACCGATAAGGCTGATTTCACAGTTGTTATTGAAGCAAGCCATTGGAAAGGTGAATTCACTTATAGCGCTAATGCGACTGGTGATGAATTCCCAACCCACGCTTCTTATTACAGCATTTTCAAAACTTCAACCGAACTTTGGGAGAAACAAGGACTTGCCGAAACCTATAAGGACAAGGCTTACATGCTTGCAATCGACCCATATGAAGTAACCTTCTGGGATACATGGGGACCAACGATTATTCAAGCTGTTCTCATTATTGTCTTTGCTTCGTTCTTGCTTTGGAGACTTAACGCATCCGTTGGTTCTTCAAATAGACAAGCGATGGATTTCAACCGCTCCCCAGCGAGAATGGAAACGTCAAAAGTTCGTTTCTCTGATGTTGCTGGATGCGATGAAGAAAAAGCAGAGATGGTCGAAATGGTTGATTATCTCAAAGAGCCAAAGAAATATTCCCAATATGGCGCTCGTTTACCAAAAGGCGCTCTCTTAATCGGCCCGCCTGGTACAGGTAAGACCTTACTTGCTAAGGCTGTTGCAGGTGAAGCTGGCGTTCCATTCTATAGCATCTCTGGCTCAGATTTCGTAGAAATGTTCGTTGGCGTTGGCGCAGGACGTGTAAGAGATTTGTTCAAAAAAGCCAAACAAACCGCTCCATGTATCATCTTTATCGATGAAATCGACGCTGTCGGCAGACAAAGAGGAGCGGGACTTGGTGGAGGAAACGATGAAAGAGAACAAACCCTCAACCAATTACTCGTTGAAATGGATGGTTTTGAATACAACTCTGGTATCTTAGTTATTGCTGCTACAAACAGAGACGATGTTCTTGATCCGGCCTTATTACGTCCAGGACGTTTTGATAGAACAATCACAGTTGGTTTACCAAATACATCAGGTCGTGAAGCTATCTTCAAAGTCCACGCCCGCAATAAAAAGATTGATAAATCAGTTGACTTCCACGCTCTTGCAAAACGCACGGTAGGATTCTCTGGTGCTGATATTGACAACATCCTCAATGAAGCAGCTATCCTTGCTGTTCGTTTCCATAAAGATTGCATCGGCATGCCTGAAATTGATGAAGCTATTGACCGTAGAATTTCTGGTCCAGCTAAATCTAGTAAAGGGATGTCTGCTGCTGAACGTAAGCAAGTCGCCTTCCATGAAGCGGGACACGCTATTATTGGTCTTGTTCTTCCTCACGCTGAAAAAGTTCAAAAGATTACGATTATCCCTCGTGGAAACACTGGCGGTCACGTCTTAATGACTCCAGAAGACGATCGTTTCTTAATGACGAAGAACGAAATGCTTGCTATGATCACTGGTTTACTTGGTGGTAGAAGTTCCGAAGAAATCTTCTTTAACGATGTTTCTAGCGGTGCATCAAATGACATTCAACAAGCAACGCGCCTTGCACGTAGCATGGTTACTGAATACGGTATGTCCGATTTAGGCCCAATTCAATACGAACAAGCCGGCGGATCAGTCTTCCTTGGAAGAGATTACGCTAACACAAGCAAGAATTTCTCAACTCAAATCGCATATGAAATCGATAAAGCAGTTCGTGAAATTATCGATAATTGTCATGAAGAAGCCAAGAAGATCATTCTTGAGCATAAAGATGATGTTACCTTAATCGCTGAAACGCTTCTCGAAAACGAAACGATTACTGCTGAAGAAATCGAATCTCTTGTCAAAACCGGAAAACTTCCTTCTAAAAACGCTGCAACCGTTGAAGAAAGTGATGTTCTCTCCGCTGAGACAAAAGAAAAATTAAATAAGATCGTTTCTTCTCCAACAAAGAGAGAAACCGAACAAGCAGACGAATCTTCAAAAGAAGAAAAGCCAGTAGAAACTGATACTCCAAAAGAGGAAAAACCTGCTGAAACCCCTTCAAATGAAGATAAGAAGGCTGAGTAATCATTTAAAACTTACAAACAAGAGGACCCCTTTATGAGGCCCTCTTTCTTACTTAATAAATATGGAAAAAATTAAAATTGGTGATATTGAACTTGATGGCCGCGTAGTGCTTGGCCCAATGGCTGGCGTTACTACTTTGCCTTATCGTGAATTCATGAAACCTTTTGGAGTGGCGTTAACCTATTCCGAAATGATTTCTGATTGTGGTCTTTACTATTCTAATAACAAGACTCTAACTTATTTCCGCACCTCCCCTAAAGAAAAACCGGTTGGTTTACAACTATTTGGCTTTGATTTTAAAAATACGGAAAGAGCGATTGAAATATTAGAAGAGTATGCTGATTACGATATTTTAGATATTAACTTTGGTTGCCCAGTTCCTAAAGTAACAAAAACTGGTGCGGGTTCAGCTTGGATGAAACGTCCAGACGAAATGGTTGAATACACAAGAAAAATCGTGGAGAAATCTTCTAAGCCAGTAACGATTAAAATGCGACTTGGATGGGATGAAAATCACATTAATTGCCGTGAAATCGCCCACCGCATGGAAGAGGTTGGCGTAAAGATGATAACAATCCACGCTAGAACATCCACGCAAGGGTATACAGGCACGCCAGATTTTGAAAAAATTAGAGGTTTAGGCGACGAATTAAGAATACCTCTATGCGTTTCTGGTGATATCTTCTCTCCTGAAGCAGCTAAAAACGCCATGGAAATCAGCGGAGCAAAATTAGTCATGGTTGCTAGAGGAGCGGAAGGAAATCCAGAGCTAGTTACTAACATAAATCGTGTCCTTAATGGGGAAGATCCTTTACCAACCCCAACAATATATCAAGATGCGGAATATGCCTTGCAATTCGCTAAGATGCTTTGCGATTATCTTGGAGAAAGAGACGGGGCAATGATGTTAAGAGGCTTGCTCCCTAAGTTTTTCACGGGATTTCCAGGCTATAAAAAAATACGTGCAGAAATATCCATGAATATCAAAAGTTACGATGATATCCAACGCATTCTTAATGGAATAAAAGCGCGTAATAAGCTTTAATAAAATCTACCTAAATTTTGGAAACGCTTTCAAAAAAAGAATTGTGAACATTAATAAAATTTATATTAGAATGTTCGTATGCGAACCAATCGCGGAGGATTTATGGAAGAAGACGTTCTTGGAATTGAGGTAAAGAAAACATCAAAAGCAATCAAAGGATACGTTAATAAGGCCGTATCTAAAGCTTTAGAAAAATATAACATTTCAATCTCTGGAACCGAGGGGATGATTCTTTCTTATGTTTTTAGACATGCTGAAAGAATTGTTTCTGCTAAGGTTCTTCTTGAGGAGTTCGGCGTTTCTAAGGCAACCATGTCCCAATCATTATCTACTCTATATAAGAAAGGACTTATCACTTATGAAGAGTGGGATGAAGATGGCAGAGTTAAACGCATCGTTTTAACCGATATGGCTAATTCCTTAGAAAAAGAAATTGAAGAAGCTCTTTTGGAAGTTGATACGTTCCTCAAAGGGGCATTCACAAACGAAGAAATTGAATTATTACATTCTTTGTTAAGGAAATTACGCGAACGTATCTATTCAATTGATAAATAGAAAGGAGAAATTATGGAAAAAACTAAGAAAAAAAGAAAAACTCTTCTTACTGGTGAAGAAAGAAAATATTCTATTTCACACGTTTTACATGTCTTAGCTCAACACGTTAAAGGTTTTTGGCGTGACGCTACCCTTACTTGGATCTGCGTTTTAATTGAAACAGCTATTGAAATTCTTATTGCCTTCTTCATGCAGTATTTGCTTGCCGAAGTAAAAAAAGGCAACCTCAATGGCATTATCATGTGGTCTTGCATCCTTGCTGGCATGGCAGTGGTTGCAGCTGTATTAGGCATTTTAGCCGGTTATTGGGCTTCAAGCGCTTCCGCTGGATTTGGCCGTAACCTTCGCCAATCAATGTTTGAGAAAGTTCAAAGATATTCTTTTAAGAACATCGATAAATTCTCACCTGCTTCAATCGTTACTCGTACGACAACCGACGTTACTAACGTTCAATTTTCATTCATGATGGTCATCCGTATGGTTCTTCGTGCGCCATTCATGATGATTTTCGCTCTCATTATGTGCTTTGTTATGGCACCAGGACTTGCGTGGGTCTTCTTAATCATCATTCCTGTTGTCTTGTTTGTTTTGATCTTCATTGCATCTAAAGCACACAAGAGATTCATTCTCATTTTCGATACATATGATGACTTAAATGAGTCCGTTGAAGAAGACGTTGATGGCATACGTGTAGTTAAATCATTCGATAGAAAGAAATATCACGTCGATCATTTCAATGGTGTTTCTGACTTTATTTACAAGAATTACATCGCCAATGAAAAATTGCTCTCATTCAATAACCCTTTTATGAACTTTGCGATTTTCGCAGCCATGATCATTATCTCTGTTCTTGGCGCATATGGCATTACAAGCAATATCACGGTTACTGAAGATGGCATCCTTACAAATATCTTAAACGTTGAATCACTTTCATCATTATTCACATATGTCATGATGATCCTTATGGCTTTGATGATGGTTTCAATGGTTTACGTCATGATTACCATCGCACGTAACTCTGCTGAACGTATCGTTGAAATAATCGATGAAGTTCCAGATATTCAAAACAAAGAAAATCCAGTCATGGAAGTTAAGAGTGGAGATGTTGACTACAATAACGTTTCCTTTGGCTACGTTAGCAACAAATATGTTCTTAATAATGTTGATTTACATTTCAAAGAAGGAGAAACGGTTGGCATCATTGGTCCAACAGGATCTTCAAAAACATCCCTTATTTCTTTAATGGCACGTTTATATGACGTCAACGAGGGATCGGTCAAAGTTGGCGGAGTAGATGTTCGTGATTACGATATCCAAACTCTTCGTGATGCGGTATCAGTCGTTTTGCAAAAGAACGTTCTTTTCACTGGAACAATTCGTGAAAACCTCAAATGGGGAAACGAAAACGCGACTGATGAGCAAATTTGGGAAGCTTGCGATATAGCTCAAGCCTCAGAATTCCTTCATTCTTTCCCACAAGGATTAGATACGATGATCACAGAAGGCGGCACAAACGTTTCTGGCGGTCAAAAACAACGTCTTTGCATCGCAAGAGCTCTTTTGAAGAATCCAAAAATCTTAATTTTAGATGACTCAACAAGCGCTTGCGACACGCATACAGATTCCTTGATCCGTGAAGGCTTATCAAAAACAAAACCTAACGTTACAAAATTCATTATCGCTCAACGCGTCCTCTCAATTAAGGATTGCGACACGATTATCGTCTTAGAAACTGGCGGTAAGATTGTTGATAAAGGCACTAATGATGAGCTTATGCAACGTTGCGACGTTTATAGAGAACTTTACGAATCTCAATTAGGCGGAGGTGATTTCGATGTCCATGAATAAAAAAGTAAACAAAAATGAAACCAATGGCGCAATGAAACGCCTTATGGGAATGGTGTTCAAATATTATCCAGGCTATTTTGCGATAGTTATCATTTCTACCATCATTGTTTCCTTCACTTCGGTCGCAAACTCCTATTTCGTTGGAACAATACTCATTGATAAGTTCATCCAACCAGCTTTAAACATCTTCTCTTCTAGATATGAAGTTGGATATACTGGCTCAGCTTGGTCTATCTTAACTGATGAAATAACGGTATTTGGTCTTAGATTTGGCGCTGTTGTTGGAATTATGACTGCCATATTTGCCTTAGGCGTTATTGCTTCATATTGCTACAACTTCTTTATGGCTTTCATCGCTCAAGGATTGCAAAAGAAGATTCGTGATGAGATGTTTGATCACATGCAAGATCTTCCGGTATCATTCTTCGATCAACATAAACATGGCGATATCATGTCCGTTTATACAAACGACGTTGATTCCCTTAGAGAAATGCTTGCACGTTCTATCCCAATGGTCGTTTCTAGCGCCGTCTCTATGATCGCTTGCTTCGTAATCATGCTTATGACTGACCTTTATTTGATGGTAGTTGTTATCCTCTTTGCCACACTTATGGGCTTCTTAACAAAATACTTTGCTAAGAACTCTGGCAAACACTTCGTTAAACAACAAATCCAATTAGGCAAGACGAATGGCTATGTTGAGGAAATGATCGCTGGTCAAAAAGTCGTTAAAGTCTTCAACTATGAACAAAGAAACATTGAAGGATTTAGAAAAGTTAACGATGAGTTATATAACGAATCCGTTAAGGCTAACCGTTATGCTAATACGTTAATGCCTACCGTTAACCAATTAGGCAACTTGCAATACGCAATCATCGCTTTGATTGGCGGCATTCTTGTTATCAATAACATCAATGGTTATGCCTTAAGTGCTGGTTTTGTTCATACATACACAATTGGTATCATTATCTCCTTCTTACTCTATTCAAAGAGCTTCGTTCAACCAATTGGCCAAATGGCTCAACAATTAAACACCGTTACTATGGCTTTAGCTGGCGCTAGCAGAATCTTTGCTCTTATTGATGAGCCTGCTGAAACCGATGAAGGTTACGTAGAACTTGTTAATGCAAAAGAAGGTGAAAACGGCGAACCTGTTGAAGTTAAAGAAAGAACTGGCAAATGGGCTTGGAAACATCCTCATACTGATGGTTCTCCAACAACGTACACATGGTTAAAAGGTAAAATCAATGTTAATGATGTTGATTTCGGTTATACAAAAGACAAAATTATTCTTCATAACATCAAAATCTATGCTGAACCTGGCCAAAAAATCGCCTTTGTTGGACCAACTGGCGCAGGTAAGACAACAATCACAAACCTCTTAAATCGTTTCTACGATATTGCTGACGGAAAGATTCGTTATGACGATATCAACATCAACAAGATTAAGAAATCTGATTTACGTAGATCTCTTGGCATGGTTTTCCAAGATACGAAATTATTCACTGGAACCGTCATGGAAAATATCCGTTATGGTAAACTTGACGCAACCGATGAAGAAGTATACGCCGCAGCTAAATTAGCGAATGCCGATACATTCATCAATCAATTGCCTGATGGATATAATACCGTCCTTAAAAATGGCGGAGCCTCCCTCTCACAAGGACAAAGACAATTATTAGCCATCGCACGTGCTGCAATTGCTAACCCACCAGTTCTTATTCTTGATGAGGCAACCTCCTCAATTGACTCACGTACTGAGGCAATGGTTACAAAAGGCATGGACGCTATTATGGAAGGCAGAACAGTCTTTGTTATCGCTCATAGACTTTCCACGATTAAGAACTCTGACGTTATTATGGTTCTTGATCACGGAAACATCATTGAACGTGGTAGCCATGATTCCTTGCTTGAACAAAAAGGCAAATATTACCAACTCTATACTGGTAACGCTATTAAAGAATAACAAAATGAAAAATCGAGATATCCTCATAGGGTATCTCTTTTTTCTTTATTCAATCAAACCAAGCTATTCTACATCTACAAATTTAAGATAAGGGGGTTTTGCATGGGATTTTTGGATTTCTTTATTTTTTCTTCGTTTGTTTTACCCCTTTACAGCATTAATAAGGTGCAAACTTTAGTTTTTAGCGATAAACTTATTAAGTGATTTCTTAAAGAGAAAGGATTTTCGTTATGGAAGAAAAATTAACTGATCAAGAATTAGCTAGACGCGCCAAGCTTCCAAAGTATAAAGAATTAGGCGTTGACCCATTTGGTCAAAGATATGAATGGAAAAATCAAATTCGTGATATTAGAAAAGATTACGGTGAAGTAGAAGCAGAAGAATTATCCGCTAAAGAGGTTAGCGTTGATATCGCTGGACGTATCATGGCTATCCGCGATATGGGAAAAGCCGCTTTCTTCAATGTCAAAGATGAATACGGAACGATTCAAGTTTGGATTGGCAAAAACGTCGTTGGAGAAGAAAACTACGCTCTTTTCAAATTAGAAGATGTCGGTGATATTTGCGGCGTTCAAGGCACATTGATGAAATCTCGCACTGGAGAATTGACCATCCGTTGCAGCAAGTTTACTCATCTCTCAAAATGCCTTAAGCCATTAGCTGAAAAATATCATGGCTTAACTGATTTAGAAGAACGTTGCCGTCGTAGATATTTAGACTTAATCATGAATGACACAAGCAGAAGAACCGCTATTTTACGTCCTGCAATCGTTAAAGGTATTCGTGATTATTGTGATCAACTTGGTTTTATAGAAGTTGAAACACCGGTTTTATCTCCAATTGCTGGTGGAGCAAGCGCAAGACCATTCGTCACCCATCATAACACTTTAGATAAAGATTTTTATCTTCGTATTGCCACAGAGTTAAACCTCAAGAAATGTATGATTGGCGGCATTGATCGCGTTTATGAAATTGGTCGTATTTTCCGTAACGAAGGCATGGACAATCGACACAACCCTGAATTTACAACCATCGAACTTTACCAAGCTTATGGCGATCTTAGAGATATGATGAGCTGGGTGGAAGGAATGATGCATTATGTCGCAGATAAAGTCGTTGGAAAAGAAGAATTCGAATGGAATGGCAACACAATCAATCTCGCTAACCCATTCAAAGTCGTCACAATGGCTGAAGCTATCAAAGAAAAGACTGGTGTTGATTTCACCGAAGACATCCCATTTGAAAAAGCCGTTGCCCTTGCAAAAGAACATAAAGTTCCTCTTGAGCAATCTTGGAATAGCACTGGTTACATCATGCAAGCTTTCTTTGATGAATTCGTCGAACCAACATTGATTCAACCAACCTTCATTACAACCTATCCAATCGAAGTTTCCCCATTAACGAAGAAAACTTCTGATCCACGTTTCGTCGATCGTTTTGAATTATTTATTGGCGGATTTGAATTCGGAAATGCATATTCTGAATTAAATAACCCATTTGATCAAATGGAACGTTTCCAAGCTCAAATGGCGGCTAGAGATAGAGGAGATGATGAGGCTAATCTCATTGACTACTCATTCCTTGAAGCTATGGAATATGGCATGCAACCAGCTGGTGGCATTGGTGTTGGCATCGATCGTCTTTCCATGTTATTTACCGAACAGCCAACAATTCGTGAAGTTCTTCTCTTCCCAACAATGAAGGACGAAAAATAAGATTTCTAAATTAAGCGTTACGAAAAAAGTAACGCTTTTTTTGTCCGTTTTTACAAAACGACGTCTTTATATTGGTGAGAGGTGAAAAAATAAATGTAAAAAACAAAATCTAATAAAAAAGTCAAAATAAGGCATACGTGTATCAATTTTCATACATAAAGTCATATGAAAATATTTAGTAAAAACTAAACAAGACAAAAGTCATCGTAATCTTGTTTGATAACTCCTATTTTTGCGTGTATAATTCTAAGGCTTTCCTTATGAAGGAAGGAAACATTCTCTTATGGTCGTACTCGATACGATCCATTAGACCAAATTAGGAGGTGCTATCATGAAAAAATACGAGATCATGTACATCTTAAATAGCGTTCTCGAAGAACAAGCTAGAAAAGATGAAATCGCCAAGATTCAAGGAATTCTCGAAGCAAACGGCTGCAAAGTCACCGCTTCCCAAGAATTAGGCATGAAAGATTTCGCTACGCCAATCAAAAAGCAACTCAAAGGCTTCTATGTCGTTCTCAAAGTTAACGGCGAGATCGATGGCCTCAATGAGTTCTCACGCCAAGCGAAACTTGATCAAAACGTTCTCCGTTTCTTGATTACGGTTGACCAAGACTAATCGTTAAATACGAATAAAACATTGGAGGATCGTAAAAATATGTTAAATCGTGTCATTTTAATTGGCCGTCTTACGCGTGATCCAGAATTACGCAAGACAGCTTCAGGTCTCTCTGTTGCTTCCTTCACAGTAGCAGTTGATGACAAACGCAAAAATGCTGATGGAACAAGCAATACGTTATTTATGAATTGCACATTGTTCCGTGATGCTGCTGATACCTTTGTGAAATATACCCATAAAGGTTCATTGGTTTCTATTGAAGGTAGACTTCAACAAAGAAAATACACCAACAAAGCAGGTGTTCAGGTTACAACAATCGAAACCCTTGTTGAAGGATTTGACTTCTTAGAGAGCAAGAGTTCTTCTGTAGCTACAGAAAATAATTCTCAGCCTGCAGGATTCAATCAGACAACACCAGCTTCTGATAGCGGAAATTTAGATGCCATCGATATCGTTGAAGACGATCTCCCATTCTAAATAGAAAGGAAATTTTATGGCTTTTAAGAAAATTAGATCCAGACGTAAAGTTTGCTATTTCACAAAAAATCATATCACCCATATTGATTATAAAAACGTTGAACTTCTTCAAAGATTCATCACACCTGATGGAAAAATCATGCCAAGAAGCAGCACTGGAACATGTGCTAAATATCAACGTCAATTAGCAAAAGCAATCAAAAACGCTCGTTTCATGGGATTACTCCCAGAAGTTGGCGCAAACTAAGCTTAACTTAACGTTAGAATGTAGCCCCACCTCGGTGGGGTTTTTATTTTCTTCGCTTTTAGTCTTTTAACCCATAAGGGGTTAAATTATAATAATCGTATGAATAAATTAATTAAAAAATTTAGAACGATAACTGTTGTCATAGCCTTAATCGAATTAGTTCTGTTTGGACTATTCACGTTCTTTTGGTTTTATGACACTTTTGACATAAAAGATGTGGCACATATTGAGGAATATTTATTTGTTGGTTTCATCGTAATTTTAGTCTTTGACATCTTATTTGCTTGGTTTGCATTAGCAAGTTTAGGGAAGAAGAGACAATATAATGACATCGAAGCTTCAACTTTGATTGGAAACGATATTCAAGCGGCATATAACTTAAATGAAATCGGTTTAGTCATAATTGATTCAGAAGATGTTGTAATTTGGACTAACTCTTTATTCCATGAAAGAGGCATCGATTTAATGGATGCGAAACTTTTCGAAGTTTATCCATCTCTCCAAGAATTAGCAAAGAATAAAACAGATAAGGCGATTCACCTAGAAACTAAAGGAAAATCATACGAAGTTCGTTATTTAAGCGAACCACGTATGTTTGTTTTCAAGGATGTTACAGACTTTGATTCCTTAACGCATTATTCCAAACAACAAGCAATTTCCTTAGGCGTTATTATTATCGATAATTTCAATGACGTTGCCTCCGACACGGATGCGGTTGCTGACGCTATTATGACCGTTAAAGCGACTATCCGCGAATATTTCAGAAGCTACAAGGTTTTATTAACCCAAGTTAAACAGGATAGATATTTTGCCGTTTGTAACTTTGAAGCCCTTGATTTAATGGAAAAAGACGGTTTCTCAGTTTTAGATAAAGTTCGTGCCGTTCAAGATAAAGATGATACCCCATTAACTCTTTCTATCGGTTTCTCACACGACTCCGAATTTGTTTCTAAATTATACGAAATGGCGGAAGGCGCGATTGATACAGCTCTTGCTCGTGGTGGCGATCAAGCCGTCGTTGCTCAATACGGCAAAGATTTAAGGTTTTTTGGTGGTAAATCAGTTGCGGTTGAAAACACGTCAAAGGTTAAAGTTCGTTCTAACATCGGTAGCTTACGTAGAATCATCAAAGACTCCAAAATGGTTTTTATCATGGGACATACCGATATGGATATGGACGCGTTAGGAAGCTGTTTAGGAACGATGGCTATTTGCGAAGATTGTAAAAAACCAGCAAAAATCGTTTACGCTCCAAAACGTACTGAGAAAAAAGCCCGTTTAGCATTCACGAATTCTTTTTCTAAGGATACGATTGAACGCTTAACAATTTCGCCTGAGCAAGCCGTCGCTCAAATGACTCCTTCAACATTAGTCATAGTTGTTGACGTTTCCGTTCCTAGAAACGTCATGCAGCCAAAATTGTTAGATTTAGCAAGAAAAGTGGTTGTAATCGATCACCATAGACGTGGAGAATCTTATATTGAAAGACCTTCTTTAAGTTTTGTTGAACCATCTGCTTCAAGTGCATCAGAATTAATTGCCGAAATGATCTATTACGCTCAGGCAAATCCTAAAATGGAACTTAAACCGGCGTATGCCACAATCATGCTTTCCGGTATATTCATGGATTCCCAATATTTTAAGAGCAAATCCGTTGGACAAAATACCTTTGAAGCAGCGGAAATCCTTAAAGGATATGGTGCAGATAATACCCTTGCTGACGAATTCCTCAAAGATGATTATGAAGAGTTCGCTCTAACGAATAAAATCCTTTCAACGATGAAAACACCAGCATATGGTATTCTGTATTGTGTGTCAGATGATAAAGACATCGTTGAAAGAAGTGCTTTAGCAAAGGTTGCAAATGGTCTTTTATCACTAAAAGACGTACACGCATCCTTCGTAATTGGAAGAACGGCAGATAAAACGATTGCTATTTCTGGAAGAAGCGACGGCACAATTTCCGTCCAATTACTTATGGAAGCTTTAGGCGGAGGAGGCCATTTACAAATGGCTGCATGCGCTCTCCCTAACCCGAAAGTAGCAGGCATAAAAACTGTAATGGACGCAGAGGCAAAACTAATTGAAACTTTGAATACTTACTTAGACTCATCAAAAGTTGTAGGAAATGGAGGAAACGACCAATGAAAATAATATTATTAGCAGACGTTAAAGGAGTTGGCAAAAAAGGCCAAACAGTCGAAGCGAAAGACGGATTTGCAAAGAATTACCTTATTCCACGCAAATTAGCCGTTATTTCAACTGATACAAATCAAAAAATCTTAGCCAAAAATAACGCTGAAGAAGATGCTAGACAATTAGCATTAAAGAAGGAAGCCGAAGAATTGGCAAAACGTTTAGAACATATTAACGTTGAATTTAAAGCAAAGGTTGGATCGGATGGAAGAATGTTCGGTTCAATCTCTCCAAAACAAATCGAGGAAGGTTTACAAAAACAATGGGGAATTACCATTGATAAACGTAAATTCATTGATAAATATCCAGCAAACGCTCTTGGATATACCCGTTTGAAAATTGAACTTTATAAAGGAAGCGCTGGCGAAGTTACTGGCACGGTTAATGTTCATATTTCTGAGGAAAAATAATGGCCAAGGGGATTAAAACAACTTTAAAAACCACTTTGCCATCCAATGTTGAGGCCGAATGCACGATTCTAGGGTCGATGCTTGTTTCTTCTCAGGCTTGTTCTGTAGGCATTTCATCTTTAACTGCCGAATGTTTTTCTGACGTCGAACCGCGTAACAAAATTGTTTTCGCGGCCATGGAAAGCCTTAATTCCCGCGAAGAATTAATCGACGCCCAAACTGTAACGGATGAACTTATCAATACCAATATGCTTGAGGCGGCAGGAAACACTTCCTATCTCCTTGAGTTGATGGATAAGGTCATCAATCCAGATAATATTGAGCATTACATCAAACTCATTAAAGACAAACAAGTATTAAGAGAATATCTGCTTGCTCTCCAAAAAATTCAAAAGGATTATGCGGAAGGGAAAGCGGACGATATTGGTAACTTTATTACTGCATCTCAACAAGATTTAAGTGCGATTGCCAATAGAAGATCGGTCGGAGAATTCCGTCCTGGCGGAGAAATTGCTCGTGAAGTAAAAGAACAAATCATTATTGAATCTAAACGTTCTGATCGCAGCTTGACTGGCGTTGATACGGGTTTCCGCGAATTAAACAAATACACGCATGGCTGGCAAGCTGGCGATTTAATTATTCTTGCCGCACGTCCATCCGTTGGTAAAACGGCTTTTGCTCTTAATCTTGCGCTCAATGCCGCATCATATAAAAAACAGACGGTCGCCATCTTTTCTGGCGAAATGTCTTCATCCCTCATCATGAAACGTATGCTTTCCGCTCTTTCTAGAGTAAGCATCAACATGAATACTTTCTTAGGGCAAAGAGAACTAGCGCAGATATCCTCTGCTGTTAACGAGGTTGAAGGACTCAACCTTTATATCGATGATAGACCTAACCCAAAACTTGGAGATATCATTGCTAAATCAATTAAGTTAAAAAATACAAATCCAGATCTTTGTGCGATTTTCATCGACTATATCAACATTATAAAAACCGAAAAATCATTTGAGTCTCGCTCTTTGGAAATTGCAGAAATCACGTCTTCTTTAAAAGAACTTGCTCGTGATTTAAAGGTTCCAGTTATCGCCTTAGCCCAGATTAACCGTAACGCGGATAATAACGAAAACGGTATTCCTTCCATGTCTAACTTAAAAGACTCTGGTTCTATTGAGCAGGATGCCGATATCATCATGCTTATGTACCGTAAGGACTATTTTGAGAACCAAGGCAAGAAGATGAGTAAACCTCAAAGTCAATACGAGCAAAAGGTTGATGAACAGCAAGAAAGAGCCAAAGCAGGCCCTAATAAATACAACACGTCTATCACAAGTATCAGTGTTACTAAGAACCGTAACGGTCAAACTGGTAGATTTAACCTTGTCTTCTCTAAATCGATTCAGAGATTCGATAACTTCTCAGAAGAAGCTGAAGCGGAAGAAAGAAGGCTTAACGGAGAAGATGGCTATCCATCCGATGGTGAATAATGATTAAATACGTTATTGCCGCCTCCTCCTCAAAAGGGAATGCCGCTTTCATATATTCAGAAACGACCCTCATTCAAATTGATATGGGCGTTACTTTAACTAAATTAAAGAAGGCTATTGAGCAAACACCATTCTCTTTAGAGGATATTCAAGGCGTTCTAATCACTCATGAGCATTCTGATCACATCAAAGGACTTTCTTTAAAAACATACAAAAGGTTGAATATTCCTACATACGCAGGTAAAAAAACGCTTAGAAAGCTTACACATGAGATTGAGGAAGAGGATTCTTTTACGCTTGGTGATTTTACTATCATTCCAGTTAGAACCTCTCATGATGCTAAACATCCTCTAGGATATATTTTGATAAACGGTCGCGATAAATTGGTTTATATGACCGACACTGGCTATATTCCTGAGGAAACTCTTCCATATTTAGAAAATGCTAAATATTACATCATTGAATCAAACCATGATGTTGATATGTTAATGAATTCTTCGCGTCCTCAAGGTCTTAAAGATCGTATTTTGTCTGATCTTGGTCATTTATCCAATATCGATTCAGCAGAATATATTTCTTCACTTGTTGGTGATAAAAGCAAAGAAATAACTCTTGCCCACCTTTCCGAAGAATGCAATACTCCTGAAGTTACTGTTGCCACATGGGATAAAGTATTCAAGGAAAAAGGATTAGATATAAAGGCTTTTAATCTTAGATGCGCGCCTGCATCAGATTTCATTTGCGGAGGTGACAAAGATGAAAATTAGAATCTTTGTTATTGGCAAACTTAAGGAAGCATATTGGAAAGCGGCCGAGCAAGAATACCTAAAAAGACTGGCCCCATATGCTAAAATCGAGATAATTGAATGCCAAGACCTTGCCTCAAAAGAAACTGCCTCTAAGAAAGAGGAAGATGAGGTAAAAACAAAAGAAGGAAGAGAAGTGCTTTCGAAATTAAAGCCAAACGATTACTTAATTCTTCTTGATTTAGGAAAAGATGAACCTTCTTCCGTTGAATTAGCAAACAAATTAAATAAATGGATGGAAATATCTGGCGCCTCTATCTCTTTTGTAATAGGAGGGTCTTTAGGCTTGTCGGATGAGTTAAGAAAAAGAGGTAACGCCTCCCTTACTTTATCTAAACTTACCTTCACTCATCAAATGACAAGGGTCATTCTTCTTGAAGCAATTTACCGCTCGTTTAAAATATTAAACAACGAACCGTATCATAAATGAGGTAAAACAATATGAAATATCCTGAATTTGATCAATATGAACAAATAAGCGATCCAATCAATCCTTATTGTAATTGTTATAAGACAAATAAAGACCATATCTTTTATGTAGAGCCAGGTTTTTATTCTGGTATGCAAGGATTCAAAGAAAGAAGAGAAGAACGTTATAACGACCTTTTAAACGCTATATATAAGGTAATTGAAGATAATGAGAAGGTTATCTTCACATGGTCTTATGATTCTCCATTTATGGAAAAGGATGGATTCATATATCGAGAAATATCTGACATCTCTGATCCGTTAAAGATATATGTAGAAGATAAGAACCGTGGTTGCGATTACGGAGATTAGCTTCTTAAGCAAATAAAAAACCGAGGTACGCCTCGGTTTTCTTTTGAAATATTAATTAAGCAGCAGGTCTAAGACTTCTCATAGACATCCATGTTGTTCTAAGGATGAATAACATTGGGAAGAGGAACATGACCATTTGGGCAAATGCCGGAATAAATGCAAGCAATCCTAAGATAGCTGGAGACATAGCCGCATAGTAACCAATCTTTTGACATTCCCAGAAGGTGTAGATTCTGAATGGATTGTTTTTGCCTCTTGTCATAATGAAGATAAGTAAGCCCATTAAGAAGATGATACCGACAGAGATTGCAAGCATGATGCCAGAATAAGACCAAGCCATAGAGATGCGGGTTGAAGAATAACCTTCGTTAAGGAATGCACCCCAAGCATCAGTAATCTTTTGGCTGCCACTTACCTTAGTTATATCGTGAAGATCTTTTCCTTCAAATGATGCAGCATCAAATTTGGCATAGGTTTGACCGGCGATATTTGATGAGCTAGCACCTTTAACGCCTTTAGCCATATAGATGGCATTTTTGCCGATAACAATAATGTTTGTTTGGTAGGCTGTGATATCCGATTTTCCTTCAGAAGAAGTAACAATGTCTAATTGATAATTTGGATCATTGATGCAGTTAGCCATTTTTGTGCCAGCAAACTTATTTGGTTCTTCGTCTCCACAGAAATAGACCGCTAAAGAGCAATACCATTTATCTTTTGTGGTGGTGATTGTCGTTGAATCATCGCTTGTTGTAGAAGTGATGGTAACAGGAACTTTGTAGAAATAGCCCCAGAAATTAAGAACGCTAGCATTTTCTTCGAGTGGGGTTCCCTTCATCGAGTTAACGCATGCTTCTTTCCATGCCGTTTCATCAACGCTCAATTGCCCATTGGTGATTTTCATGGAAACAGAAGATGTTTGATCAGCAAATGAAGTGAGCGAATTTTCATAATCATATGTATATCCGCTTGTGAAGAAGCTTGAAGCTTGAACTGTCATTCTACCAACAAACGTTGGAATAACTGCAATTATTGCAGAAAGAATAGCGATAATAACTGGTGCATACCATTTATGCTTTCTTCCTTCGATACAAGCATCATTTGAGAACAATGTTTTGAAGAAGAATATCAACTTCTTTAAGAATTTATTTTCTTTCTTTTGTTTGATTGGTTTTGCTTTTGCCATAATACATCCTTTAAATTAGCATTGAAACTTTACAACAAATCAAGCGATTATACAAACTTTATTGTCTCTAAGAGACAAGGAAAGAAAACTAATTTCCGTAAATAAATTTAACTTTTACATTTTTTGGGCTATACTTTTAAAGCTTGGATAAAGCAACAAGCATAGATGGGGTCGTTCTGGTTTTGACGGGGGACCGATCTTGCCTGGACTGCAGTGGCGTGATGAGCTTAAACATCAAAACACAATAACTGACAACAGTTATATCTATGCGAACCGCGCAAACCGCGTTTCGTATGCTGCCGCTTAATCAGTAACCTACGGGTTCCCTAGCAACGTCTAGGGGGAGCACATCCTCTGTTAGTTTCGCGTCTTACTAACAGCAAGGGTGCAAAATAAGACGATAAGCGCCAAACCTTGGTTGGGGAGAGGCGACGAAAACCTTTACAACCTCGCTAACTAGATTCTGATCTTATCATACTAGTTGGTTAAATACCGATAGGGTCTAAACTGTAGACGTCCTTGTGGGAGATTCTTCGGACAGGGGTTCAAATCCCCTCGACTCCACCAAAAGGTAAGGAGACGAACACCAGTATTATAGGAATATATTATGTACCTGGTCACTTCGTTGTAAGGGCACAAATGAGTGTCCGTAATAGAAAGAAGAAAGAGTAGCGAAAGCTACTTTTTTCATTTGTTTAATAGATTGTCTATTTGTTTGAGTTCTATGGTTATGTATAAATATTTAGCAATATATTTAATTCTTTATTTTTTCTACTCCAACTAGTTTTTTTAAAATTACTTCGGCATCTTGCAAATGCCGATAACAACTGCATAATAAGTGGCTGTTTTTGCTTTTGCATTCCTATTTCTTCGCTCATCATGTTATAATCGACTTGGAAGATTAAATAGCATAAACGAATTCTCTTATGCAGCTTTCCTGAAGGAGTGATTGTTTTGCAAGATTTAGATGAAAGAGAAAAGGCCTTTAAAGTAAGCAACAAGAAGCATCAAAAACTATATGACCATTATATCGAAGCGTTTAAACAAGAACCTGTTTTTTGCTTGAGACTTAAAAAGAACGTCCTACCTGATGAAATGAAACCAATCACAACGCTTGTATTTGAGCCGACAAAAGATATGCCGTTTTGGAAGTTATGCACGATTGGAGCTAGCGACTCCCTTATGCCTGAGCGTGATATGGGTATGGGAAGAAAGGCAAACCGGCGTAACGAATACATGATGCTAGTTGATCCAGAAGTAGAAATAAGTCAAGAAAAAACAGAATGGTTATCATTAAATTCATTGCTTTGGGCTACCGCGGAATATGCCTTTAACACAAAGGAAAATATTACGGTTTCCGATACAATTGACATGCAAATCAAAGGGAAATACTGCGGGACTGTGCTGTTGCTTCCGGAAATCTTCAAATCGCCAAGCATAGTGAAGTGCTTCATTTCCAAACACGAATGCATAAGCATATTCCAGGTAATGCCAATTTCTAGAGAGTTGCTTAATAAAAAGCTAAGAAAAGGCACCAATGGAATTTATTGGCTGATGGAACAGTTCTATATGCATGATGATGACTATCATTTGATTGCTTCAAAGCCTTTGACGAAAATTTAACTTTTGAAATACAAATTTTGTTATTAGGGCACAAATGAGTGTCCGTAATAGAAAGAGTAACGAAAGCTACTAAGGGACTGTCACTTCTTAATGAAAGAATACATGACTTAGGTCTTGGAGTAATCATGTTCTCTGGAAAAGAAAAAAGCCAGCTGGACAAGCAACTAGTTGATTCAGTCGATTTGCTTATCGACGGGCCTTTCATATCATAGGCAAGCTTGATAACGACAGAATACTTATTTGATCGAAGAATAAGAACCTTACTTTCGTTACGGACAGATATAAAATGGAAGAAGAATGCTTCAATAACCCAGTGGCCGTCGAGGAAAACACCGCCGAAGATTATATCTTCATGAATGGAGACTAGTATGGATAAGAAAAGAATAGAAAAGGAAATGAGAGAGTTTGAACTGTTGGTTCACTACCATTTCAACGATATTTCCTGGTTAGCCAAAGCGATGGGATCTATAAAAATCGAAGTGGAAGGACAAGGGAAAAACGGCTCTGAATACTCCAACGAAGGTTTGGCCACAGTCGGCGATACGGTGCTTAAATCCGTCATTGCGGATAAATTGTTTA
>CAVJFO010000033.1:0-15594 GCA_963648925.1 Hallerella sp.
TTCTTTTTTAAGAGGGACGTGTAGTTAACATCTTTAAATAAAGAATAAAAATCAGCCATTTATTATTTTCGGTTTTATAGAGTTATATGTACCCATTATTTTAGAGAAATTGTCTTTTCCTAAAGCAATGTCTCTTAATGCTTTTGCAGCATTATCGGTTGAAAATTCGATTTGTTCAAGGCTATCTCCTTTAGGTTTTCCTAAAACAAAATCTATTGGGTTATTATGTGGAGGTTCGCCAATTCCAACACGGATACGTTTAATTTTGTTGTTGCCACCAAATTGCTCAATGATGTTTTGCATTCCTTTGTGGCCACCACTTGAACCATCGATACGTAATCTAATCGCACCTTCTGGAATAGCCATATCATCATAAACAACATAGATATCATCTATGCTAATTTTGTAATAATCCGCAATTGGTCTAACCGACTGGCCAGAAAGATTCATAAATGTTTGAGGTTTAAGAATGATAATAGGTTCAGAGAATGCGGGATTTTTAATTATTCCGTATTCTCCTTTGAAATCGCTATGGTCAAAGGAACCATTTGCCATCTCAGCAAACTTATCCAAGGCAATGAAACCCATATTATGGCGGGTTCCCTCATATTCCTTGCCAGGGTTTCCTAATCCAACGAATAGTTTCATATTTATTTGCTAGCCTCGCCTATCTTGATTTTTTCAATGACCGAAACGACACGGTCAACCTTCTCACTATCATAAACATTAACAGGATTTTCTTTGATCCAGTCAAGTTGTTCTGGAGCGCCGCCAAGTTCAGGACGTGCTTTCATGAGTTTAATAGATTGATTGAACATGAAGTTATCAGGGAATTTCAGTTTAGAAAAATCAAAATTACCTTGGAACTGATAGAAACGTAAATGAAGATCATATAAAACATTTGAAGAAATTAACTGATCTCTAGATTCTTTTGTTGGAACAGCCATGCCAACGCCAAAAACAATAACTGCTTTACCTTCCATCTCATTCCAGTGTTGAAGGAAATCGTTAATTTTGGTGATGGCTCCTCCACGGATATAACTACCAAAAACAACAATGTCGTAATCTTTTAAAGATTTCCATTTGAACTTCTTAAATGGCAATACGTCAGCGCCGACTCTAACGCCGATATCTTTGGCATACTTTTCTGTTGAGCCGTATTTAGATTCATAAATAATAACTGTTTTCATACCATGTAAGTGTAGCACGGCAAGATGAAATAAAAAACATGTGAAAATGACATTTTCTTAACTATAAAATGACATTTAACTAAATTATAAAAATTGAATTGACTACTTTTAAGTTTCTAGTATGATTGTATGAGTTTTCTTTGAAAGGAGGAAAAATTATGCCTAGAACAGCTGCTCAAAATGAAGCTATCCGCGATAAAAGAAAAGACAAAATTATCACCAAAACGGTTAAGTTATTTGCCACAAAAGGATTTGATACCATTACAATCGACGACATCTCAAAAGCTTCGAATTGTGCCCACGGTCTCTTCTATCATTATTTTGAAGTGAAAGAAGATTTATATAACGCTATCGTTACCCAATTTGAAACAAAATATGCCTCTAAAGTTTTGAATTTCAATGAAATCGAGAAATTAGAACCTCTTGATGCTATCAAAGCCATCATTCACTACTACCATAGTGTTTTAGATGAAGCTGATGTCATTGTTTGCTATTCCAGATTAGCTTTGAATAAGTTCTATCAATGTGGAACAGCGACAAAAGCCTTAAGCGGTATCGATTTATATGATGAGATCAAGAAAATCATCAAAAAAGGTCAAGAGAACGGAACTCTCAAACAAGGCAATTCAGATGAATATGCAAAAGTTTTAGTCGGTCTATTCTTAACCGAAACTGAGCTTCGCTTATCCGTTAAAGATGGATTCACACCAATTAACGAAGAATTCATGCTCTCATTAGTTGCTTAATCACATCAATGAAAAAATAAATCCATTGGGGTTTCCCAATGGATTTTTTGATTTTTTAGAGTATTTTATTATGCGTTATTTCTTACTTTTATTTTGATAGGCGTTAAATTTCTTGATGGATTTATATATGCCTTTTAAGGATGGGTACATTTTCTTATAGGCATGTTCAAATAAGTAATCGTAAGTCTCATGAGTTTTAGCGTCTGGATAGAAAGTGTCACTTGGATGAACCATCTTATTGATTGCTTCTTCGGGGGATTTAAATTCTCCTAAAGCTAAGAAGGTTGCCATAGCGGCGCCAAGGGAGGATGTTTCAAACGTTTGAACTCTTGTGACAGGTTTCCCCATGATATCTGCCGTAATTTGACAGATTTCATCAGACTGACTTCCTCCGCCAGAAATGCGAATACTTTCTATCGAATGGTGAACTTTCTTTTCAAAATGCTCTAACGCTTCTCTTAAAGCGTAGGCAATCCCTTCTATTATCGCACGATAGAAATGTTCTAAAGTAATAGCATCAGAGAAACCAACGATTGCCCCTTTTGCTAAAGGTCTAGCTAAACCAGCTCCCCAATATGGCTGGAGGACAAGGCCATCGCTTCCAGGCGGAACATCTTTTAATCTCTTATTAAAGTCTTCAGCGGAAACATCGGAAATAACGATATCGTCAACCTTCTTCCCACCAAATTCTTTTAAGAACCAGTTAATCATCCAATATCCACGGTAAATTTGCACATCCATGTTGTAGTAGTCAGGAATGCAAGCTGGATATCCAGGTAAGAATTTTTCAGATTCTACGTAGTGGTTTGTGGTTGTTTCGACAGTCGATGCCGTGCCATAGGAAATGGCGGCCGTGTGATCGTTTAAAACTCCAAGGCCAAAGGTTTCACATGATTTATCCGATCCTGAAGCGTATAAAGCGAGTCCTTCAGGAAGATCTGTTTCTTCGTGCGCTTTAGATGTAATAACACCAATCTTCGATCCTTCAGGAACAATCTCTGGTAACATTCTCTTTTCAATGGAGAATATTTGTCCCTTCAAATGTTTTGTTGGATTTGAATAGAATTTTCTTTTCTTGAAATCAATTGGATAATGTCCCGCAAAGCAAGATGCGGAATCCTTTAATTCACCGGTTAACCTATATATAAAGTAGGTCGAGATGTTAATATATTTATCAACCTTAGCCCAGTTATCAGGCTCATTTTCTTTTAACCAGTTAGAGACGGATCTTTTGCGATTAAGATTTATCGTATCGCTCATTCCAACGAGTTTAAACGCGGCGCGATGGAGTAGAGGCAATGGCTCTTTGCATTCAGCACTTCTTTGATCAAGCCAAAGAATCATTGGTCTAATAACATTTCTATCCTTATCAAGCAAGACGGCAGAATCGCGGAAAGTAGTTAATGTTGCTCCCTTAACTTCTTTTAGTAAATCAGGATGTTTTTCGTTTAAACGCTTTGTGCATAAACACAAAGAATCGTAATAAGCGGAAGGATTTTGCTCAGCGTAGTTAGGCTTGGATGAAAAGTAAGGCGGATTATACTTTTCTTTTTCCATTGCAAGTTCGTTTCCGTTAGTATCGAAAATTGCAACACGGACACTTTGTGTCCCAAAATCAATCGTTAAAACCTTATTATCCATATATTCTTTCCATCTTATATTAAGATTTTAACACATTATCTAATTTTGAAAGTTTATTTTATAAAATCTGAAGAATTTTTAATTGTTGATAGTTCAAATATGCATACACGCATACCTTATTTTTAAAAAATAGATTAATAATTGTATTTCTTTTTTTCGTGTATGAAGAAAAAGATAGTT
The DNA here is from genome assembly GCA_963648925.1 of Hallerella sp. Lineage (GTDB taxonomy): Bacteria > Bacillota_I > Bacilli_A > RFN20 > CAG-826 > UBA4951. Next base: position 3,758 of record CAVJFO010000033.1, read on the forward strand.
ATTGCCGTTGAGCCAATTTCCGCAAAGGCACCTGATGCCCAAATTCCATCAGATTGTAATGCTAAAGGCAAAAGCCAGATAGCAGCAAGTTCAAAGCCAAAAGAACGAACAAGAGAGATGATTGCTGAAATTAATCCGTTATTTAACCCTGTAAAGAAACCCGAACCAAAGATCGACAATCCGCATGTTAAATAGATAAAGGAGTAGATAAATAAGGCTCTATTGCCTATATTTTGTAATTGAGTGTCTCCATTGGAGAATATTCTTGCAAATGATGGACCGGCTAATTCAGATATGCCAAACATGACGAGCCCAGCGATAGCAATAATCGTTAGCGATTTCTTAAGAATGTTATGTAGTTCCTCGTTGTTTTTAGCGCCAAAGTTGTAGCCAATAACAGGAGCAATTCCAACTGAATAGCCCATGAATGCAGCCATAAATGCGTAAGAAATGTACATGCAAATTCCATATGCCGACACGCCAAGTGGACCTATATAACGTAATAATTGGATGTTGTAACACATCGAAATAATGGAGCTAGCAATGTTTGTGACAAACTCACTTGATCCATTTCCCATTGCTTTTAATAGTATTTTAAAATCAAACGTGCATTTTCCAAGTTTGAAAGGAAGATTCTTTTTGAAAATAAAATAGAAAATAGGAAGAACTCCGCCTATAAATTGCCCGACAATTGAGGCAATTGCAGCACCTTCAACACTAAGATTAGCAACTCCGACTAATAACCAATCTAAAATTATATTGGCAATGCCTGCTAAACCAATAAATAAGAAACCTGTAAATGGTCTTTCTGCACCAGAGAAGAAGGTTTGAAAAACGTTTTGTAGCATATAAAACAAGATGCCAAGCATCATCGTTTTGCCATAACGAATTGCTGCATCAATCATTGCGGTCGTATCGGAAGAACTTTTACTTATTGCAGCCATCCCTCTAGCAAAAGGTTCAACAGTAAAATATCCAATAACGGTAAACAAAAGGCCGACAACAATTACCGAATAAATAATCATTGAAAAATAGTTATTTGCTTTCTTTTGATCTTTTTCACCTAAAGTTTTGGTTACTAAAGCGACTCCACCAGAGCCAAACATCATGCCGATCCCGGCAATTATCATAATGTAAGGAAAAACTAAATTGACCCCGCTAAAAGCACCTTCACCTGCATAATTAGAAAGGAAAATACCATCTATTACAGAATAGAATGACGAAAAAATCATCATTAGAACTGGCGCAATGACCAACTTAAAAATTTTGCGATATGTAAAATGTTCCGATAGCGATACGTGCGCCATAATCTCTGCTCCCCAAATAATAACTAGGCGGACCTAGTGTCTTATCCAACAAATTACGGTTCCGACCGTTTGTCCTCCGACCTTCAATATACTAACATAAGCCATTCTAAAATCAAGTTTTAGGCCGATGGCGTAATATTATCAAATTTCAAAAAATCCAAAAATCCTATGTAAAAGTCAGTTATTTTTGTTTTTTAAAGCATTTTCAACGTCTTTTGGATCACATAATTGGAAAGTAATGGTATCCGCATATTTGGCAACTTCGTTTGCTATTTCTACCGATTCTACAGTCCAATAATTTACATAATGGTTTTTATAATATTTTTGAACGCATTCCTTTTTTGCGAGGCAATATTCAAGATCAACGGATTCAAAGAGATATCTAAAACGCCAAACCCAGAATTCTTTCTCACAAACAAGCAAGCTTCTTGCGAAGCCTTTTGCTCTAATCAAAGCTCTTGGATCAAAAGATATAATGACTATTGATTTCTTATTTTTTATTTGTTTGAGAATTTCATTAGCTGCTTTAGCTAAGGCTTTATGATTTTTCTTATAACATTTAAGTTCAACGCAAATCAGACAACGTTCTTTGTTTAAATCTAAAACTTCTTGAAAAGACGGAACAACTCCTCCATCTAATAAACGATAGTTCTCTCTGATTTCATCGAAAGTCAAATCTTCAATGATTCCTTCTTTGCCTGTCGTTCTCTTCAGTTCGGAATCGTGGCAAACAACAAGCTTCCCATCTTTTGTTAAATGGATGTCTAATTCGAAAGCAATATTATGGTTTATGGCATTTTCAAAAGCCTTCATCCCATTTTCCGTATATTCCTTATTATGAAGCCCGCGATGTGCGACTGGGCCAAAATATTGCTCTCCAAATAACTCAAAATGTTTCTTTTTCATAAAAATCGCTCCTAAATGCACAATAATTCTACTCTATTTTAAAAAATAATGTTTGTTCTTCTTCTATGAAGAATTTTTACGTGCTATATTTTTATTGTCAGGGGTTCTAACAAGAACTCCGAAAAGATTGTCATAGGAGGACAACATGGCACAAAAGAAATACGTTTACTCCTTCAAAGAAGCTCACGAAGCTAAGCTTGGTAAGCCAATCATTGGAGGAAAAGGTTTCGGTCTTGCTGAGATGACTGCTGCTGGAATTAACATTCCACAAGGTTTTACAGTTACAACCGAAGCTTGCAATCTCTACTATGAATCTGGAAAAGCAATTCCAGACTATGTATGGGATGATGTCGTGGCACACATCCACGAAATCGAAAAGAGTTCTGGCAAATCATTTGGCGGCGGAAAAGACGTCATGCCATTACTCGTTTCTGTCCGTTCTGGCGCTCGTGAATCTATGCCTGGTATGATGGATACAATCCTCAACCTTGGTTTAAATGACGAAGTCGTTGCTGAACTTGCAAAACAAGCAAACAATGAACGTTTCGCTTGGGACAGCTATCGCCGTTTCATCTTGATGTACACCAACATCGCAAAAGGACATCCAAGAACCGAAATGGACAAGATGCTCGATAAGTTAAAGACTGACAACGGTTACAAACTCGATACCGAAGTCACAACCGAACAACTTAAAGGACTCGTTGCAAAATACAAAGAATACTACAAAGGTATCTTCAACGAAGACTTCCCAACCGATCCATATGTTCAATTAAAGGAAGCTGTCGCAGCCGTTTTCCGTAGCTGGGACAACCCACGTGCTAACGTTTATCGTCAAATGCACGGTATCCCATATGAATGGGGAACAGCCGTTAACGTCCAAACAATGGTCTTCGGCAACATGGGAGATGATTCCGGTACAGGTGTCGCCTTCTCCCGTAACCCATCCACTGGTGAAAAGAAAGTCTACGCTGAGTTCTTATTAAATGCTCAAGGCGAAGACGTCGTCGCAGGTGTTCGTACACCAGTTAAGATTGAATGGCTTGAAAAGAACATGCCAGAAGTCTACAAACAATTCGAAGAAACAATCGTCCGTATGGAAACATATTTCAAAGATATGCAAGATATGGAATACACGGTTGAAAGAGGCACCCTCTACTTCTTACAAACACGTAATGGTAAGAGAACTGCCGCTGCAGCCTTAAAGATTGCTTGCGACTTAGTCGATGAAGGATTAATCGATGAAAAGACAGCCGTTTTACGCGTTGATCCAATGCAATTAAACGACCTTCTCCACCCAACATTTAATCCAAACGACTTAAAGAAACATACTCCTGTTTTCCAAGGTCTCCCAGCCTCTCCAGGTGCTGGTACCGGTCATCTTGTCTTCTCCGCTGAAGAAGCAAAAGCCGAAAAAGAAGCAGGACGTCCAGTAGTTATGGTCCGTTCCGAGACATCCCCAGAAGATATCATCGGTATGGTCAATGCTGAAGCTATCGTCACTGCCCGTGGTGGTATGACCTCCCACGCAGCCGTTGTTGCCCGTTCAATGGGTAAATGCTGTGTTGCAGGATGCTCCGATATCATCGTTAACGAAGAAGAAAAGACCCTCACAGTCCACGGAAAAGTCTACACAGAAAAGGATGTCCTTTCTGTTAACGGCACCACCGGCGACGTTTATGAAGGCACAATCGAAATGCAACCAGCCGATCTCGGTGGCAATTTCGGTCGTATGATGGACTGGGCCGATAAATATAGAAGATTAAAGGTCCGTGTCAACGCCAATACTCCAGAAGATGCCAAGAACGGTCAAAAGTTCGGCGCTGAAGGTATCGGTCTTTGCCGTACTGAACGTATGTTCTTCGCAGAAGACAGAATTCTCAATATGAGAGCTATGATTCTCTCTGATACAACAGAACAACGTGAAGCTGCACTTGAGAAGATCAGACCATTCTTAATGGGCGACTTCTATCAAATGTATATGACGAATCCAGACAGCAACGTCAACATTCGTTTACTCGATCCGCCACTTCATGAATTCTTACCAGAAATCCATGATGAAGAAAACATCAAGGCCTTAGCAAATGCTCTTGGTGTCACCGAACAAAAGGTCAAAGACAGAATCAATCAATTGCATCAAGCTAACCCAATGATGGGCTTCCGTGGTGTCAGACTCTGTGTTGCCTATCCAGAAATCTATGCAATGCTCGCAAAAGCCATCATCCAAGCTGCTATCAAAGCCAGCAAAGATCTTGGTCACGATGTCGAACCAGAAATCATGATTCCTCTCGCAGGCGAACTCAAAGAATACAACTGGGCAAAGAAAGTCGTTGTCGAAGCTGTTGAAAAAGAAATGGCAGCTGAAGGCAAGACCCTCAAATACCAAGTCGGTACAATGATCGAAATTCCTAGAGGCGCCCTCAAAGCTGGCGAACTCGCAAAGGAAGCAGAGTTCTTCTCCTTCGGTACAAACGACTTAACACAATTAACCATGGGCTTCTCCCGTGATGACTCTGGACAATTCTTACCATTCTACTATGATCGCAAGATCTACGAATTCGATCCATTCCAAACAATCGATGTTGAAGGTGTTGGCGAACTCGTTAAGATTGCTGTCGAACGTGGCCGTAAGACAAAACCAGAACTCATGATCGGTGTTTGTGGTGAAACTGGTGGCGATCCAAGATCCATCGAATTCTATGATGAAGTTGGACTTGACTATGTCTCCTGCTCCCCATTCCGTATCCCGCTTGCTAGATTAGCTGCTGCACAAGCTGCTATCAAGCATGCTAAATAAGGCTTAATTAAGTCTTTCTAAGGCACCTCTTCGGAGGTGTCTTTTTTTATATTAAAAATCCAAAAATCCCCTATAAATCCCCTATAAAATAGCAAATTTAAATGTTTAGTAAGGCATTGATGAGTGAACTATTAACAAGCATTTAAATTTGTTCTTTCTAGAATTTGTTTTTTGAGTCTTCGAAAAAGGAGAGATTAACCGATAACAATAGTTTCATTAATCAGCAGAAACTAAACCAACAACTATTTAAGGCATAGGAAAACATATGCACGTTAAAATTAATCGTCACAAAATAAACATCAAAGTCACAAAGAGCCTCAGATTAAACGAAAAGGATTTTTTTATGTATTTATTCAATAAATCACGAAACGTTTAAATTCGGCTATTTAAAACGCGTTGCAAAAGTGTCTAGAAATATTCCTCAAGCAACAAATCGGAATACAGTTTTTCATCTACATCGGTAAACACATCAAAAATAACAGCTGGCGAATCAGAATGTTCTAATAAATAATTTTTAACAGTTTCGGTTGCAATCTTTGCTGCGTCTGTTTTCGGGAAACCTTGTTGACCAGTAGAAATACATGGAATGCAAAGTGTCTTAATCTTGTTCTCCCTAGCTATATCTAAAACGTTTAAATAACATTTTTCGAGAAGGTTTTTCTCATAGTTAGAAATCCTCCCTCTCGTAGAAGGACCAAGGACATGAATAACGTATTTGGATGGAAGATTATAAGCATCCGTAATGAAACAATCACCAACGTTAACCTTAGATCCTTTAAAACGACTTACTTCTTTTTGACAGGCTAAACGTAATTGAACGCCACCAAAAGTATGAATTTGATTATCCAAGCAAAGGTGATTTGGAACAAAGCAACCAAGCATATCGGAGTTGCCTGAATTAACAATAGCATCACATTTAACCCTAATTATATCCCCTCTCCAGAGGGCTATTTTTGTATAGGAAGTTAGAGGTAAAGAATAGCAGTCAACTAAACCCATGTTTTTTAGTTCATTTTGTAAGTAAATGTTTTGAAAAGAAATAAATGATTCGTCAGCTTCCTTGGCAGGCCTTAAGTTCATCAAAGAACGTAAAAGTCTCTTACGACCTTCTAAATCTTGAGAGTATTTAGATGCATGAATCTTGTACTGCGGCATCTCATCAAGAAGATAAGAATTAAGATAATTCACTAATTCATTTTCGCTCATAATAAATTGACTATTATAACTTATCTATTGCCTTTCTAATTGAATCAGAAGAATCAAAATCCAAGCCATCAAAATCATCATCAAAATCTTCCTTGGAAATAGGTGTTACTTTCTTTTTTGGATCTGTTTTTGTTAGTTTCAGATCAAATGGAATTCCCTTAGTGCGAACAATCATTTTAAGATAAAGATTTATTGCAGCAGACATTGTGATGCCAAGTTCGTCAACAACCTTTTCTGCATCCTTTTTTAGACTCTTGTCAATTCGCAAATTTAACGTAGTTTTCGGCATAATTTCGCAACTTAATCTTATATCCTTGTAACGCTATTGTAACGCTTTTTTCGTTACATATCAAATTATAGGTAAAAATAGTAATTGTTGGCACTCAAAAATTGGGAGTGCTAATATCGATAAATACTTAAAAAATTAGGTTTTTTCGTATATATTTTTACCTAGTTATTAGGCATCTACTCAATGATACATTGTCTAAATTCAGCCTTTATTGTTAGTATTGTCGATGAAAAACCAAAACAAGTTAGATTGTTTGCGAGGCAATATCAATTCATTCTTTTGAGTTCATCTTCCATCTTGCAATATAAAGTAATAACCAGAATTTAGCGGAATCCATTTTAGCCATCTACAATACATATTTTCTTTTGACAAAAAGATTTAGAATTTTCTTTACAATTTGCCATCAAGAATACAACGACCACGTTTTATTGACCACGCAGAATTGGTTATTAACGCTTCCCCTTCTTAAAATTTTTGAACATATTCCAGGCTTAGCGTTTATAAAGTTATTAGATGACTATCTTCTCACGACAAAAAGAGATTTAAACTTTATGCTTATTTTCCATCATTCATTTTCTTTATAAACGTATCATTAAGGAGAGGATCATCTTTGATCGTTAGGTGAAAGCTTAAACTGTCGAATACCTATTCCTTATCAGGATCTATTATTTTTGGGTGAATCTAATCAACACTCTTCAAACACAAATTTAGCCTTCATTTTTATCAGTCAAATCTTTTCACGTATATCAAGTCAATCAATTAAACATTCAACGTTCATTTAAGCTATTTAAAAACTCTTATTTTTGCGATAAAACGCATTTTAAACCCGCTTCTTTTGCCTATAGTTCTATTAATTAACAACCAAAACTAAGGGGTTTTAGCCAATCCTTTAATGCTTCCAACTTTATTTGCATCCGCAGATTATAGTTAGAACATATTTGATTTAGATTGTTTTCTTCTATTTTTTAGTTATAATTTAGAAAGTTAAAAGGCAAAACCGAAGTAATTCGGTGACGCAAAACTACAGGATCCCCACTAAGGACAGCCAGTTACACTAAAATGGAAAGTTTTTGTTTAACATGGCCAAGGGGATTTTAGAAAAACGTTTTTATAAAAAAGTTGTTTGCTCTAGCATTGCTTTAGTTATCCTTTCAGCAGGCGCAGCAACAACGGCTTTTTCTTATTCTTGGTTCTCAAATAACAATAACATCACCAAACCCGTTAACGGTTATACTGCAGGCGCCTATTTTGCTAGAGGAACTGGAACTAAAGACGATCCTTATGTAATAAACAAGCCTATTCATTTGTACAACCTAGCATGGTTACAAGATATCGGCTATTTTGATTCTAAAGAATGTTATTTCATCATCGAAAAAGACTTAGATATGACCGATTGGGTCTTGCCTCCAATAGGCACCGAAGAACATCCATTTACAGGCCATCTGAGTGGTAATGACACCGAACATTCAAAAGATCAAACTCACACTGCAGTTATCTCTAATCTAACGATTAGTAACGATTTTAGCGCTTATAAGAGACACCCATCTTCAATTACATCCTTCGAAAACTGTAATATCATGGGTTTCTTTGGAAAATTTGGGGATAATAACAACAATCCATCCGCTTCAGATTTCTATTTAGACGGATTAAAAGTCGAGAGTAAAGAAACTTCCAACTTAATTGGCATGGTCGCAGGTTATGTTAATGGCGATTTAAGTGGAATTGGGGTATCTAACTCAACGATAAAGCTGCCTGAAAGTGGTCTTTCTTCATATGGAAACTACACGTCAAACCTTTCTGATTACGCATCTGTAGGATATTGCGAAGATAAATATAAATCTGCGGCTTTAAGCAACGAGGTAACATTACAATCCTCGGAAGTAATTCAAACCTCGGGCACCGATGGTGATGGCGGAAGCGAAGCGGGTAATGGTGGTTCAATAGACATGAACGCTATGTATAACAACCTTTTAAGCATTTGGAAAGGTGTTTCAGCCATTCAAATACCAACTAAAGAAACGATCACATACGATAAAGAAGGGAATATCGTAACCGATGAAATAACCGAAACAACAAGTGCATCAACATTGTCTTACTCTAGCCTTGATTATTACCTAGCTAACGCCTCTCAAGCCTATGATTCAACGCATACAGCAGCTTCGTATTCTTTCTCTAGAAGAACAGATTCTAATTTATACATGATTTTGCATGGTAAAGAGACCATTACCGACGCTAGTGTTAAAAATCAAATAACCGAAAACCGCACTTTAGTAGGTGCTGGCAAATATATTTCAGACTCTTCATCAACTAATTATTTAACGTTAAACGGTACAACGATAGGCAATTCTACGTCAACAGATAATGCCAGTTTAGTAATTATCACAGATGCCGGTCGAATCAAAATAGTTAATCAAAATAATGACGCATATTATCTCAGAAATAGTTTTGGAGTTTTAAGTGCGGTAGAAGATGAAGATTCAGCATCCATCTGGGAATATGACAATACATATAAGTCATATAAAAACGGCACTGGCATCATCCAATACTCTTCATCGGAAGGATGGCACTTAGAATCAACTGGAAGCATTAAAATAGCTGATTCTGGCAAAACTTACTGGCTTTGTAGTTCAGGAACATCTCTTGCAATAAACAATGGAACATCATACGAAAGCAGTGCTGTCGAATGGCAAATAGCAAATGACCATTATTACACAACCATCAACGGGACAAATTATTATTTCGGAACCGATTCTTTCTCTACTAACAGCACTATCACAGGTCTAGCCCAAACGGAAAGTGGAGCCTTTACCTCTTTCACTAGCAGCACGGGTCGCGTTAGATTCTCTGTAACAAATAATCAAACAACTTATTATTTCTCTTATGGGCAAGCAGGTTGGTTTGGCCGTAAAGGTCTAATCCTCACAATAAATAAAAATTCAAGTTGGGAATTCACCCTTAACGAAACCTCGCTTAGTGGATTCTCATCAATCTTAGTATCCGATTCAACAAAAGAATTTGAATATCAAGAAACCACAACAAAATCTGTAGCATCAACATACGAAACAAATGATACGTATTACCCAATTAGTGGAACAAACGGTATTCCAGACGAAAAAAATACAGGCTATGTCATTTCCGGTTGCAGAAACACTAACGATACGATGGGAGATATCCGTGTATCCGAATTCAGTAAATCGTCGAGTGCAGGCTTATCAAACTCTGGCGTATACAACTCAAATAATTCTTTAACAACCGTTAAAACGATTAACGACTCAGGCATACAAACAGTTTCTTCTTCAGATTTTGATCATTATGACGAAACAAAAGAGAAGTTTGAAAAGATTTTAGCTAAAGATAGCAGTTATATTAGTGGTCTCCATTTCATGGATGCGACAATCTCAAAAGACAACCTAGTTACATTAGATTACGCAAGAATTGGCAATGAAGAATGGATTGATCAAGGTTATGAACTTCCTGAAGATTCAATAGATTTCCACTTAAGAAAGAAGGGGTACGTCAATTTCTTTGCGGGAACATATGCCGTTGGTTTGGTTGGTGGGGCAAATAATGACTCATTCTTTTCCTTTCATGAAATCGAAAGAGACGAAAGCGGAGCCAAAATAGAAAACATCCGTGAAATTGAAGAAATATATAAACCTGCTGGCACAAAAGTGAAAGCAGCCCAATCCTACGTTTACAAATACACGGATGGAACATATTCCGTTCCGTTCCTTCACGGCTCTAAAACGGGTGTTAGATATGATTTAAATGGCAACGTGCTAACAGATAGAACTCCAACCACATCTTTCCCTAGCGGATATGATTCAAATCCCGTTTTCAAAACGTCATGGATAAAGCAAAATTCAAGCATTAGTAGTAGTTATTACTACTACGCGTTCTATTTTGAAATACCATGTAATGAAGGAGAATACGCTTTAGGTTCGGTTGAAGGAGGCACTGGCGCTTACCTTGATTATCTCGATATTGGTGCTAACGCCCAAAGAAGTGACGTTTCTACACTAAGAGAATTGAAAACAGTCAGTACGTATGTTTATTATTACCCTAAAGGAGTTTCTTTCTCCTTCATTGGAGATACGAGCAATATTGCCTTACCAACAATAAATGAGAAAGAGAATGCTTCATTTAGTTTAAATTCTTCCTTTGGTGGAGAAATCACCATAAGCAAGACTGTATCAAGCGATAAAGCAACGATCTCTTATGAAACAAGCAATTCATCCAACAATGGAGTCATAACTGAGTATAAATATCAAAATATTGATGTTAACGGCAACGGAACATCAATAGCTAAAGCGACAGGCTTATTAACCGGAAACACAAATGAAGACACTATAACAAAAATCACATATTTGGTATTTAGTGATACTACATCAACTACGACATATAAGAAGGTCATAGATAAAGATGGAGGCGTTACTTCATCAACAATTGTAGATGGTGAAGAAAGCGAAGGAACTGATGCTTGGCCAACGGATCTAGATTGGAACATGTCTTTAGAAAATAAGGCATGCGTGTATGTGTTTTCCTTAGGTGAAGAAGAAGTTACCCTTACCTTAACATCGACATATTCTGAAGTGTATAGCGAGACTGACGGAACACATTTCTATGTCCTTTCTGGATATAAAATAAGCGCTGTATCAACGATTGATTTGGAAGTTACCTTAGTTGAATTAGATGATGAAACATTACTCGTTAAACTTAAAACCGGGACTGGAGATGCAGAAGACGATTATACGACCCTCACGCTGAACGTGACCCAAATAATCACGGCTTGATAGTAGCTTTAATAGAGTATCTATTAGATATATTTGTATCAATTTTACTTTTTTACCGCAATCATTTGAAAAAAAATGCGTTTTTTGGTAACATTTTTGGCGTTGAAAAAGGCAAAGTCAGAGCAATCTGGTGACGCAAAGCTAAAGGGTCCATATTGATGGATAGCCAGTTGTCATAGGGGAGGGCGTTGGTATATTACATCCGTCAATAATGGATTGTTAAACTAACAGATCTCTTCTCCAATTCATCAAACAATGAAGAGAAGAAGACTTAATACATATAGGCGTATAACGCTTGAATTATTTTGTTTGGTATGCGTTGCATCAGGTATTGCAGCGACATCATTTTCGTTTTCTTGGTTTTCAAATAGGAACGATGTAACTAAAAAGATAAACGGATATACTTCTGGCGCATATTTTGGGGGGGGAGACGGGACATCGTCCAACCCATACATCATCTCCAGGCCAATCCATCTCTATAACCTCGCATGGCTTTACTACATCGGCTACTTCAAGGGGCAGGAGCCGTATTTCTCGATAAC
>CAVJFO010000034.1:0-18657 GCA_963648925.1 Hallerella sp.
GTCGGCTATTGCACGGAAGACTACCGAACAAAATACACCAGGTATGAGACAACCTTATATGAACCAACATATGTTGCAAGTACAGCCAAGGACACATACAAAAAAGGTGGACAAGGACAAGATATTGGAGAAGGGGGCTCAATAGACTTTGCAACCTTGTCAAAACGTATTACCTATATAATACAAAGTAAAAATATAGACAAATCAGACACAAGTAGCACTAGTTATACATATGAATCTAGCGCTTATCACTCTTATTTATACTCAACCTATAAGAGCAAAGCCGATGAAAGAGGCTATGATTGGAGTAAAAATATTAGCAGTCAAACTGTGGCATTTCAGCAATTGAGCGATGAACAAACGACATACCTCCCCTTGAATATCGATAAAAAAGAAGCAACAGTTGATTCAACAACAACTGCAGAGGAATTAGGATCATATTACACCGGATCATCTCATCCCGATGGAGAACCTTTAGCAAGTTCAAATACTGGTTATTTAGTAGGATATAACACTGGATCTAATGCTACTCCGCGTCTAAATCATAAACGTTCAAACACAAGCAGCTCCAATGGTTCCAAAATACAATACTCAATAGGCAGTCAAGGCAAAGACCAGGACTTAAAAGATGAAAGTGTATTTAATAAAGAGAACATTTCTTTGTTTTATTGCGACGAAACATCAGGAACAATTTCTACTAAAAGAATAATCGATGATGACTATAGCAGTTCAAATTTCGCTGATCCTAGTTCGAATTATGGTGGAACTGTTAATTACAGTGATTTGAATTTCACAGATTTTGCCAAAACAAAAGAATCCTTCCGTCAGCTTCTTAAGGATGGCACGACAGACGAATTGCTTAGCGGAGGCTATATAGGGCTTAATTATCTTCAATTTTATAAAACCGGAGACATATCTAGTCCAGTAACTTTATCTAACGTTAGTCTATACGGTAAACTCTATGATAGTTATCAAATGTACCCAGGAGGCATTAATTTTTCTATTGTATCCTCGGGCTTCGTAATGAAAATGATTTTAGCCAACATGACAACGTCAACTAAAACAACATTAACAAACATATATAGAGTAAATAGGTCAAGCGATAAAAAAACCATTTCTTCAGAACCGGATCTTATTTATAAAGTATATAAAAACAAGACAGTTGAAAATGATTATGTTTTCTATACAAACAATGATTCTAGCGATAAGTATGCAAATAACAGCAACTATGAGCAAATAGTCGATTTCCAAAGTATGTATTCAAACGAATGTTTCATTCAGGGATGTGCTTATTATTTCGAAGTACCATTACCGGCTGGAGATTATTTAATTACAGCAGCAACCGACGCAAATAAGGGTTCATCAGCGTTGTATTTGGATATCTGCGCTAACGCCGGTGATGGTGGCTCATCCGGGGAAACTGTTACACGTACCAAGGTTTTTGAATTGATTGAACAAATAAATGAATCATTTACTTTACCTAGTGGAGTTTATATTGCCGATTTTGATAATGCCGTTCTTGATACAAAGACTTTATGCGTAACCCTTGGATCAAAATATAGTGGATCAGCAAAAATAACTAGAACCAACAATAACGCTGATATAACGGTTACTTCTGATACAAATACTAATACAGGGGTCTCTTATTTTGACCTTGATTTCACTCTAACAAATAATGGATCAAGCATTACAGATTCTGACATCATAGACGGAGAAAAAACCGTAACTCAAACTAAGCGAATGACTTATTACGATTACGATACTGAAGATTCCACATTAAAGATGTTTAGATTCTCCCAAACCAAAGAAGGAGACGGTGAATACAGTTCTATTACTGCCGAAACTCAATATCTTGCAACATATTCAGATTCAACGCTTGGGTCTTGGGAAGAAACCAGTGGTCAAACTGTTTATAACGACGATGGAACATCAACATCTGAAACTAACGGAATTCCTTCTCCTCTAAATACAGAAGGCATAGCAATTCCTGAAGATTTTAGTACAAGCGCAAACGTTTTCAATCTAGCCTTAAAACAAGGAAAAGAAGACCCGTTCACAAACGAATACCTTGCTTCATTACAATTTGAAGATGGTTCTTTCAAAACAAAAATAAACGGATATTCATTTACGATTAAGAATGCTGGTGTAGCCATAACATCATCTGATTATAAGCTTACAAGAAACACTAATTACTCATTGCAAATCAACGATGAAACGTATGCCTAAAATATAAAATAAGGCATGCGTGTATTGATATTTAGCAAGTTAAACAAACGTCAAGTTAGCAAAAGAGTAAATATTATTTTCCAAATACGTCTTCTTAGAATTCAATTAGGAATAAATGCTAAAGCCCATAAACAATAAAATCTTCAATGTTTATGGGTTTTTCCTTATCAATAAATAATTGATAAAAGGGTGCAGAATTAGTAAAATACTTTTCGATAAGAGCAAACCCGGAGCAATTCGGCGACGCAAAACTAAAGGATCCAATCGATGGATAGCCAGTTGCCGCATAGAGTTTAAGGAGAAAGGGCATGGCAGATTTTCGTTCTAAAAGATTGAAATCCATAAAAATCAAAGCATGTTTAGTCTGTTTCCTTTCTTTAAGCACGCTGTTTGCTTCAGGTGTTGCGACATTCGCTTGGTTTACGACCAATAAAACTGCTAGAGCTACATACTCGAATATTGTTGCAACCGATTCTAGCATCATCAATTCTGTCAAATACTACAAAATGACTAGTTATAACTCTTCAACTGGTGCGTGCACATTTTCAACCGAAAGCACAAATAACTATGAAATGCCTAAATACGATCGCGATTTTTCCGATGGAGCAAATAAATTATTGATTGAAGTAGAGTTAAAAGACTCTTCAACGCAATTCTCTTTAAAAGCAATTGCTAAAAATAGCTTATTTGAAGGAAATACTTGGGGTAATGGCGTTGATTGGACAACAAATGATAGTGATAATAAATTCCCATTATCCGCAATAATTCAATTTAATTACTTCAGAACGGCTACAGTAAGTACCGAGAACAATACTGTAACTGTAACAAAAAACTCAACCACAACTGATTATGTGTTTGTAACACTTAATAACGATGCGCCTACATACACACAAACAATAACTATGATTAATTCGGGTACCAGTAGAAATTCCAAAGTCTACATTATGCTCGATTATCACGAAGAAGCAATTACTTCCATATACTCATATAACATTGGCAACTCTGTTTTTGATGGAGATTACAGTGGAGATAGTTCTGACACATCATCCTCAATCATTTGGGGAGTAGATTTCTCTTTAGTCTTTAACGCGGTATAAAAGCGTTTTCCATGAATTTGATTGATGAATCTGATATCCCGTCTTTCTTCGCTAGTTTGATCCAGTTTTCTTCAATTATACTTTTCGCAAATTTAATAAAAGTAAGACCATCGTCTTTGCTTATGTTGAAATATTTAACGACACTAAGAGCTAAATCAAGATCAAATTGATTTGAATTATCAATTACGTTTAACGATAAATATCTCCCTGATGGATTAGGGTTTACATCATACATAGGCGAAAGACGCCACCCATTTTCATTTAATAAGAAACCGTGGTTCCTTAAATGATCATCGCTGTTTTTCACCAGCATCGAAAAAACCATTCGTTTCCATAGTTCGATTAAATCATCATTTGCTTTTGAACCATAGCCTCTAATAAATTCCGCTAATTCAACATAACTAGTTTCACTAGATTCCCCATCATCTTTATTAAGCATTGTCATTGCCGATGCAAAATGAATGCGTCTAAGACCATCTCTATCAAATCTCTTACTTATAAATGTGGAGCCATTTTGTGAAAATTTCTGAAGTTTTGCTTCAGGGACGTTTATTCCGCATAGCCTAGCTAATTCATGGACTACATGTTCCCATGCACCCACATCGTATTCATCATGATTGGAAGGGAATTTCGCTATCCATAATGACCCATCAACGTCTAAAACGTTTGCTTTAGGCCTTGCCCCACCAAGGGAAGACCCAGGCGTTAACAAAATATCAATCCACCTGTCATAGAAAGAGATATTTTTCTCATATTGCAAAGATGCAGCCTCTAATTCTCTTAGCCTCTTCATTGGTGGGATTCTTATTCCGTCATTCTCAGCTAAGAATTGTCCGTCTTGGCTTGTTTTGAATCTTAACGCACCAATCCTAGTAAAATCATCTACCCCAAGCAAAAAATCGGTTTCATTTAATTTATTAATCGGCCTATCCTCTTTACTTGCCACGATATTTTCTTTCTTCTTAAGTAGAGTTCTTCCCCATCTATCTGGTTCGGAATCCATAAAGATACCAAATTGCTTTTTCTCATTTGGCAGAAATTGTTTTCCTTCGTAAAACTCCAAATCTGGATCTAAAAGAAAACGTTTAGTGGATTTTAGAAATTCAGGCAAAAACTCAAAAGAGAATATTTCCTCTCCTCTAACGCATCGAACACATAATTTCCCTATTTGTTTAGGAACCAAATCTGTCCAATTCTCATATACGTATATCGTCTTTTCCTGATTTGCCATTTACTTCACCCTCTTATTCTTTTATTTGCTTTTATTCCAAGATCTTGTAATTTCCTTCCTAATTCATCATCTTTAGCAATTAGTAATAAATCCTTGTCCATCCCATGCAATGCATGTAAAACGCATGCATACGCCCCAATAGACACCGTTGGAGACCCTTTTTCTATTTGCCATAATGTAGCCCTGCTAACGCCGGAGCGCTCACAAACTAATTTGACCGGAATATTTCTTCTTAACCTAGCTAATTTGATTTGTTCTCCCATAATAGAAAGGTATTTATTCGTTTTAGGCATTACCACGCAAGTTGATTTCATAATTAAAACCTCTTATGTTCATTATATTAAACATTAAATGGCTTAGTGTCTAACTAATTAAACATTAAGAAATGGAAAATTAGAAAAAGACCACATTTCGCTGAGGTAAAGCAATAATTTTCATAATGTATTGCTACACAAATAATAAAATAGTCTTCAAACTAAATAAATATCATTCCGCCATTAATAATTTCACCTATATTTTTTATCGATAAATTAATACACGCACCCGCTATATTGCTTTTCAGAGTATGAAAAAACGCCTAGTGTTAGTAGGCGTTTAGCATTACTTTTTGTAATTGAGATAAGTGATAAACTCTGGTTCGGTAAGCCCGTGGCCTTTATCGCCATCAACATAATATGGCATGGCAAGGTCAAGACAGAACTGAGCTTGGTCTTGATCGGTAACATGATTGATAATCGGAATAAGCTTCTTTTCATCAAGTTCTGCGGCCATACGAATGAAGGACGTATTAGCGGATTGAGAAGCCATGGCATTTTGTAACGTTTGATGAGATATTCTAACGTATGTGAAGCCTAAATCATGTAACTTCTGAGCACTGATAGATGAATTAACATCATAAGAGTGGGCCGAGAAGATGATTCCAAAGGCGCTGGCGGCTTTTATGACATTGGCTAAGTTATCTTCCAATCCAGCAATCGAACGCACCTCTATGGCTATTACTAGCGTGTTCTTTGGCATGTCGACATCTTCAGCGAACTTTTGAATGTTTTCTAAGAAGGTTGAAGATAGAACCGTGCTAATTGACATCGTTAAGCAAAGACGTTTGATGCCTTTAGCCTTAAGAATCGTATCAGAATAGTTCTTATAGAATTCTTTAACGTTTCTTAGAGCTTGGAAATCTAACTTATCTAAGATGTAGTTATTAGACGCGATAGGTAAGAATTCACGTTTGGAGATATTCTCGGAGAAATATCCTTTTAATCCTAGAGAGAATTCAATTCCGATTGGTTTCTTACTTGGCGTATCAACCAATGAGGATAAACGCATATCAACTTGGTTATGGGCAAGAGATTCTTGTAGCAATTGAAGGATATATTGCTTACGAATGGCTTTTCTTGCTTTGTTACGACCAACTTCAAGGAGATATCCATCGCCCAATTCTTTAGAACGGGTTAACTCTGAACCAAGGAGAGAGATCATTTCAAAGTTTGTTTGCGCTTCATTAGGGTAAGATACTGAAGCGTAAGCAAGCTTAAGTGTTAAAGATGAGCCGCCTGCTTGGATTGGCCCATCAAATAGCTGAGCGATTTCTTCGGCAAAGGCAAACATTCCGTTCTTATTCATCGACTTAAGCACGAAGACAAGCGTTGAATCATCAAAACGGTAAAGAATATTGCCGTATCCTTCATCTTGAATAAGGGAAACCATACTTTGAAGGACGGTTTCTTTGCTATCGATTCTATATCTAGATACCAAATCGCTAAGATTGGTAACACGTATAGCAAGAACGATTCCGTTTCCTCTTGTTCTAATTTCTCTATTGATTTCATTCGAGAAGGTCTTGGCATTATAAATTCCAAGTGTCTTATCAAAGAGGTTGGCTGAAGAAGAAGCAACTCTTGCTTCGCCTTCAATAATAATTGTCGAAAGATTAGATCCCTTGCTCTTATTGGAAGCAAGAACACTCATAGATTGTTCAGTCGGGCCAAGTTGAGGAATTGATTTCTTTAATGTTCCTCTTCTTAATGGGCAATCATCACATGGATCATCTAAACCCATGATGGCTTTATAGCAAAGTTCACCACGTTT
The DNA here is from genome assembly GCA_963648925.1 of Hallerella sp. Lineage (GTDB taxonomy): Bacteria > Bacillota_I > Bacilli_A > RFN20 > CAG-826 > UBA4951. The sequence goes on from CAVJFO010000034.1 coordinate 6,643, forward strand.
GATGTTGTCAAACTTCTTACTCATATTTTCTGAGAATTGCAACAAACGATAGCTTGAATTATCAATCGTGTATAGAAGTTTGTCATCTCTTTCGATAATGGCATTAAGCGTTGCTTGATGATGTTTGATTTCTCTTTGTGAGCTTAAGCCAACAATCATGACCGCAACCATTGAGAAGAAGGAGTCTGCACATTCTCTTTCTAATAAATCTTGCGAAGTCTTTTTTATTTCAGAAAGGAAATACGCAAGACCTTTTTTGCCATCTGCACAAGACATTGGGAAGAAGAATCCTGATTTGGCATCTATCGATTGCATCTTCTCAGATACTTCAAATGGCAATAAGTTAATATCGTCAATAAAGAAGAAACTATCAACTCCAACTTTATCAAAAATTGGGTTGAGGAATCTTCCAGGGATATTCTTGCTATCTCCGAAAAGATTGAATCCGGTTTCGTCAGTATTGCCTGTATTAGAATGCTCAACTACGGCTGAATAAGAATCGTTTGATTCGTTATAGAGAAGAACTCCAGCGTTGCTAAATTGCATTGCTGAGCAATAATAGGCTAAAGCTTTAGAGACAGTCTCAATCATTTCTTGCTCGTTTTTAGCCAATAAGAATTGCTTGTAGAAGAATTCATTGGCAGAAAGGAGAATCGCTCTACGTGGTTTTTCACCAATTCCGGCATATGGTAAGACTAAATCATCTCCACCATCGATTATTTCAAGAGGATTTGCTCTCTTTAAAGCAACTTCCGCTAAATCAATAAGTTTATTTTCGGAAATTGAAGGGAAGATAGCCGCACCAAGTTTAGCTGAATAGAAAATAACTAAGCCTGATTCAGATTTGATATCAGTGACAGCAAATGAACGAATAAATTGCTCGCAACGTGTTCTAAATAGAGCGACCGTGCTAATTTTCTCAACAAAAAGTAAATAAGAGCCATTCTTTTTCTTACAAACAATCGTTGGAGAGAAAATTAATTTGATACTACGCATTAAGGTGCTATCAACACCGTCTGGTATATTTGTCGAACCAACCGTATCAATCGCAACCAAAGCGCTAGTGAACGAGGAAGAATTTTTTATTGTGTTACGTAAGGCATTAGGGAATTCTTCTTCCGTAAAAACCTTTTCGATAACGATAGTTTCATCTACATTGTTGTTTCTCTCGTTAATTCTTGCAGCTAAAGAGTTGATCTTATGTTGTAAGGAAAGAAGATTTTCGCTCTTATAGTCTTTATTAAGCAATTTAATACGACCTGCGTCTAAGGAATCAATTTGATCAACGAAGTTCTCAGTTGCATTTGCTAATTCATTATTTCCACGTTTGTAACCATAAATTAAGAATCCGACAAACGTTAATAAGAAACAAATACAAACAATGGAAAGAATGAGGAATGTGACGTATATGTCATTGTTTTGATATGCAAAGACTAATCCAAGGATAGCAAAGATCGTGAAAGCAACTATCCAAAAAGAAGGGAATGCAATCAAAAATGGAAGGCTGTTCCTATAAGCGAAAACTTTCTTAGAGGTTTCTTTGAAATTAAATTTCTTATTTGCCATTTAAAACCTCCTCTGACGTGCTAAAGTCTGAACGATTGTTCAAAAGGACTTTCGTAAGCACACGTCCAATTATAGGCGTTGCCTCAAGGCTCTTGCGACGATAATTTAGTAATTGTTCTGGGCAATCGAGTTCCAAGGCAACAACGCGGATAGTTAAAAGAGAAACTTGTCTTTGATAGCAAACCATTGCTATTCCGCCTGACGAGGTATCATATGCCCTAAGCATGTTTTTAACGTATGCGTAGTGGTTTTCTTTTAATTCTTCAACGTCTTTTAATGAAGTGTAAACTTGTTCCCCGCTTAAAAGATATCCTCTTTCAGCAAAAGAACCATTACCCACTTCAAATGAAGCGGATTCAGCCTGTCCACTCATAGAATTTTGAAAGATATAAAATTCAGGCTGCCCTGGAATTTGACCATATGGCGTATGAATAAGAGGATTGTATCTAACTCCATCAAAATAATAACGATCGGCAATAAATAAGTCGCCTTGATGGAGATGCTTGTCAAAGGAAATGCATGATCCCGTATTAACAACAAGGTATGGATCATATTTATCGATGATCATATTTGTCACTAAAGCGGACATGACATTGCCATATCCTGTAGCGGCAATAACAATTTCATCGATACCAAAATTGCCACGATGGACCTTAACTCCATATGGTAACTCTTCAATCTTTTGACCAGAGGTAAAACGCGACGTGTAATAGAGGATATCGTCTTCTGTTTGTCCTAAAATGGCAATCATTCTTCATCTCCTCCTTCCTCTTCGTCTTCATCAACTTCCGTCTTTCTAGCATCATCTTCGAACTTGTTATGTTCAAGAAGTGCTTCAAACTCATTGACTTCTAAAGGCTTAGCGAAATAGTAACCCTGAACGGCGTCAAGATTATGCTTAGTGAGAATTGAAACCTGTGTCGGGTTTTCGACACCTTCAGCGATAACAAACATATTTAAACCGTGGACGAGCGAAATAATCGAAGCGACAAGAGATTCGCTGGTTTTATCAAGTTCAACGTCATCAATAAACGATTTATCGAGTTTGAGAACGTCGAAATCAATGTTTTTGATAGCGGATAAAGAAGAATATCCGACACCGAAGTCATCAATTGATGTAGAAAATCCCAATTCTTTAATTTTACGGATAATAAAGCTGATGAATGATGTATCTTGAGCAGCCAAAGATTCGGTTAACTCAATTTCGATTGATTTAGGATCAACGTTGTATTTCTTGATTGTTTCAGAGAAGAAAGTAATAAGGTTTGGATCATAAATCGTTCTACGAGAAAGGTTAACTGAAACAACGAGTTTTCTCTTTCTTTCTTTTTTCCATCTTGAAAGATCTTGGCAAACAGTTTCAAAAACATAGTGGTCGATATCGACGATTTTGCCAGACGCTTCAGCGTAAGGGATGAAAGAAGAAGGTGGAAGATAGCCACGGCGTGGATGTCTCCAACGAATAAGAGCCTCAGCTCCGTAATATCTTCCTTCGCTAATGTTCCACTTAGCCTGGTAATAGATAAGGAATTGTTTTTTCTCTAAGGCTTGATCAAGTTCAAGGGATCTTTCTTTTTCGAAATCTCTCGTATCAATCATTTGAGGATCAAATAACTTGATATCACCAGAAAGACGCATACCTGCGTCAAATCTTGAAGCAGTATTGGCATTATCAACAGCCTCATAAATAGATTGGCCATTCTCAATAAGATTGGCGCCAATCATAATGAAAGCCATAGGAAGAGAAGGCAAACGTCCAAGTTCAAGGTTGATATCATCAACTAAATGTTGGAGAGTATCAAAAAATTCTTGTTTATCGCTAACTTGAGCGTAGAAGTAGTATTTATTCTCGCGGTTAATGCCGTATATCCAGTTTTCTTTGCCGTTGAGTTCTTTTTCAATTGAGGCTAAGAAAATTTCATTAAGAGAGAAAATATCAACTTGTCTGAAAGTAGAAATAGGTTGGTTATTAAAACCGTGGATATAAATAACGCCAGTCATTTGAATCTTGCCACTCTCGACCTTGTTCATGCGTGAAGCGGCTTCTCTTTCAAATGATTCATCATCCCAGATAAGAACATCTTTATCAAAGATCGTTTTAATCCAGATTTGACGACGGAAAAGAGATTCGCGCCTAGAGAAGAAACTAGATATTGCAACTAAATCCCCAATAGTTAACGCATAGCTAACAAGAATAATGATGGAATAGGCAAGCTCGCTAAGAAGATCAACCTTGGCAATTAAGGCAATGCTTGGAAAAACAACGCCAGTTACAAAGAAAGCTAAAAGAACGAAACAGATAATAATGATGTTACGTAATGTGTCAATTTTCTTATTCATCTTTATTTCCTCCTTTTTTCTTCTTTTTCAAGTTCTTTGCGAAGTCTCTTTTTTTCTTTTTCCTTTTCTATTCTCATTTGTTCTCGAAGTTCTCTTTTAAGATTGAACTTCTCTTCGAATAGCATCATAGCCTTTTCGTCATTTCTATCAACTCCAGCATTGTCCATTGCTTCAAATAACTCAGTTTCATAGGCTTTTTTCTCTTTTTTGTAATTAAGAAGAGTTTGAGTTATCGTGATTGCTGCAATAGCGGCGATAGGAACGATAATTAGAACAGGAACCAGCCATGGCGTTTTGCCCGCTGCTCCAGCGGCTTGTGGAGAAACATAGGTAAGGAAGGTTCCAAAGGCATCAGAATGACTAATGACGGTTCCGATGTAGTAACTCTCAGGAACGGTTTCCCAAGCAGTTTCAGGGCAACCACCGCTAAGGTCTTTACAAGACCAAGCATTGAGATTGTCACCGCGTGTGTGGAAGACTAAGCCTTTATCATCGCTCGTAATTTCTAATACTCTATGCGTATCAGCAGCGCCAAGCTTAGGGTAGTAGAAGGTGATTACATCCCCTACTTTAACATTTTTAGGGTCATCCTTCTTAATGATTATACCAGTACCAGTATTTAATGAGTCAGGATTGTCTCCTTCCATAGAATCGGTTGCAACATACAAGAATGACGTACCAAACACCGATGGGACACCGTAATTTTCAGCTTTGTTTTGGGTGATGATCATCGAAGCTTGCACATAAATCATGAAGATAAGGATTATGCCAAGAATGATATCGACAATTCTTGAAATAATTTTCTTCATTATTTAAGTTTTCCTTTCAAGGTAACTTTCTTAGCCTTAGGACTCTTTCTTGTTTTGATAAAGACATAATCCTTTTCGGCTCTAAATGAAGGAACATCGCGAACATATTTCTTCTTGAAAGGTTCTTGTTCTTCTTTTGAAGGAGCATTTTCTTCAATTGGTTTGGTTTCTATAGGGGTTTCTTCGATTTTTTCTTCCTCTATAGGGGCTTCAATTATTTGAGGTTCTGTAGGAGTTTCTTCAATAGAAGGTTCCTCAATTACAGGCTCATCAACGACAGGCTCATCAACGACAGGTTCTTCATTTATTGGAGAATCTGCAGGAATTTCAGGTTCTATTGGAGTTTCTGCAGGGATATCTTCAACTAAAGGTTCAGCAGGTTCTTCAATAGTTGGAGTTTCTTCTATTACAGGTTCCTCAGGAACACTTTCTTCTTGAATTGAAGGGGTTTCTGCAGGGATTTCTTCTTTTTGTTGGACTTCTATAGGGGTTTCTTCGATTTTCGGTTCCTCTATAGAAGGTTCTTCAACAACAGGAACAGTTTCCTCTGTTTCAGGTTTATTCTCCTCTGCTGGAGTTTCTTTTTCATCCTTTTCGTAGATAACAACACGTCTGCCTTTAGAGTTAATGAATTCCGCTTTGATCTTACGTGTGTCTCCGCTAACGAATTCTTCTATTTGAGGTTCATCTTCGTTTGTAGAATCTTCGGCGACTTCAATCTCTTCAACAGGCAAAGGATCCATTGGGAGATCAACTATTTCTTCTTCGACGATAGGTGTTTCTTCAACCGGCGTTTCATCAACTACTGGTTCAGCAGGTTGTTCTTCGCTTACTGGCTCAACGCTTTCTTCAGGAACTTCATTTGTAGAAGGTTCAATTGGCGTATCATCAATCAGCAATTCATCGTCGATTGTATCTGGCAATGGTTCGTCTTTTTCATAAATAACGATACGTCTGCCTTTAGAGTTGATGAATTCTGCTTTGATTCTCTTTCCAGGGACGATTGGTGAATCGTCAATAAGGCTTTCTTCTTCCTTATTTTCGTTATCAAAGGAAATTTCTTCAACTGGTTGAGCGATATAGATATCCTCAATTTCTTCAACTGGTTCAGGTTCTTTGTATCCTTTATCCAATTCGGCTTGAAGACGGATTTGCTCACGTGTTCTTTCAAGCTCATCCATTTCTGCAAGACGGGCTTTTTCTTGTTCTTCCTTGAGACGTCTTTCTTCTTCTTTTCTTTGCTTCTCAAGGGCTTTTTGCATAGCTCTTTGTTCTTTAAGACGGGCTTTTTGAAGGGCTTCAAGAAGTTTTTGACGTTCAACGGCTTCTTTGGCAATATCGATTGATTTTTGTTTTTCTATTTCTTCATCTAGAAGAGTCTTCTTATAGACTTCATCACGATAATGCTCTTCTAATGCTAAACGCTCATTTCTAGCCTCTTCAGGGGTTAGAGCCATTATAGAGTTACGTTCTTTCTTATGTTCAGGGAATTGGTCATAAAGGAATTTGCCATCGTGAAAAGTTTCATCCTCAAGGGTGAATAAGACTTTTGGATTGATGGTTTTCTCTTTAACCTTTTTGTTATCTATTTGTCTATCTTTTACGCGGTTAGAATGCAAAGTAAGCATATCCGCTAGAACAAGCGCATAAATCTCTTCGAAATATTCTTGGGTGAAGTCTTGTTCTGTTTCAGAAACAGAATATGAAACGCCTAAATCCGTATAGGAATCGATGAATTTCCATAATTCGTATGCGGCATGGTAATATGGGTTTTTGACAATCATGTTTGTCATGTGGATTGGGTTAGCAACGTCTTTTGCCCCAGCCATATCAGTAACCATGAATGGAGAACGCATAAGGTATGCGCATCTTTCGCGAAGAACGACTAATCTCTTAAGGATATCTTCGTTTTTCTCTTTGTTTCCGTTATCTTTTGAAGGAGAGGAAACCTTAATACGTGAATCAATCTCGTATTTTGCTCCATCAATATTGGACGTAGATTTAAGAAGGATAAGGTCGGAATCAAGCGTCTCACCATGATCTTTGATGTAGTTAAAACGTTTCTCAATGAAAAGAGAACATTTCTTAATTAAAGTCATAACAAATCTGTTTTCATAGATTTGCGTATCAATTTCCGCGTGGATGGTAAGAATCTTTTCTGGGGTAACATTACCTTTTTTATCAACGGAATGGACGAATTGAGTGTGAGATGCTAAGTGTGTGATGGATTGAGCGTTGATTTTCTTTGCTAAGCCCGCTTCAACGAGTTCTGGCTCGTCTTTAATGAAGGTGCGAGGGTTAGTAATGATTGTGTCAATGGCGTCAAAACCTTTTTCTAATTCGTCAACAAACTTAGAATCAAATTGTTTTGATTCAAGACGTTCTGTTTGACGAATATAGTTTTTTCCTTTTTGGCGTACCTCTAAAAGCAAAGACTGAAAAGCGCTAGAAGAAGAAATGAGGTTCTTGATTCTAGAGAGATAAGCTTTTTGGGCGCTAGACAGTTTTTGTTTGTTTGAGGATTCTTTTGCCATAATTTAAATTAGGAATTTTGTTTGATTAAGAGTTTGATTTTGGCTTTAGAGAGTTTGAACTCATTCTTGCCAAAGAGTTTTGTTAATTGGGCATCGAGCTTGATTAACTCATCGCGAAGGAAGGCGACGTTAAGAACTTCGAATTTCTTTAAGATCTTGGATTGGAAGACATAGTCAACCGCTTCAAGCTCGCTTCCGCCACAAGCGACATAGCAAGGAACGAATAAGCCAAGTTGCTTCATGATACGGTTACCGAATGCAAGACGGAAATGTTCAATGACATATGTATCGAGTTCTTGGAATTTCTCCAATGTCTTATTAGACAATGGGTAATCTTGCATAGCATTGTCATATAAGTTCTTAAGATAGGTATATGGAAGTGGAAGTGCTTCAGTGAATGGTGCTTTGAATTCAACGCCTTTGTTATCAAAGAAGAGTGACATAGCACGGTCATAGACCTTATCGGAAATGGTGAAGGTGGAATCATCGTTATTAGCGGTTCCAACAAACCAGATATTTTGAGGAATGAGCATTCTGCCATCTGTGACGTGTTTTGGATCGTCAGAACGTGGAGCGGCAACAAGAGAAATATTCCATTCAGCAACGTTTGGCATTTCCATGATGGATAAGAATTCAGCAAAGTAATACTCAATACGGGCCAAGTTCATTTCATCGAGAACGACGATGTTGATATCGTCTCTATATGTCGCTTCATAAATTGCACGTAAGAATTCGGTTTCGGTGAATTTATGAGTGAAGTCGTTGTAGTAACCTAATAATTCAGAACGGTCTCTCCAAGATGGTTGGACAGAGCAAATAGCAGCGTTATGTTTGAAGAATCTTCCTAAGGCGTATGGCAAGGAAGTTTTACCTGTACCGGAAATACCTTCAAGGATGATGATTTTTCCTGTGCCCATAGCAGCAAAGAATACACGGATGGTGTCAATCGTGTAATAAAGACCCATTTGGGAACATGCGAAGTTTCTAAATCTTTCGCAAATCTCAGCTAAAGTGATGTTTTGAGCGTCTTCAGGTAATGTCGTTTTAGTTTCTTTTCCATCATATTTTTGATCAACGAGAGTAAGACGTGGGAAACGGATATCGTTTTCGTTTTGTTCTTCTTTTTGCTCTTCGTTTTCTTCTTCCTCGCCTGAGGCAATTATGGCATTGCCTTCGCCAGCAGAAACGCCAGCGACACCTAAGGAACGAACTTGTAAGCCAAGCACTCTGTCTTTTTCTTTAATGGTTTGGTAAAGTTCAAGATTGAGACGTTCAACTTCCGCCTGAAGTTTTTCTTCGGAAGCAGTTGATTTTCTGAAGCGAACATATTTTCTAATAAGCCAGAAAATCAAGAAACATATTCCGCCAATAAGGGCGATAAGGAGAATGGCAAAAATAACAAAGAAAAGCCATCCGCCAAAGCCGAAATTCGGTGAATAAGTCGCAAAAAGAGAGTTGTAGTATTCAAATTGCGATGGAACAGGAGCCCAAGGACATGCAAAACGCATGTTGAACCATGTTCCTAGATTTTGGAAGAAGGCGATTATCATCTCCTTCAAATATTCAAAGTAAGCAGCCATATGTTTACTCTCCTTTATTCACTGAATTGGGTTCCTAGACCAGTAAAGCCTAGGTTGAGGGAGAAGGCACCATTTCCTATTGCCTCGGTGACATCTAAGTCCCATCCCTCTAAATAAATTGTAACCACGACCCTCGTAGGCACATTTTCTTTTAGCCTAGCAAGAGGATAAGTGGTAGATGAATCGTAGGTGCCTTGAGAATCCTTAAGAGAAAGTTGCTCAAGGGTGTAAGTCTTTTCCTTTTTAAAAGAGAGACCATTTTCTACGCTTTTATTATAGTTGAAACGCTTCACGCCTGCCTTATGTTTAGCATTAAAGCAGGTTGCTCTAGCTCCTGGAGTATCTAGATCGGAATCTTCTTCTAGAGGATCATCATATACAAGAGAGCTTTCATTCTCGTATTCACCATAAACAATTTCTTTGTTGGTGTATTCGTTATAATCGTAATAACCGTCTTTTGTTGTCGCGTCTAAGGCTCCACCAAAAACCGTATTAGTTGAATGTAGTTGATTAGGCTCATAGATATAGAAACCGTCTTTAGAGAAGAAAGATACTCTTGTTGCATTAACAATATTATCTAAGTCTTCCACGGTAATATCACGTAACGCATCCGCTGTTTTAGCGTTTTCATCATGTAATGCCCTGATAGTTGTATCTTCATAGTCAAGGAACAAATACATATCAGAATCAGCTAAGAAGTAGAACTCAAATTGGAAGAATCCTGAAGTTGCTATCTCGGATTGATGATAATTCCCGTTTTTTGAATATGCCGCCCTAAGAATAGGGAGAGCGGTATCGTAATCGGTATTCTCATTTAGCCATAAATCTTGATACATGCTTGAAGTATCCGCTAAAGCAGCACCCGCATTATAAGAAGGATAATACTCATGAAGAATTGAATCATTCAAAGAATCATAATAATGGATTTCATTTTCTGAATCTTTTAGCCCAATCTTTAACGCATGGTTTTCGTTGATCTTGAAATTCATGAATTTAACTTTTCCTGAATCGGATACGGCAAACCATGCGAATGTTGAAGTAACAGAGGCCGCTAAAGTTAGCGAAAATGATAAAAGACCAACCAATAACAATTTATGGTTGGACATTACCCCTTTTCCCTTGTAGTGTGTCTTGTATTTCTTCATTTGATTGTACTAATGAGCACTAAAGGCCATTGAGAATGTAAAAGATGAGCCTTCTGGTGCGGAACCATTACAATCAGGATCGTTTCCTTCTAACCAACAAACTGCAGTAAATCTCATTCTTTCTGCTGGTTTCAAGGTTATCGCTTGACGATTAAAAATCGTATAAGGGTCTTCGAAAGACTCGCAATAACCATGATTGCCATCATAAGTATAAGATGGAGCATGCTTGCCATCGTTTTCTCTGTATGTCGAAAGGCATTCACGTTTATCTCCTGCGGCGTTAGTATTAACGCTTTCAAGAGCATACACAGTGAAATCGTGGCTGCCACTCCCATCTTCTGTCCAAATATTTTCGTATAAAGCTACACGTAAATATGTGTAAGGTTGAACGGCGTCGTTAGTTGGAGAAACATAATCATCGATTGTCATCTTGTAATCAAAGATTGCATCTTCGTTAGCTGATATGTTTTCCGCATAAAAGGTAAAAACTAAAGCAAGATCAATTGTGCTTTGCTCGTTATTTTCTGAAGCCTTGGTTTTTGTGTAGTTATGAGAACCATATAATTCATTATCAGTTTTTAGTTCATCAACATACTTAAAAACCGAGTCAGCTGTCGTGACATGGGCGTTAGATAGTCCCTCAGCAGTCAAAAGCTCGCTTGCCGAACCATCGACCTTATCAAACAACTTCAAAGTAGAAGGAGCCACACGTGGGTCCATCTTGATTGTAAACTGTCCTGAGACTTTGCCTAAAAAGGAGATGATACCTAATATCAAAACTCCTGTGGCTGCAACTCCAGTAACAATACAAGCAACGTTTCTTTGTTTACGTCTACGTGCATATTTTGCAGAAGTAGGGTAAAGAGAAGCGTCTGGCTTGCCTTTCTTGTTATTAAGTTGCATATCTGGTTGTTTATTTTCTAAATCTGCCAAGATGTGTGCCTCCAATAAGAAAAACTCGAGAAGCGAACAAAAAGATCGCTTAAATAAAATTGCATCATTTCCTATTACTAGCCTTGCCTACGGAACCCTTGTAGCCAATAACAGTTATAGATGTGTGCCCAAAGAACGAGAAATGCTCAGCCAGTTGCCCACAAAGCGGAAGCATTTTTTATTCGCTCTTTTTGCGGTAGCTGGCTGCCATTATTTATTAGGCCCTTTAGCTTTGCGCCGCCAAATTTCTCTGACTTTGCGTTTCTCGTAGAAAATTATCACTAAATTAGGTTTTATTGTCAAATATTTTCGACATAAAATTCATTCGACAAATCCTAAAGTTTCTTTTAGAAAAGAATAAAAACATAGATATAACCAATATTCAGTCAAATATAAGGAAGTAAAAAGGATAAAAAGTAGCAAAAAAGCGTCTCTTTCAAGACGCCTAAGTTAATATTAGTTTTATTTTAATCTTTCTTCTCGTTCTTCATTTCTTCTTGAAGTTCTCTAAGAAGTTCTTCTCTTGCTTCTTTCTTAGCTTGTTCAGTTATTGCAGCTTGTTCGGCATCGGTGATATCAACGTGTTTCTTTGTTGCAACAATTACAAGATAGATGATATCTAAGCCGAGAATAACAAAGATAGGAATAAGAACGATAAACAAGAAAGCGGTAGGATTATTTTGCAACCATCCGATGAATGGGCCATTATCTGCAAGATTGTGTGCGATATAGTTGGCATCGACATCTGGATCATGGAAGGTAACCGTAACAAGAATAGAAGTGACAATAACAAAAATGACAACCGCTAATTCAACGATACCAGCTGCAATCAAACCTATTTTCTTTTTCTTATCCATACGCGTTTCCTGATTTTCGTTACATATTTTACCATGTTATATAACAAATAAAAGCCCTATTTTTATACTAACGTGACTGATTTTTATCGTTTTTCCTTGCAAAGGAGGTTTTTATGTTTGATACTATTAGAGCATTCTGAAAGTAGCTTGCCCAAGCGTCTTAATGATTAAAGCTTTCTGAAGCATTGCCCAAATAATTGCCTCCCGCCACCATGAGCGGGCTTTTGCCGTAATTGACGGCAAGCGACGGG
>CAVJFO010000035.1:0-20620 GCA_963648925.1 Hallerella sp.
CATTTTTATTTTCAACCGTTTTTTCTTCATCGAATTTAAAAACATCCACTTCCTTTCCTTCCGTTTGAGATATATCAAAGACATATCCCGTTTGGAAACCGATTAATATTCGTTTTTTATCTTCAGATTCTTCTCCCTTTTTAGAAACGATAGGCTTAAATATTCTTATCGCCCTTTCACCTTTTTTGATACTCCTTCCTAATGAATTCCATTTCCTTAAGCCATTTACCGTTTGAGCTTCAGGATATTGAATGATGATATAAAGCTGGTTGCTAAAAGAATATTTCCCCAAGTTACCCATGCTTATTAAAACTTCTTTGTATTTCCCTTGCTTAATGAAGTTTTCAAATTCATCATCAATTTTCTTTGTTAATTGTTCTAATTCTTCCTTGCTTATTCTTTTCATTTTTTCCTCCTCATTTATATAAAGACTAGGAAAAAGAGTTATTGCCATTTTAGAAATGAAAAATATGAATATTTACAATATGTTTTAAGAATAATGCCCGGAAATGTATAATAGGCACATGGAAACTTTCAATCATGTAATGGAAATATTTATCACCTATAGTTCCTTGTTCTTTTTAGGGGCAATTGGCGGGTGGATCATTGAACTTTTCTTTAGAAGATATGTCTCGCAAAAAAGATGGGTTAACCCAGGATTTTTAGTCGGGCCTATCGTTCCTCTATATGGATTCGGGCTAGTTAGTTTTTATTTTTTTGCCAACGTTATTCCTTGGCAAAACATTTCTTCAATCGCTTGGCTTAATACTCTTATTGAAGTATTTGCTGCCGGCTTATTTATGACCGTTATCGAATATATCGCCGGATTGATATTTATTAAAGGGATGCATATCAAATTGTGGGATTACTCAAAAAGATTAGGGAATATTCAAGGAATCATCTGTCCATTGTTTAGTCTTATTTGGCTTCTTTGTGGAGCAGCATACGTTTATTTATGCAACCCATTATTTGTTAGTTTTGCTTCCTTTATCACTCAATATTGGTTCTACATAACCTTCCCGATGGGTGCTTTTTACGGTGTTATCATCGTGGACTTCTTCTACTCGATGCAAATTGTTGCCAAGATCAGAGCGTCTTTGGAAAACTCCAAAGCCGTTGCGTCTTGGGAAAAGATCAAGGTCTCTTTCAAAGATCATCTCGCCGAGAAAAAAGAGAAATCAAATTTCATCTTTGCCTTCTCTACTAAGAAAGAAGAATTTGATTCAATGGTCAAAGAAGCGATGGCTAAATCAAAGAAAGAATATGATGAATGGGTTGCTAAACGTTTAGAAAAGAAAAACACTAAGAAGGCAAGCAAAAACAATCTCCATTAATATTCATATAAAATAATATAAGGAGCAAATCGAAGACTAGGTTCTTCGATTTTTTCTTTAATTACATTTTGTAACTATACTTGTGAAACATTTATTATTTTTTTGTATCTTTCTTGTTGACACGGGTAACATTGATATGTAAACTATAACCACAACAAAGAAACATTCTTATTGTTGTTGTAACTTCAAGCGAGGTATTAATTATGAAAAATACAAAGAAAGTAATCTTAGCAGCATTCGGCGCTCTTCTTACGGGAGCCGGAACAGTTGGCGTCTCCATGAAAATGGCGAATGACAATAATATTGCTCCTATTTCTAACAATATTTCTTTTGTTAACAATGTTAAAACCTTTGAAACAAATTCCTCAAGCAAAGGCTCTCTCGATATTCCAGCCATGATTCTTAATGGCATCCAAGATGGCGCAGGCAAATTCCTTGGCACAGCTCTTGCTAGCTTAGCCCAAAGCGGTTTTAACGCCATTCTTTCCCAAATGGGATTCGATATGAGAACCGTTGAAGAAAAAGGCTTCGATAAGCTTGAAGGCCAAATAGATCATCTTCAAAAATCACTTGAAAAAGGTATCGGCGACATCGAAAGAAAAATGGTCCAAATCCATAACAAAGACGTTATGTGCGAATTACTCGACAAAGTTAAAAGCGTTCAAACCCCTATCGCTTCTAAGATGTCCGTTTTAGCGGAAATCTCTAGAAAAGAATTAGCAAAGGAAGACGCTAACGAAATCAAAAAAGAGAAAGAGACATTCCTTAAATCTTTAGGCGAATTGAAATTTGATAAACTCAGCCAAAACAATCTCTGGAACGCCACTGAACGTTTAGCAGATTCGATTTCTGTTCCTTATCAAGCTGATAAATCCTTAAGCTTATTTGATTTATACGAAGAAACTTACGGATCCATTGAAACATGGGACTATATGACAATCGCCCCAAGAAAACAATTCATCTCTTACCTTGGATTCATTGTCAATAGCTTAGCCCAATTAGCCAAACTTCAAGCTTCTTACCAAATGAATCAATTAAAAGAAGGCGATGCTAACCGCAAAGATTATGAAAATGGCGTTGAAGCTATGGTTAAAGCGGTAACCAACATGAACACTCTCTTAAAAACAGAGTTAGATAAACTTGCTGAAATCCAAAAAGATCATGATGTTAATCACGTTATGACCCATAGAGACAGAGTTTCCACAAAAGATGGCAAACTCATCATCAAAAAAGGCATGACAATTTCTACTCGTTTACTCCCTGTCACCACAGGCGATAACGATGATAACTACATCTCCTATAACTATACTGGTAAAAACCCAGTCGAAGTAGTTAAAGACATAAGTGGTCAAGCATGTGTCTATGAAAATTGCATCTATACCCTTGATTGCAACGCTCAAAAAGATTTATACAAGACAATCATTAATGAGTATAAAGACTACAACGCTTCATTAGGTAAAACAAATTTCAGTGACTTCACGATGAAAGATTATCTTCTTGCCGCAGGATTCACTTGTCAAAACAATGACGCTCTTGCAAAAGCAAAAGGTTTCTACAAGTGCATCGATTGTGATTACCATAATGGCGGAAGAGACAACTTCTGGAGCACTGAAAACTGCAACGATCTCCGTGTCTTCTATTACGATTTCGCTAAAGCTGATGATTCCGGAAATGCTCATGTCACCTATGACACAGTTAACTACTATAAATCTGGTTGGTTCAGCGATGGTAAGTGGTCTTCGAATAAAACAAAAGACTTTGATAACTACTATATCTGCTTCTTAGATGCCGATCAAAAGACGGTTCTTGGCGATCTTAAAAAGACAATCATTGAGAAAGTCGGTACCGAAACTAACAAAGGCGATAAGTGGAATAGACACTTCAAAGGCCATAGAACAATAAGTGACGATAATCAAAAGAAAGTCACAATTGCTTAATAAGAAATAAGTGCTCAACCCTTTAAGGGAAGAGCACTTTTTCATTCGTTATTGTTTTTATAGGTTAATTCCAATTTGAAATTATCGCTAGAAAGAGCAAATAGATTATCACTCAATTCATAAGATGCACTAATCTTCTCCCCTAACTTAATCTCATGTAGATATTCAATATCAATGCCCACCAATTTACGATTTTGGAGGAAAGAGAGAGGAATTAAATCCTCTGCTATATCTAGATAAGACGTGTTATTCATATGCCCATTGAGGTCACAACGTGAATAAGTCGCTTCGATTTGGCATTCTTTGCTTAATGTATTTGAAGCAATTTTCCTTAACGGCATCTTGAATTCTCTTCCCTCTGACATATCAGGAATATCAATTGAATAAAGAGATGGGTTTACCGTCTTTCTTGTTTTAGCGTCTATCAAAGCCCAAATGGCCACGCTAGAAATGATTACTTGCCCTTTCTCATCTTTAATTTCGTATGAGCGAGGGAAAAGAACATGCATACGTTTGCTAGGATAAGTGGAAATGACAATTGTTTCGTCATATTTGGGCATGCGTTTTATTTCAATATGTTGCTTAGCTATTACCCAAAGAAGACCTTTATCAAGTGTGGTCGATCTAGGGAAACCGAGTTCTTCAGTGTGTTCGATTGATATTTCTTGCAAAAACCTTAGCAAAGAGGAACTTCTAAGGGCGAGAAAAGGCGTAGTTTCAGAAGCCTTTATTTTTATAGATTTCCAAAAATCCCCCATAAAACTCATTTCTTTTTCGTCAATTCTTCTTCTACGGCGTCTATTGCATCGCCTAAAGTCAATAACTTAGACCACTTACGCTCAGGAACGTTTATTCCAAAAGAAGACTCAACTTTTGTCATCACGTAAATAAACCGCATCGAGTCAAGCGCCGCATCCGTATTTATGACGCTATTCTCGTCAAGCTCTTTCCCTTCCCATTCATCAAGATTCTCTTTGAGGATTTTGATTATCGTTTCCTTTATCTCATCACGTGTCATACATTCTCCTTTTCTAAGATATAACGTTTGATTTTTCCTGTGCTAGTCCTTGGTAAGCCTCTATCGAGTTTAATTATTTTTCCAATTCTTTGGCTACGTGTCTTTTTTAAATTGAATTCCTTTACTTTCGTATCAATATCCGTATTGCCTTTTTCATCATACACGTATAACGTTACGACGTTACCAAGTAAAACAATCCCGTAGTCCAAACCAGTAAGGTATTCGCCTAACTCTTTTTCATATTCCGGACAAAATATTTTCGTCCCATCGTTAAGTACTAAAATATCTTTCTTTCTGCCCGTTAAATGCAAAAAGCCATTTTCATCTATTTTTCCTAAATCGCCAGTATGCAAGAAACCATTAACGATAACTTTGTTCGTGTCTTCTTCATTTTTGTAATACCCATTCATTAAACAAGGCATGGATGAAATATAGATTTCTCCATCAGATGCAATATCAATCTTGCAATCTGGGCATATCGACATTGAAAATGGATCATCACCGATTGATAAGGCAACACCAGAGCTAGTTTCAGTCAAACCATAGCCAAATGAGACCTGAATATTGTTTTCTTTAATAATGTTAATCGTTTTTTCATCTATTGGTCCTGCGCCAATCAAAATGAGCCTTAATTCAGGGTTAAAGATTTTCTTTAAAGAAAGGAACGTTGCAATTTGAGGGACTAAAGAGATAACGCTTGCGTGGAAATATGTTCCATCATCAAAAATGTGTCGTAACCCTCTTCCTAGAGCGACCTTGCATCCAAAAGATAAGCCCCACAAAAGAGAGCAAACAAAGCCAAAAACGTGGCTTAGAGGCAATATTGAAAGAAGAATATCGTCTTCTTTTAATGGGAGAAGACTTCCTCCGTTATACGCCGAGGAACATAAAGATTCTTCACTAAGCACGACCGCCTTATTCGAGGATGTCGTTCCCGAAGTAAAGAAAAGAATATTTCCATTCTCTTCGATGTCATGTTCAAAAAGAGAATCGCTTAATGCCTCCACTAATTCTTCTCTTCCAACAAGGTGATCTACATCTGCAGCAATAATTTGCTTTTTTAGAAGATCAATTTCATCTAACGGATTCAATAACACTATTTGTTTTCTTGCTTTAGCATAAGCGAAAATAGAAATAATCGTTTGAAGATTATTCTCACAAAGAATCCCTATCGAAGTCTTATTTGCTAAAGGATAGGTTTCAATCATCTGAAGGATTTCTTTGTAGGAAATCTCTTTCTTTATTCCGTTTTCATCATAAATGATGGCGATGGAATTTTCATTCTGAGAGGATAGTAATTCAAAGAAAGTTTTATAACGTTTCATATCTCTTCCTATACCCATATTATAAGGCAATATATAACTTAGAAAATCAAAAAAGTATCGGTAAACCGCTAATAATTTAATATATCACTAGAATTTTACCGATTTCATTCTATAATAAAGAAAATCCATTGACAAAGGAGTAAAAAATATGGACAAAAATATTCGCATTGCGATTATTGGCGGAGGCCCAGCCGGTTTAGGCGCAGCAATGTATCTTGAGAAAAAAGGATACGAAAACTACGTCATTTACGAAAAGACGGACCATGTAGGTGGAAAATGTCATTCACCTGTTCATAATGGAAAACGTTATGAAATGGGTGCGATTATGGGCGCACCGACATACTACGCTATCAAAGACATCGAAGATTTTGCCGGTGTAAAGCATGAAGGACCAGCTCTAGTTCGTGGCTATATCTATCCAGACGGAAGGCCAGATCATCGTTGGGATACAGCCGATGCGATGAAAAATCCTGCCAAATATTTCTTCAAGCACCCAATTTCCGCTATTCATCTTAAGAAATTGGCAAAACAATTAAAGAAATTCGGCGAAATTCTTGAAAAGGATTACAAAGGATATGATGTTACGGGTCATATTGGCGTAGCGGATGGAAGATATGAAGGCTTTGCCGTTACCCCAGGGCGTGAGCCAGTTAAAGGAGTGAACCCAAAACTCAAAGATCTTTCAATGCCATTCAAAGATTTTTGCGAGAAAGTTGGCTGCCCACTCGTTCAAGAAGTTTGGGTTCAACCATATACATCATTTGGATACGGGTATTTTGATGAAATTCCTGCCGCATATGTCTTGAAATATCTTGATTTCAGAACGATGATGGATTTCGTTTCCCTCCACTTATATACATGGAAAGATGGAACTCAATCCATTTATGAAGCGCTTAACGCTAAATTAAAACATCAAGCAACCCTCAAAGCGGATATCTCTAAAGTCGTTCGTGATGGAGAAAAGGTTAGAATCACGGTGAATGGCAAAGAGGAAGTCTTTGATAAGATGATTATCACCGCACCTCTTCAAGTCGCAACCGAAAAGAACCCATTAGACAATCCAATCGCTAAGTCACTTGATACGTGGTTAGACGTCAAAGATGACGAAAAAGCTCTCTTCTCAAAGATTGACTATGAGCGTTATGACACAATGGCTCTTTTGATCGAAAAAGGCAAATACCCAAAGATTTCCAATTATATTGTTGATAATATGGAACCAGATAGAATGGGCCATTTGATGATTTACTATCACCGTTGGAAGAATGAGCCAGATCAGCCAATTACCACATACGTCTTACGTCACCATAAGACCCTCAATGGTGGAAAAGAACTTCCATATGAGGAAACAAAGAAAACGGTTCTTAAGGATATGGCAACTGTTAATGTTCCAGGAGATAAGAATGAAGGAAAGAATAAGGATGGCGTCATCTACGAATTCCAAACATATTATTTCCCACATATCTATTCTGAAGACTATGCCGCTGGGTGGTATGATAAGGTTGAAGCCATGCAAGGAAAATACAACACCTACTACGCTGGTGAGGTTATGTCCTTTGGTGATATGGATGAAACGGTTGAATATTCACATGACTTAGTCGAAAGATTCTTCTAAAATATTATATATTCATAAAATCGAGGCGGTTTTTACCGCCTCTTTTTGGATTTTTAGATTTTTAAAACCTACTGAATTAAACTTGTTTCTTTATTGGAATTTAAATCACATCTCTTGAAAATCTTAGGGAAAGTAATCAAAAAGACGATCGATGTAATAAAGCCCGC
The DNA here is from genome assembly GCA_963648925.1 of Hallerella sp. Taxonomy (GTDB): domain Bacteria; phylum Bacillota_I; class Bacilli_A; order RFN20; family CAG-826; genus UBA4951. The sequence goes on from CAVJFO010000035.1 coordinate 7,394, forward strand.
GACAAAATCAGTCACTCCCTCAGAAAGGTAAACTCCTTCAAAGCCTAAGAAATGAGTAAGAATGAAACACAAAGGGATCATGATAACGATTTTTCTATTAACCGCTAAAAGCAAGGCGGATAAGGCTTGCCCTAAGGCAACATTGATATTTTGCAAAGTCATTTGAACGAAAAACATCACGCTGCCCATTAAAAAGAATGGCGCATATTTAACCACTATCGCTTCAACTGTTTCTGACGCGCCAAATAGTTTTGCATATATCACTGGCGCACTCATAGAAATCGAATATGCGATAATGGTAAATCCAAAGGCAATTAATGTCGTCAAAAGAATCCCTTTTTTCAGTCTAACGGAGTTTCCTTTTGCGTACGTATATGAAACAAACGGCTGAACACCATAACCTATTCCATTTAATGGCAAAGATATCAATTGCAAAGCGGATAACGTGATAGTTAGGGCAGCCGTGTAATCTTTATTCCCACCAGTCGCAGCGTTCAAATTAATGTTGAAAACTATTTGAATTGCACATTCCGTTAACGTCATGATGAATGGAGAAAAACCTAACGAAAGAATTGAGAAACATCTTTTAAAAGAGAAAGGCATTCCCTTAAACTTAAAATGAAAGATGCTATTTTTTGAAAAGAAGAACAAAACAATCCAAACAAATGAAATCGCTTGAGATATAACAGTCGAAAGAGCCGCTCCTTTAACTCCCATATTAAAAACAAATATGAACAGTGGGTCTAATCCTATATTTAATATAGCGCCAATAAGTATGGAAATCATTGCAGCAAAAGAATGGCCTAAAGCTGTAATAAATGGATTTAATCCTTGTGAGAGCAATACAAATATAGATCCTAAAGAATATATTTGAAGATATTCGGTCGCAAAAGCTACAGCTGAGGAAGGGCAGCCAAATAAAACAACTATCTCTTCAGCAAAGAAAAATCCAACCAACGAAATAATCACGCCAAGAGCAAAAAGAAGAATGAATGACGTATTGAAGATATGATTTGCTTCCTTTAAATCATTTTGACCAATCTTCATTGTTGCTCTAGGTGATCCACCTAAACCAATTAGGTTGCCGAAAGCCTGAATTATCAAAGTTATAGGCAAAACAACTCCTAAAGCCGCTAAAGCGTTCATGCCGTCTTCAATATGAGAAACATAGATTCTATCTACTATGTTATATAGAAAAGTGATCAATTGAGATATAACAGCTGGAACTATTAAGGTTAATAACAATGGCAGCAATTTTCCCTTGTCTAATTTTTCAGTCGTCTTATCCATAGCCAAAGTATTATAACAAGGAATATATATCATCCTTAATTTTTAAATAAAGCGAATATGTAGAAATAAGAAAAATATTAATCATACAGAATTATGCAAAATACTATTTTATTTTTTACGCAAGAAACATTTGTAAACAACACAATTCATCGATATTTTGACTATATCACAAGAAAATTCTTGATATTGCTTTTCGTTTCGTTCAGAATATCAAAGTTGAAAATAGCAAAACCAAGGAAACTTGTTGGCGCAAAGCTATAGGGCCTTCGATTCATGGCAGCCAGTTACCACTAGGATAAAAGATTCAGTAGCTTATAAATATAATCGGTTCCCAAGAGTCTTGCCTCCTAATTCATTTTATTTTGATTATCATCAAGAAAGGAACTTACAAAATGAAAAGAAAATTAGCTTTAGGGTTAGTCGCGTTTGCTGGCGGATTAACAATCATCGGAAGTGGTTTTGCTTCCTGGTATTTTGGAAATACTGATATTAGCAAATCTGCTTCTATCGGATATCATACAACCGATTTAAACGATGGCATTGGCGAATTAACGCTCACCTATACCCTCAATACAGCTTCTGCTGCTACCGATTTAGGCGAAGATGACAAATTATATCTTTGCTTAGATCAAGGACAATATTCGAATTTAAATGACAACGCATATGGCATTTCGTTCCATAAATTCACAACTGCTCCAACAAAAGATAGCGATTTTACCGCTGATACTTTACTTTCTAAACTTGGCGTTAAATATACAATCAGCGAAGAGAATTTAACAACGTTACAAAACGCTGGCGTAACAAAAGGCACATTAACAACCACGTTCACTCTCAATAGCGCATATTTAGACTTCACTGATACAGGTGCTACAACAACCCTCACTAAAACTGAAACTATCGACTTAAAAGATGTTTCAGCAACAGATGCCGTTTATACAACAAGCTTTGACTACGACGTCTCTACAACTGATTTTGGCACCAAAGCTAAAAACGCCATGCTCCAATACAAAACAAAACCTACATCTACTGAGACTTATAACTCAATGAAGAGTGAGCTTGCTACACACGATAGCGTTTTAGACATTAAAACCACATTCAATGTCGCAGTTGCTGCTTAATCTGACAATCATTGAACAACTTGCTACTTTTGTAGCATAATATATCCATAAATTAATAGAGGCATAAAATGACAGGATCAAAACAATTAATTGAAATCGCATTTTACGTCTCTTTATTTACTATCATAGGTTTAGCCGTTACTTTCTCTATTCTTTTTGCCCTATATGCTGTCTACAAAAAGAGACATATCAAATACGGGCATGAGGATAACAAAATCAATGACAACCTTAAAAAGAAATACCATAAGGAATTCAAAGAAAACGAAGAGATTTTGGAAAAGAACGCCAAAATAAATAAGCTTAAAGATGATAAATGGAGGATGTCTTCCGCTGCTGATGGGCGTGTTGTCACCTACTTTTATCAGAATGGCGAATCAGAGGAAGCCAAACGCAAAAAAATCGTTGATTTAATAAAGCAAGACGAAAAGAAATCGAAAACTAGAAAATGGTGGACAAAACCATTCTCTATTTTGCTATACGCGATTGTTCTTGCTTTTCTTGCACTTGCCATTTCTTTTAACCTCAATGGGGAGTCCTTCTTCTTTGGAAATACAACCTACATGGTTATTAAAACCGCCTCAATGGAAACGGTAAATACAAAAAACACATATATCAAAGATAACAATCTCAATAATCAAATCACGCAATATAGTATGATTGGCGTTGATAAGGTTGAAGAAAACGATATCAAGTTATACGACGTTCTCGCCTTTAAGAATTCCCAAAACGAAACGATTGTTCATAGAGTTGTGAATATCAACTTTAAGGACAACGTTAAATATTACACGTTAAGGGGAGACGCCAACTCTGCTTCGGATATATCTGAGATGGCCGTAACATTTGATAATGTTATAGGGAAATACAATGGTTTTAGCAATTTCGGACTTGGAGTCGCTACAACTTATTTTAAAAGCACAGCAGGTATCGTCGCTTTATCAAGCGTAGTAGTCTTCATGATTGCTTTTGATACTAGCGAAAACACAATTGACAAAGAATATAAGAGAAGAACGCTTGTTCTCGCCTCTATTTACGATAAGGAAGGAAAATAAGATGAATTTAAAGAAGATTCTTGTTTTTTCTTTATCAATCGTTGCATCCTTAACAATAGTTGGGATTGGTTTTTCCAGTTGGTATTTCGCTAAAAATAATATTGAAAATAACGCAAGCGTTGCCGTTCATGTTTATAGTGAGGTAACAAAAGGCGATATCAGTATCGTCAAAGCCCCTAGCATGGTTTCTTTTAGCAACGGGATCGGAAAGAAAGAAGATTTGCGAGATGGATTAGAATTCTATCGCGAAGAAAACTCTTCTTACGTCAAAGACGACAAAATCGTTCTTAAATATACAATTCAAGACGCAAATGACTCCATTGAAGGAAATGATTTTAAGTTGTTCGCGGATATTTCTTCTACGACTACGGATTCAACCGCTTCTTCATTAACAGATATCATCGATATCACTAGCACTTACGAAGATGCAGAAAGCGATACTGGCTATGACTTTGCAAAGGAGGTTAAGAAAGTTGAAGATTCAGGCTTAGGCTATTTTCAATACACGCTCGCCCTTAATGACGTTATTGAATATAAGAGTCAAAGCGTGAAGCCTTTAACTTCAGAATCTTACCAAAACCTTTGCGATGCTATAAAAAATGGAACAACAACCATCACAATTAAATTCGTTGTCAAATAGAAAGGAGGGAAAGCATGCCAAATATATCTAAATTAATTAGAAGAACGTTATTCACGCTTGGCGTAGGCGTTATTGCCGCGACATCTTTTGGCTTGTCTTATTTCTATTTTGAAAACACTCGAAGCGAATCTACTTCAACAAACACATTTAAAGTAGACGACATAAAAGAGAACTATCCATTCGGCAAAAGTTCTAGTTCTTCATCAACGTATACCTTATATTTCTTCCCTAATGCGTCTTACATGCATCTATATCATGAATATTTAGAAGGCGGTGGAAGCATTGCTCCAGAAGATCAATTTGGTTACAAAGAAGTTCAATATAACGAAGCAGGAAACGTTTTAACTGATAGCAATGGCAATGCTAGATACAAATTAAGTGAAGTCGGACAATATAGTGAAGATAATTGCGATAATACCAAGATCACATATGATGGTGCGTTTAGAAAATATATTGGCACTCATTTTCCTAACGACAATTTTGAAGCCGATGGGGGAAGCGCATATGCCTCTGGCGGCGCGTTTAGCGAAACTTATAGTGCCTTAAGTGTAAAACGTACTTGGGGCGAGCCGGGAGAAGATTTCACTATTTTCCCAGATGCAGATGGAAGAGAAGAAAAATATAACGGTCATAATCAGTATTCCTTAGATAGATTAGGTTGCTGGGAAGAAAGCTATTATTATGGCAAGACAGTTACTGATGGAAACGGCGATCAAGCGATAACCGGTTTTATCAATGAAACAAACGATAAACTTAACGATACAAATACCGGAAGGTACATTCCAATCAAAATTACTGTCACAAATACGTTAAGCATGGACGTGTATGAGGCTGCCATTCAGGATTTATTCGCCTCAATGGGAAATAGCAAAGATTGGCACAACTACTCCTTTACTGAATGGACATACGTTTATAAAGATTCGGATGATAAATATGTTTATCCGTATAGTTATTTAGACAATAAAGAAGCGGGAAGCGCAAGTTCAGGCAATGTTGGTGAAGCGTTCCAGCCAAAAACAATAGATACCTATTTCGATCTTTTCACTGATTTAAAGAAATATGCGGATGAAAACAACGTTATCAGACTTTTCCCGATGTTTTCTAACGGAAAGAAAACTAGTGGCGACGACAGAACATTCTTGAATGGTGGAGGAGCCACGGAGAAACTTCAAATCACATACGGAGATAAGAACGTTTACAAATATCCCTTATTCACAAGCGACACCTATAATGATGGTGCAGGAAACTTCACGTATGGCGACGATTCCGAAGAAGAGTTATTAAAAAGCGAATACATTAGATTATTCAGTTATAACAACATTGAGATAAAAACATCATCAAATATATCTTCCTTGAATTTTAGTGCGAATAACGTTTGGGGAAGCACAAAAACAGAAGCAATCGGAAACTGGAATGGCGCCACCACGGATAATCCACATTGGTCCGGTCTTTTTTGGGGATCTTTATATACATTAAGTTCTGATTATATTCAAAATAATTTAATAGCCAAATATGGTGAAGGTTTATATACGTTCTATGTCTTTGTTGCCAACTATTCTTATCAAAATGGTCCAGGATCCGGCACAAGTAACAGTGAAAGTCAGTTAAGGTCAACATTCGATAATTTTTACGACAATGTTGTTTCGCAAGCTGCAAATGGTAAATTCAGTTCACTTAATAACAAAACTTTAGTGCGCGTTGATTATGACGAAAGCAATTATTATCAGCCTTATAAATGCTCTCCAACAGTCATTGCCTTTGAGAAGATAGATGAGCCTAAAGTTATTCGTGATTATCCATTGAACGATAGCCAAGGCGTCGATAACGCGACAACGATCAACAATTACATCTCAAGTAACTATTCATTAGCCCCAAGTTTTTATAGAAATAACGATTATCTATATGAAGGAAGTAAGAATGACGACACTTATTCTTATAAAAACACAACAGATTTATCCGCTGATCGCCCATACACATATATCGCTAGAAACGTTGATTTTGTCGATATGGAGAATCAATCGTTGTATTTCTTGATTGCCTTTGGTGAAAGTTATCTAACGCATAATTCGTTTTCGGGAAGTAATACATACGATTACTTAGTGGCATCTAGCAGTCAAATCGATGACGCATCAACTGAAATAACGGAAGCGACTAACGTTTTCACCTCTGCTTCAGAATATATTGAGATTGCTGACGTTGCAGATTCTTCTGATTCAAGTAAGACATATCAGATGTGTAAGTTTAAAAGTCTTCAATATATTGGGGTTTATGATATTTTGATTACACGCACTAGTGGAAATAATACGAATAATCCTTACGAAATATACATGTACCGTCACACAAATATGTTCTGCAAATTATTCGATCAAGATCTTGATCCATTCGAAGCAGGTCAGTTTGTTAACCACACATCCACCACTTCAACATTATTGTTCCAAAAGCAGTACTTCTTAGGACAAAGCGTGCAAGCTGATGATGTATCAGTCGCAGGTACTTATAAAGATAAAACCTTAGATCAATGTTTTAGGTCATACGTTAGTTTCAAAGAAACCGGAACAGCGTCTGAAGACTATAGCAAAAGTACATTAACCCAATACAGAATTCTTGACCGCGTAACAGAAGCCGTTGTAGCGGAATACAAGTTACAAGAAGATGGTTCTTATGCGTTAGAATGCAATTTCAGGATTAACAAAAATTACATCTTCTATATGCAAAAAAATAGTTAGTTAAACGTTTTGCAAATACAAAAGGAGACATGGTTCGACCATGTCTCCTTTTTTGTTTAGTAATCTTGCAAGTAGTGTTATTTGTATTTGTAGAATCCTTCCCCAGAAGACATTCCTAACTTACCTGCATCAATATATTCCTTAAGAATCTTAGCCATTGCTTTAAAGTTGTATGGCATCATCATCTTTTTAAGTAATGGGCTAAGCAATCCAGGGACTTTTTGGTATTGCATAACGATGTTATAGGCGGTTTTAAGACCTACTGTATCAAATATTTGGAATGGTCCTTTTGGTGCGCCAGTGCCTTTAGTCCAGGCTAAATCGATGCTCTTAGGGTCAGAGACTCCTGAAGCGTATAAATCCAAGCCAGAAAGTAAGAAAGGAACAAGCATCGAATTTAGTAAATAACCGCTCTTTTCCTTGCGGACTGGCAAGGCAATCATTCTTATATCATTAGCAAACTGAAGGACTTCTTCAAAATATTGTTCCTTTGTTTCAGATTGGGACATGATCTCTGCTGTATTGTTTTTCCAGATGGAATTAGCAAAATGCAAAGAAAGATATTTATCTGGGCGTCCAGTGTATTTAGCGAATTGGCTTGGTAAAAGCGTGCTGGAATTTGTAACTAATACCGTCTTCTTAGGGAGAAGTGGAGCCAAAGTTTTGTAGAAATCAATCTTGTCTTTGGCATTTTCTGACATTGACTCAATCACTAAATCCGCATCTTCTACGGCTTTCTTTATATCTAATTCAAGTTTTATTGACGAATATGCTTTTTCGACTTTTTCAAGGCATTCTTTAGCGTTAAATGTATCTTTATCAGCAATCCCTAAAGCAAAAACATTATCGGATTTTCCTTCTGGCGTATCCATCTTCTGAATGGTGGAAATATATGTTTCCTTAAGATGATCAAGTTTAGGTTGGCATCTTCCAATGCTACCCTCACTTCTAAGCCAAATAGTTACTTCGAAACCGCAATAAGCGGCTTGGAAAGCAATTTGACTTCCTAATACCCCTCCTCCTGCTACAACAACTTTCTTATAACTCATTATTGAGCCTCCTATTTATTTCTTTCGTTAGCATTATTTTACAAAGAAAAATAATCATTATAAAGAACAATCTAACGAGAATTTATTCAATAACAGTTATTTATTTTTTATCTTATGAAGGAAGCTAAAATAAAAAAGAGGCCATGCGTATAGCAATAAACAATTTGCACGAATGGTTTTATAACTTAATCGTTTTTCATTTTGATGTGCATAAAAACGAAAATAACATATTTTATTTTTCTTTCTTCTAATGTAAAATCATTGTTGCGTTCATTTTAGGATGCACCGGGCGTATGGTGGAATTGGTAGACACGCAAGACTTAGGATCTTGTGCTTCACGGCATGCAGGTTCGATTCCTGTTACGCCCACCACTAAGAAAATTTAGCCTGACATTTAAGTCAGGTTTTTATTTGATTTTAAAACGGTTTTTAATTCTATTTTATCATTAATGGATATGCATATATTTTATACGCCTTTTTCGTATCTATTTTTAGGCTAGATTTACAACGAATTTTTATCTCAACTTGAAAAAAACTGAAAAATCTTGCCAAAACATGTTGAAAAAAACTGAAAGTTTCATTAATATGGTGTTGAAAAAAACTGAAAAGGCGGCATTTACTATGTTTTATAGAAAAATCTACGACGAATTTAACAAATGGAAAGAGGCGAACAAAATCAAAAAAAGAGCTCTGGTCATTAAAGGTTTAAGGCAAATCGGCAAAACAACAGTCGTTTTAGAATACGCAAAAAACAATTATCAAAATGTTATTTATATAAATTTTATGACGAACAGATCATTAAAAGATCTGTTTAACGAAAATCTTGAGGTAGACGAATTAATCAAAAGAATTTCTGCAGCAATTCCTAATTCAAGATTCACCCCAAATGATACGGTGATTATTTTTGACGAACTGCAGGAATGCGCAAACGCTAGAGCCTCTATTAAGCCATTCATGCTTGATGGGAGATTTGACATCATCGCAACCGGGTCCTTGATCGGCTTAAGAGGTTATAACAAAAAACAATTTTCCGGTATCCCGACAGGATTCGAATATATTGTGACAATGTATCCGATGGATTTTGAAGAATACTTGCTTGCTAAAGGGATCAATAAAGAAACAATTGGCTATTTAACCGATTGTTATTTGAACAAGAAGAAAATAGATCAAAGCATACATGAAAATATGTCCACATATTTTAAGGAATATTTATGCATAGGAGGAATGCCTGATGCAGTAAATACGTTCTTGTTAACGCATGATATGAACCAAGTTCACGATGTTTTAACGAATATTTTAGAACAATACAAAGATGACTTTGGCAAACACTTAAATGAAAAAGAAGATCCTATAACAAACAAAACTGAATTAAGAAAAATCGAAGAAATATATAAATCTATTCCTAAGCAACTTGCAAAAGAAAATAAAAAATTTCAATATAAAGTCATTAATAAAAACGCCGTTAGCAGAGATTATAGGGAAGCAATAACATGGCTTGAAGAATTTGGGCTTATTAAATTGTGCTTTAATCTAAATTCTTTAGAATTGCCGCTTGCCGGGAACGCTAGCGGGGATATCTTTAAAATATATGTCGCAGACAGCGGTTTATTTGTCGCTATGCTCGAAGAAGGGAGCATGGATAATATCATTAACGGCGACTTTAAAATTTATAATGGAGCAATATATGAGAATATTGTCGCGGAAGCCTTCGTTAAAAATTCTAAAAGCCTATATTACTACAATAAAAATTCTGAAACAGAAATCGACTTCATCACAAAAGTAAACAACGAGCTAACGTTAATAGAAGTTAAGGCGAACAATGGGTCAACAAAATCATTAAAAGATATTTTAAGCAAGAAAGGCAAATACAACGTTAATAAAGCGATCAAATTAGTCAATGGAAATATTGGATATCAAGAAGGAATATTTACCGTACCACATTATTTAGCCTTCCTGATAAAGTAGTTTTCACATGGATTTTAACATTTTTTATCTGTGGATCCGCACAACTCATTTTTCGCAAACTAAAAGATTTGAAAGAATTCAGAAAATATAAGGTTTTATCGCAACATTTCAATTAGATTCCCTAAGTTGGCGTATTTTGATTCCCTAAGTTGGCGCATTCTCATTCCCTAAGTTGGCGTTATTATCTTTTAAAATCTAATGACACAAGTATTTGAAGACACCAGAAAAGAAAGGCTATGTGGAAAATTGAAAAATAGTATGCAAAGCATTGGCTATTCCATAAAACAATAAAAACAAGCAATAAGATGCGTCAAGAAAAACGGAATCAGTAGAAATCTTCATAAGAATCGAAAATCAGAGATAGCGAAATAAAAACTCTCTACTAGATAAATAGAGAGTTATGAAAATGTTAAAATAGCGGTCGTTCTTTCGAGAGAATCAATCTTCGAATTTAAATAAGTTAAGGCCGGTTTCTTGATCGAAATATCTGTCTACCTTACCATCAATGATATTGATAAACATTTCACAAGTGGCGCTTACGATAGCACGATTTAAGTGGCCTCCAAATACCTCCCCTTTATCGTTTCCTGCGCTCATATGAATGTGAGCGTAGAATTCACCATTCATTGTATTGACGCTTCCGTGCAATGAAACGATTTCAAAATTGCCTTTGAAGTTATTCGAATGATACTTCTTTTCATCAACGTCAAAAACCCCGACGGTGAAATCATTTGTAGCTCCTAAAGCGTTCACGCTAGCTAGTTTAATATTCTCTTTTAAAGAAATTTCCTTTATTTTGGATAATATTTCTTCGCCTTTATCTATTCTTGCGATAATTGTATTTCCGAATTTTCTGTAATCCATAGTTAGTTATCTCCTTAAAAATTATAACATTACAATGATAAATGAATTTCTAAAAGCTGAGTTATAAATTGATCTTGAAGACTTATTGAATGTTGCTATATAGTTCTTAAAATACCTTTATGTTTTTTCGATAGGAAAAAGAGGATAAAGAGCAAGGTTTGTATAATTACTTATTTTTTCAATATACCGAACTAAAAAAAGACGGAATGAACCCGTCTTAAGTATGATTAGATGATTTCTTCTTGTTGCTTTAGCTCTTGTTTCTTCATCTTCTTGAATTCCAAGAATATAAAGATAATGGTGAAGATGATTGCAATTACGTCTGCAATAGGCGCAGCCCATAAGACTCCATCTATCCCCATTGCAATAGGGAGACAAATCGTTAATGGAACTAACGCTATTACGTCTCTAATTAACGAGAGCAACGTTGATTTGATTGGTGAAGAAATCGATTGAAGGAAAATTGATGTAACCTTTTGAACGCATGTTAAGAGAATTAACATCAAATAAATTCTTACAGTCTTTTCGCCAAATTCGAAATATAGCTCTTTGTTAGATGTATTAGCACCAAACATTCCTACGACTTGAGTTGGGATGCTTTGGAATATAACGGTTGCAATCGCTCCAACTATTGCAGTGGAAATCAAAACAATCTTGAATCCTTTTCTTACGCGGTCATATTTTCCTGCCCCATAGTTATATCCAATAACTGGTTGGGCGCCAGCTGCAATGCCAACGACAATATTAACAACGATAGAAAAGACTTTCATAACAACGCCAACAATTGCTTGAGGGTCGTTAACTCCATATTTAGATTGAGCGCCATATACCGCAAGCATATTCATTGAAACAATGCTTGTTATAACGATTGATATTTGAGTGAGAAATGAAGAAAAGCCTAATTTAAGGGTTTCAAGGATAACCTTCCAATCAGGGATAAAAGATTTAAACTTTAATTTAAAGGTTTTTGAAAAGAAAAGATATACGACAGAAATAACAAACGATACTGCTTGTCCAATTATTGTGGCTAAGGCTGCACCAGTTAAGCCCATCTTCCAAACAAGAATCATTAAAGCATCGAGAACAATATTTGTAACTGCACCAGCAACCATTGAAATCATTGCGATTTTTGGTGAATTATCCGCTCTGATAATCGAATTGATTGTGTTCATCATGATATAGAATGGAAAGCCAATAACAATGATAAAACCGTATTCATGTGATTTCGCTAGCGCCTCTTCTGTTCTTGCGCCAAAAGCGGCAAGAATGTTATCAAGCAAAGGGAAACATATTGCATAAAAAAGCATCGAGAAGATAAAAGAAAGAAGGATTGCGCATCCAACAGTTTTTTCAATCTTTTCTTTTTCGCCCTTTCCTAGGCAAAGAGACATATAAGCAGCAGCCCCATCCCCTAAAAGAAGGCCAAAAGCTAAAGCAATTGTCGTTAGCGGGAAAACAATTGTCGTAGCAGTATTGCCAATTGATCCAACATCTGAGTTGCCGATGAAAATCTGGTCAACGATGTTATAAAGTGCACTTATCAACAATGACAAGATGCATGGAATGGAAAATTTGAAGATAAGCTTCCCCATCTTCTCCTTTCCTAAAAATTCAGTGTTACTCATTTTTTTAACTCCTAATAGCCAAAAAAAGACGCCAACTGTTGCTTCCCGGTCAGACTATAGGGAGGCGACATTTAACGTCAAGATAACACAGTTACGGCTTATTTAGCCTTTAAATTATTTCAAAAGTTTTCCCCTCGCATAAGCAAAAATTTTTGAAAGCGTTTTCAATTTCCAAAAAGTCTAAAAATTCAAAAATCCCTTGCGAATCCCTTATATATTTAGTTATTCAAACCAATCAGCAAAGATATTCCAACGATTAAAGCGACGCTTAATAAAGCAAGCAATCCTCCAATAATCATGTATTTAATCCTGCTCTTATTCATTTGTTATCCCTTGAAACCATATATTCATTATCTTCATTAAAATAATGATAAACAATATATTCACTATTTTATAGATACATTGCTTCCTAAATGACAATTCATTTCTTCAATGAATCTTCGATCATCATTTTATCTTTATCCGTTATAGATCTTAGAACTTTGCAAGGGTTGCCTACTGCAACAACATTATCAGGTATAGAACGATTTACCACAGATCCTGCGCCTATAACAACATTAGAACCAATATTTACTCCGCCAATTATTGTCGTATTAGCACCAATCCAAACATTTTCTCCAATGTTTATTGGCTTAGAGATTAGATAACCAGCGTTTCTTTCTTCTGAATCCAATGGGTGAGATGAACAAGCGATAACGACATTTGGTGCAATAAAGCAGTTCTTCCCAATATTAATTGGGGAAGTATCAAGGAAAACACAGTTAAAATTAATAACGGCTAAGCCATGAAAATGAATATTAAAACCGTAATCGCACCTAAACGTTGGCTCAATAAACGTTAAAGGGGTCATTTCGCCTAGCAAATCATTTAGGATGGCCCTTCTTCTATCTTTTTCTTTTGG
>CAVJFO010000036.1:0-67407 GCA_963648925.1 Hallerella sp.
ATAATTACGTTCAAATAAGAATACGTAGAGATCGTCAGAAATGGCGATCTTTTTTGATGTATTTCTTACTGTTTTTGGGAATATAAAAATAGTCTTTTAGATGTTCTGACTTTGGAAAAAGTGCATTTTTGACCATTTTCGACTTGGAAAAAAGTGCATTTTCAACCATTTTCGACTTGGAAAAAAGTGCATTCCATAATTATAATGATAATGTAAGGAAATATATGTTCTACAGAAAAATTCAAAAAAGAATCGAAACAAACTTAAAAAATAAAGATGCAAAAATTCTAGTTATTGATGGCGCTAGACAGGTCGGGAAATCCTTTATTGTTCGCCATGTTGCAAAAAGTCTTTTTAAAAATTACATAGAAATTAATCTAAAAGACGACTGTGATGGGAATAGATTTTTTGAATCTATAAACAATGTTACAGATTTCTACCTTCAAGTTTCCGCCCTATATGGTGATAAAATTGGTTCTGTTGATGATACCGTTATTTTCTTAGATGAGATCCAATCTTATCCTAGAATTCTCTCTCTTTTAAAAGCTTTGAAGCAAGACAATAGATTTCGCTATATTTGTAGCGGCTCTTTGCTAGGAGTAACCCTAAAACACACCTTCATTCCTATGGGAAGCATTGAAGAAGCGAAAATGTATCCGCTCGATTTTGAAGAATTCTTATATGCAAATGGTGTTAAGAGCGATCTAATTGATTACCTCAAAGATTGCTTTACTAATCAAATTCCGGTAACAGAAGGCGTTCATAAAACGATGCTACGTTATTTTAGAGACTATTTAGTTTCAGGCGGACTTCCTGATGCCATCAAAGAATACGTAACAAACAAGAATGTTGCTGCGACCAGGGAATTGCAGTCAACCACCTTGACTTACTATAAAGATGATGCGAGCAAATATGATGAGGAGCATTCCTTGAAAATTAGAAGAATATACGATTCTTTGACCTCATATATGGAAAATAAAGTTAAACGAATCAAATTTAATAAGATTGATACGGAAAACAAAAACAGACGTAAACATTATGAGGATGAATTTGATTATCTAATTTCTTCTGGATGTGCGCTTGATGTAAAGGCTGCTTCTGATCCTCGTTTCCCTTTAGAAGAATCATCCACTAAGAATTTAATTAAACTTTACTATAATGATGTTGGAATTTTATCGAATATTTTGTATAAGAACGCCATCAACAATATCCTTTCTTTAGATAGCAATGCAAACCTCGGAGCTTTGTATGAGACTGCTGTAGCTATGGAATTAAAGGCGCATGGCCACTCTTTGTATTATTTTGATAGCAAAAAAATAGGAGAAGTTGATTTTCTTATAAACGACTATGAAAGTCAGAATATTTTGCCAATAGAAATCAAATCCGGAAAGAATCATAATAATTACCGCGCTATTCCAAAATTATTAGATCAAAATGGAAACTACAAACTTCCAAAAGGATATCTCTTTGGCAATGCCAATACTATGGTTTATGAAAATGGACTGGTTTCCTTGCCAATTTATTTGATTATGTTTCTTTAAAAATCTTGGTTTTCTAAAATCTCAAAATCCAAATATTAAAAAATCCATACTATTTCCCCGCTATTTTTAAAAATAACTGGGTTTTAGCATGGATTTTTTGATTTTTAGAATTTATTAGAGATCGCTATTAAGTGAGAAATCGCCTTTTTCGATCCAGTGAAGCTTTCTAAAAAGCAAATCAAGCAAGAAGACGAGGATGATTGGTAATACAATGCAGAACACTATAACTTCAATTGCGAGTATCCAATTGTAGTTATTAGCGGCTAGAACATTTAATGGACCAACCAAGCCTGAAGTTCCCATACCGCCTGCAACAGATAATGAAGAAATACTGTTATTTTCCGTGTAATAGGCAACATCTTGAATTGGCATAACCATTGCTAAGGGGCCAAGTAAAGCCGAGGCAATAATTGTTGGAAGCCAAACAAGTGGTTTTCTAACGATGTTTTTAAATTGGAGCATGGACGTGCCAATTCCAACGGCAATAACTGAGCCCCATTTGTTGTCCCTTGCTGTATGAACGGCAAAGCCAACCATTTGGGTGCAGCAGCCAATTAAGGCCGCATATGCCGCTAAAGGAGTTCCACCGATTTTAATCGCAACGCAAATTGCAACAGAGGATATTGGTGCGGTTAAAGCCATGCCAACAAGAACCGAAATGATGATGCACATCAAGAACGGCACGACATTGAATGATTTTTCAATTACCCAGCCAAGCCCAACGGTGATGTAATGAATGTAGTTAGCAAGTAAGAATGAATATAAAAGAGAGAAGATAAGGCCAACTAATGGCAACAAGATGATATCCACCGGGGTTTTCTTTCTCATGATATATTTGATGGCAAGTAGGCAAAGTATTGAACTTATATAGCAAGAAAGAGGATCACCAATCGAGCTGACTTTCATATCAGTAAAAGAGAAAGCGTAGTTTCCAATCATTCCTGCCGTCATTGAGGCAACGACAATAACGCCATTCTTTTTTAAAGAAAGGGCAACGCCTAAACCAATTCCTGCACCCATTAATCCTTTAATGACTGTTGTCCAAGTGGATAATTCACTCATTCCAGGAATTTTGGCGAATAAATCAAGAATAGTCCCGATAATCAACGTTCCGAAAAGACCGATAGCCATGCCATTGGTCGTCGTCATCAATTTTTCTTTAACCTCTTTCCAAAATGAGAGTTTCTTTTCTAATGTTTCTTCCATTTTATTTTTTCTCCTCGATGTATAACTCTGTTGGTTTTTGATTGAATCCTACATCTTCTTTGTATAGATGGGCATCATTTGCTAAGTGAAGGATTTTTGGGAATACATTTCCGTTTTCATCTGCTTTAAATTCAATCTCTGTGACATTCGTGTGTCCCATATCAAATCTCAAAGAAAAGAATGAATAAGGAATATCTAATAAAGAAGAAAGAAATGCTAATCCAAAGCCGTGATGAGCAAATAAACATACATGGTCGTCGTTCTTTTGAATTTCTTTGTAATATCTTCCTTCTCTAATGTGAGAATAACCAAGACTTAGCATGAATTCATCAACGGCCTTATCGGTGGTTTCAATGCCTTTTCTAATATTTATTTCATCGTATGCTGGAAGCTTGTAGAATTCGTAACCTGCTTGAATGCTTTCTTTAGAGTTAAATTCTTTCACCCATTTAGGATGCCAGAAAAGCCAAGTGGTTCTTCCTTCGCTTAGTTTTGCAGCATAATTCTCCCAAGTTTTATCTTCTCTTGCCCAATCGCATAATGTTATTGGCAAACAGAAAGCTGTAGCAGTAGGTTTAGCAGTTTCTTTTGCTCTTCCCATGCTTGATGAGAAGATTTCGTTAACGCCTTTCTTCTTGAAATAAGGAACAAGAGCCTCCGCTTCCTTTTTCCCTAATTCGGTAAGGCAATCTTTTTCATAGTTTGGCTCGCCATGACGGATGTAATATAAAATCATCGATTCTCCTCCTATGGCCTTGAAAATTTTACATTTCTTTACGGCTGAATTTAAGAAGGAATTTAAATTTAAACGGTTTTCGGTGCTAGAATTAGAAAAAAGAGGTCATGCGTATATGAATTATTTGCAAGCAAGCCAATATTGGATTAAGAAAGATAAGGATGGTGTTAAGGTTGAAAAAGTAGACTTATTTAAACTTATTGAGTCTTTTATCCTAAGCCATAACACGATGGCTTTAGCAACTGGATTTGGAAACGAGGTTAGATGCACTCCGCTTGAATATAACTATTATGATGGGTATTTCTATATCTTTTCTGAAGGAGGGATCAAATTCAAATACCTTGAGAAGAACAAGAACGTGTCTGGCGCGATATTTGAGCCGTATACCGGCTTTGGAAATATTCATTCCTTACAAATCCAAGGAAAAATAGAAGTAATAGAAGAAGATAATGAAGAATTTCTCCCTATTATCAAACGTAAAGGAATCAACCTTGACGCATTAAAGAAGATGAATGCTTCTTTCCATTTATTAAAACTTGTACCTTTTAGATACGACTTCCTTGAATCATCATTAAAAAAAGACGGTTATTCAAACCGTCAAGAATATATATTTGATTAAGGGTGCAAGGTGATATTGCTTTCTTCGTTCTTTGGAAGAAGATCTCCACAAGAACGTTCGGAGATGAAGTTAAGGTGGTCTCCGCATCTTTCAAGGTTACCAACTAAATTAATGAAGATGTTGGAGTTTTGAGGTTTGCATTCGCCAACCTCAAGTCTTTTTAAATGGCCTTTGACCATTTCAGTACGCATATTATCGATTCCATCTTCCATCTTTCTAGCCGCATATAAGTCATCCAATGAAGGTTTGTCGACAATCTTATCTACCTTGTTAAACATTTCGACAATCTTGCTTTCCATGTTTTTTAAATCTTTGAAGACGATATCAGAGAAGGTAAGTTCATCATTTACTTCGTGATTCGTATATCCGGTTATATTATCGGCTACTTCCGTAAAACGGACGATATCGGCAATATCTAGTTGCATTCTAGAAATTCTCTTTTGAGATTCTTCAGAAACCCCATTCGCGGATATTTGAACGATAAATTGATTTAACTCTTTCGACATTCTTAAGACTTTGTTTTCGAGCTCGTCTATTTGCTCTTTCTTTTGGGTATCTTTAGCAATAAACGCTTCTAAAGCCATAATAAGGTCATCAAGAGCGAGTTTAGCAAGAATGTGATAATAAGAAACGGCTTGTGTTAAAGCAAGTTCAGGCGTTGCAAGGAATCTTTGATCGAGTAAGTCTTCTTCTGGGCTCCCTTTTTTCTCTGGAATGATTTTCGTGGCTAAGAAAACAAGGAATCTCGTTAATGGCAAGAAAAGAACGGTAACAACAACGTTAAAGAAGGTGTGGAACATCGCAATTTGCGTTGCAGGGGAGGAAGGGAACCATTTAGCAAGAGTCATCTCCATTGCATTTGGCCAACAAACAAGAATGATGAAGAATATCAATGAGCCAAAGACATTGAAAAGAAGATGGATGATAGCGGTTCTTTTGCCATTAGTCGTTGAACCGATTGCGGAAAGCAAGGCAGTCGCGCATGAGCCAATATTCGAGCCAAGAATAAGATAAAGGACTCCGTTGCCGCTTCCACCAACAACCGCACCTGCCATAGCAAGAGCCAAAACGATAGAAGTGATGGCGGAAGAAGATTGAGCCAAAGCGGTTAAAACAATACCTATTACTAATAATAAGAATGGATTGGTCAAAGATACCAAGGCGTTTTGAATTGCAGAATTGCTTAGAAGAACGCTTTGCATATTGTTTGTCATCGTCTCTAAACCTAAGAATAGCAAGCCTAAGCCCGTGATCATATCGCCAACAAAAGCGGCTTTCGGCCATTTTTTATGCGTGACCATTTTTAAAATTACGCCAACAAGGGTCAAAGAAATAAGAATTTCAGTAAGCGGGAATGATGAGGAGGATAGTCCGCCTAAGGCGACAATTTGAGCAGTGATAGTTGTACCAATGTTTGCGCCCATAATATATGTGGCGGCTTGGGTCAAGCTCATAACGCCAGCGTTAACAAATCCGACGACCATGATTGTCGTTGCTCCACTTGATTGCATAATCATCGTGGCTAAAGTTCCAATACCAACTCCAGCTAGCTTTGAATTAGCGGTTTTCTTAAAAAGTTTTTTTAAGCCTCCAGTCGCAAGTTTTTCTGTTGCTCCTTGAAGCATATTCATCCCGACAAAAAGGGCGCCTAGCCCACCAATCATCAACAATATTTCAATTACCATGTTATTACTTTGGGTGCTTTCGAGTATTATGTTACTAAACATTTACTTTCCTATTACCTATCTTTTACATAATACAAGATTAGAGAATTCTTTGCTAGACACTAAAAGAAAACTCAACCTTTTTTAAATCGCTTAAGGCTCCATTAAGGTTCGCTTTTTATCTTTAATGTGTCCAAAGGAGACAATTGATATGAAAAAGACTAAATTATTGATTCCGACACTAAGTTTAATGCTTCTTTGCGCCTCATGTTCAAATACTAGCGGAAGTAGCAACGAAGCAAGCTCTTCAAATTCATCAAACGGAAACGAAGAAACATCTTCAGTTTCATCTACTAACGACACTTCAAATAAGGTTTACGATACTTCAGGAAAGGAAATTACAAGCGGATCTGCTACGGTATCTTTCGTATATGGCAGACAAACAACAAACAAAACCATCTCTGCCGCATATTTAATTGATGGAGTCACGGTAAATATCACTTCAGGTGAATATGCAAGTGCTTCCTCTTCCTCTGATCAAGTTGTTTTCTTAGTCATAAACGGAGGGAAACTCAATATTACAGGAACAAGTTCTTCCTATGTCAACATTAGCAAATCTGGTAGCGCGGCAAGCAATGGCCAAGTGTCTGATGATTATAATTTCTACGGCATAAATTCAGGCATAGTGGTTTCCGGGTCTTCCTCAACTGCAACGATTGAATATGCAAATATTCTTACTTCAAGTAATGGCTCTAATGCCATAGTGGCAACCAATGACGCTAACGTTACGATTTCTTCCTCAACAATCAATACAACAGGATCAGCCGGTTCAAGAGGGCTACATACCACATATGGCGGAAATATAATTGCAGACGGGGTATCAATAACAACAAAAGGTGCTTCATGTGCGGCATTAGCAAATGATAGAGGTGGTGGATCTATTATTGCTAGCAACATGGAACTTGAAACGAATTCCAATGGCTCGCCTTTGGTGTATTCTACAGACTCAATCACCGTTTCATCATCTTCTGGAAGCGCAAATAAAGCTCAAATGGTCGTAGTTGAAGGAGGATCAAGCGCTACATTAACTGATTGCACTTTCTCTTGCTCAGGGGATGGAAATAGAAGTGGAACAAGTGATTCCTCGTCTTCGACTCATGTAATTGACCGTGGAGGAATATTCATTTATCAATCTTTTTCTGGCGATTCAAGCGAAGGAACGGATTATTTTTCAGCAACAAATTGTTCTTTTACGGTAACGACAAGTTCTGTTCCAATGTTCTATCTTACTAATATTACCGCGGTAGTAACTTTAAGCGAAAATACCTTCAATCAGGCATCATCATCCGATTACCTTCTTATGGCTGAAGCAACCAATCAATGGGGCAATTCCGGTTCTAATGGCGCAAGCGTTACAGTTAAGCTTTCAAATCAAGACTGGGATGAAAGCAAAACCTATTGTGGATCCACATCAAGCATCACATATAAGTAAGAAATAAAAGTTTATTTCACTATTAAAGGCGCAGAAAAAACCTGCGTCTTTTTTCGTCACTGTACACTGTATAAGAAATATATTTTTTTTGTTTGAATAACGCACTAACGTCCTTACAATTTTATATGTAGGTTGGCGCATTAATGGAAAACCATCAAAGCAGTCCATTTCGCCAACGAAATCGATAGAAAACATTACAAAAGCGTCATTGACTACAATGGGTCGACTTACAATATGACCCCAGGGACGGAAGGCTAGTAGTCGTGACAAAAGATGGATATGTAGTAACGTACCATCATACTGGAAATCAATTTTGGTATTATTCAAAGAAAGGGGTTAAAACATGGATAAGAATTCAAAGCAAATAAAGCCGATGCTCTGCCCGGTTTGCAATAGATTTCATTTCACGAAACTCAGTGATGACGAGATAGAGCAACTTGGCATGACGCCAAACACCACCCAGTGCCGGATGTGCGGGTGGTTCTACGACCTAGAGCAGCTCAAAGACCCTGATCTGTCCCACCAATCCAACGAGATGTCGCTGAACCAGTACAAAGCCTGGTACGAGCAAAAAATCAAGGAGAGCCCCAAATGGGAGTACTATCTGGATTTCATTGGGGACCCCGAGCCCCACAAATGCCCCGTTTGCGGAGAGTATGAGTTCAAAGATTTGCTTTGTTCTGATATTTGCCCGATCTGTGGATGGGAGGACACCGGCTTTGAAGATGAACCGGATGAAAAGCCCGGACCATACATGATGTCCTTGAACGAGCATAAGAAATGGTTCGCAAAGCAAAGAGAATCTGACCCCAGTTACGTATGGTATTCAGAGTCTGAAGAAATAGATAAATAGTAGCAAGCGTCCAATAAAGAATATTTATGAGCAAATTTAGACATTAGCCATGCCTGTTTCACCTAGCTTAACTTCTAAAATTTCTTTGTAAATATTTTCCATATCATTAGGTTCAATTGTTTTTGCTAATACTTGTTTCAAAAAGGCATCACTAGTTCTATTGATTGCCGCTATTACAAAATATTTACTTGATTTAGTTCGGCTACTTAACTAACATTCATTTCATGAGTAAAGAAAGACAATTATTAATAAAAATCATTTATGCGGCTATTTTTATTGCCCTTTGTTTCGGAGGAACCTTCATTTCAATCCCTCTTGGCACTAGCAAAATCCATTTAGGAAATCTATTTTGTGTTTTAGCGGGCTTATTATGCGGACCTCTTATTGGAGGAGTGGCGGGTTCTTTAGGCATGGGTTTTTGCGATTTGGCTTTAGGGTATGGCTGGAATACGTATCTAAGAACCTTCATCATCAAATTCCTTTTTGGATTTGTTGTTGGCCTTCTTTTTAGAATCTGTCTTAAGAAGAAATGGAACGGAACTCTATTGCTTGGCATAGCAACAGGCGTAGGCTTCCTAGCCTTTGACTGGATTTTATATGGCTATCTTACAAATGGATCGGGCTATTCTTTAACGGCGTTAATTGCTTCAGCGATTCTTGCATCTATTATTCTTGTCGCTCTTATCGCTTCTTTTTGGATGCCTCTTTCAACTAAATGTCTTCTTTTTGCCTTAATATGCGGCTTATTGGTAAACGTTGTTGGTGAATTCTTTTTACGTATACTTTTCTCTATTTGTTTAGGCACGACTTTTGAAGCGGCATTCATCACATCCGTTAGCAAACTTCCTGCGGCCTTATTCACATCAATAGTTACGATAATTCTCGCTCTTCTTTTCTTCTATCCTGTTTATTTTGCAACACGAAAGCTTAATGAAACTAACGATTTGAATGATTATATTCTTACCAACAAGGGGAAATAGGACTATCATTCTTTAGTATGAAGATTGATAAAAACAAATATGTCCACCAAGCCCATCATGATGGCAAAAAACATCCGATAAAAAACTATAACTTCCTTGGATTCACTATTTTTGATTTATTTCATATCGTTTTTGGTGTTGCATTGATAATTATGTATACCATTCAAAAAGGTTCGGCGACAAAAGATGAAATACTCGACTTAAATCAAGCGATATCTTATGAATGCATCCAATTGATATTCGCCATTCTTTTATTTACTTTTGTTGATGGAATCGCGGATATTTCCCGTAAAAGAGAACTTATTGGTATTCAAGGACTATCAACCCTTTATCTTTTTGCCTGGGTTGTTGTTGCTGGAGCCATGCTTACCCCAGAATTAATTGTCTTGCCAGAAAAGATCCATTCAGAAATTAACACCTGCAATATTTTCTATTTCTTGGAACTTTCATGTCTTGTGTTAGCTATTTTCACTTTTGCAATAACCGTTTTCTTCCCAAAGGAGAAGGTGATCTGGGAAATCTTAATGCTGACCGGGATCTCTTTTATCGCCTTAAGCGTTCCTTTTGGAATAACTCAGTATTACCTTCCTTTTGAAGGACATATCTCAATTCTTGAAACATTTTCAAACCTTGCTGCTTTATTACCTGTTATTTGTTGTTTTGCATCTCTTAAAGACGTTAACAAAGCAATCAAAGAAGAAAAACTTCTTGAAGAAGAGCAAAACTAAGGGATACGTGTATTTAAATATTTATATTTACCTTTAATTAACGTGTGTTGCAAATTATAATTACCCTTGTATAAATTAAAGGAATTTTTGCATACATGAATAAGAAAATTAAATTGATACCAACCTTAAGCTTAATTCTTCTTTCTGGATCTGCTTTAGCGGGTATTTTAACCTCTTGCCAATTTGGCCAGTTTGATCCAAAAGCGGATAACCTTTCAAGTGAAAAAGAAGGAAATCTATATCTTGGAAAAACATCAGAAGATGGGAAGGATATTGTTTCTTCTAGCATCGGAAAACTTAAATACAAAATGTTAGATGATGTGCCATATGTCACCTTTGGAAATTTTCTTTCAACTTTAGCGGGAGAAAATAGCTACATCGATGATTACAAGAATGGGTCTTACGTTTTTAATATTGGCAATTCTTTTGAGGCTAGCATCAACGCAAGCGAGGGAACTCTGACATTTGATAAATTCGAGTTATTTATTGCCGCCTTAAACCAAAGCCCAGTCGTTAACAATCTTGTTACAACGGTAAGCACAAAAGGCATCTATCTTTCGGCAAGCGATACTTCCACATACACATATCCAGGCAAAACCGTATTCGACATTAAAGGAGCAGACCTTGATATCATTGCCGATGGAGATGAGGTATATCTTCCTTTCTCCGTTTTGAATTCGACATTCTTCGAATCTCTTTCTACTCCGTTTGCATTTAATGGCAACGATTTTTATCTTTGCTTCAACACGATGTTTGTTAAACCTGTTAAAGATGCGGCAGGAAAATCAGTCATGTCTTCATACGGAAAAGACTATTACAGCGGTTCATATTCGACAAAGAATAGATCCCAATCGATGGCGGATTATGCCTACGCATCTCTTTGTTACAACATCAACAACTTTTATGGGTTCCATGATAAATACGATAATTTTAGCCTCGATACCTATTTAAGAAATAAATATCCAACAGTCCGTAACCACTTGAAGTCAACCCATATTGAAACATATGAAACTGGCGTTAATGAATTGTTTATGAATGTTTTTGGTGACGGTCATACGACAACTTATTCTTTCTCAAGTTTTTATGGCGGGTTAAGCAATACGACAAGAAATAATGTCACTCCATCCGCTCGCGAAATTAAGTTAACTGCTGATTATAAGGAATTAACTGCCGCTAAAACTTTAGCCCTTGGACAAAGCTATTCTCCATTGGCTTTCAAAAACAAGACTGCAATTATTCGTTTCGATTCTTTTGATACCACGGGTACTGTCGTTACGACAAAAAATGTTTCGGAATTACAAACTACAGAGTCATTTGCTTTGTTTTATGAATGTTTTGAGCAAATCAAAAAACATGGAAATATTGAAAATGTAGTTTTTGACCTTACGACAAATGGCGGTGGGGCCGCGGATGCCTTGGTTGCAACACTTGGCTTCTTAACAAATGACGTGAAAATCAATCTTGATAATGCCACGACAAAATCGACCACCGAGCTCCATTACAAAGTTGATACTAACCTTGATGGCAATTTTGATAGCAACGATTCATATAAAGGAAAATTTAATTTCTTTGCCTTAACCTCATCTTTTTCATTCTCTTGCGCTAATCTTTTCCCAACGGTTTGCAAAGACACTGGTTGCGCAAAAATCATCGGAGAACAATCTGGCGGAGGAGCATGCGTAGTTAGAAATTCTGTCACGGCAGACGGAATGCCAGTAAGAATGTCTGGCTTAGAAAGACTTAATTACAAAAAAGATGGCAAGATGATCGATAACGATGATGGAATTGCTTCTGATTATGAATTTAGCCGCGCATTCTTCTATAACGACACTAAAATAGCTGAATTCGTTGAATCTAAATAACTCTTAATTGGCTCCTTTCTTCTAGAATCAAGGGAGCCTTTTTCTTATCTTTTTGAAAGATATGCTATAATACCACCATGAATTACGATTATCTCATTATTGGCGCTGGGCTTTCAGGGCTTAGCATAGCTAGATTATTAGCTGACGAGGGTAAAAAAGTCTTAATCTTGGAAAAAAGAGACCATTTTGGAGGAAATATTGCCACCGAGGAAAAGGATGGCATTATTGTTCATACATATGGCCCACATATTTTCCACACATCCGATGAATTTGCCTGGAATTTCTTTAATAAACATTCGGATGTCTATCCTTTCATGAATTGCCCAATCGCAAACTATCACGGGGAAAGATATCATCTTCCATTCAATATGAATACTTTCCATGAACTTTGGGGAGTTAACACGGCAGAAGAAGCAAAGGAAATCATTGCTAAAGAAATCGCCAAAGAAGGCATTAAAGAGCCGAAAAATCTTGAAGAACAAGCTTTAAGTATGGTTGGTAGAACGGTTTATACCAAACTCATCAAGGAATATACCGAAAAACAATGGGGGAAAGATTGCAAAGATCTTCCTGCATCAATAATCAAACGTTTGCCGTTACGTTTTGAATATAACAACAATTATTTCAATGACATATATCAAGGTCTTCCTAAAGGAGGATTCTCAGAATTTGCCAAGAACCTCGCAAAAGGAATCGACATTATTTATAACGTTGATTATCTTAAGGAAAAGGACAAATATTCTTCCTATGCCCCAGTTATCATTTACACTGGCCAATTAGATACTTATTTTGATTATTGCTATGGCAAACTCGAATGGAGATCATTACGTTTTGAAGAAGAAACTCTTCCGCAAGATGATTTCCAATCGAATCCAGTCGTCAATTACACCTCAAAAGACGTTGGATACACAAGAATCACCGAGCATAAGCATTTCGATCCTTATTGTGAGAACCATCATTCGACAATTATCTATAAGGAATATCCTGATTCGTATTCCGATGGAAAGATCCCTTATTACACGGTTAATGATGAAAGAAACAACAATCTTGCAAAGAAATACCTCGATGAAGCAAAGAAACTTGAACCAAACGTGTATTTCTTAGGAAGACTAGCCTTATATCGTTATTTCGATATGGATGATGCGATCGTTGCGGCTAAAGAATTATTTGATAAATTAGTTAAATAAAGGAGAAAAAGATGAAATACGTTGGTATTGATATTGGCGGAACCTCAATAAAGGGCGGATTCGTTTCTGAAGAAGGAGAAATCCTTAATCGTTTTGGCTTCCCAATCGATAAGAATGCGACTCAAGAAGAACTGATCAACCGTTTAGGCGATCTCATCAATGAGCAAATCGTCAAATGCGATTACAAAAAATCAGATTTTGCCGGCATTGGCATTGGCTCACCTGGATCAATCAATTCCGATACAGGATGTTGCGATTTCTCTGGAAATTTAAATTGGCATCATCTCCCAATCGTGGATATGGTTGAAAAGAAAACCGGAATGAAGGCAAGAATTGCTAATGACGCGAATGCTGCAATGGCAGGGGAAGCAAAGTTTGGCGTTGGAAAGAACTACCACAATCTCGTTTTATTGACTTTAGGCACAGGGGTTGGCGGAGGAATTTACCTCAATGACCATCTCTATGTCGGAAATGAAGGAAAAGGGGGAGAGATGGGACATATGATCATCGCTATGGATGGCGTTCAATGTTCTTGCGGCCTTAGAGGCTGTTTTGAAGCGTATGCTTCCGTAACGGCCCTTATCCGTCAAACAAAAGAGATGATGGAAAAAGACAAGAATTCCATTATGTGGGATTATGTCGCGTATGATATCAACAAAGTTGATGGAAAAACAGCCTTTGAATGTTCGAAACAAGGCGATAAATCCGCAATGAAGGTCGTCGATCAATATGAAGATTATCTTACGATTGGCTGCATTAACTATTGCAATATCTTTAGACCTGAAGCAATCGTTCTTGGCGGAGGACTCTCAAATCAAAGAGAATATCTAACAAACGCTATCGAAAAGAAGTTAAAAGAAAAGAAATACGGCTTTGAATGCACGGCTCCTGTAAAAGTATTCGTTTCTGCTTTAGGAAATGATGCTGGAATTCTTGGTGCTGCAGCATTGTTCATCGATTAATTTAAGCAAATAAAGACGTTAGAAATACTAAATTTCTACGTCTTTTTTGTTTCTTGCTTGCTTATAAGGAGGAAGAAAAGACCCGTTATGTTCCAAACGTTATCTCAAATGGACGAGGAGCTTAAAACTCTTTTTTCAAAAAAGAAAAGGCGCCTAAGCGCCAGATCTTATTTTTCCTCTAATAAGGCAATCGTTTCTCTCATTGATTTGAGGAACGCTTCGTCGTTGGAATTATCGAAGATCACCAATGAATAAGGATCTCCTTCGACTCTAAGATTTATAGGAGTTTTGAAATCCTGTGTTTTCACCCATGAATCAAAATATTTGATCTTGAAAACATCTCTTTCGGAATTTCTTTGAATCATTCTCTTCCTAACGGTTTCGATATCGCAAATGACCCAAACAATTACCAAGTGAGCGTTATATTGTTCTTTGAGTTTCTTTCTTAACGATTCGATATATTCAGGATGATGAAGCTCTCTCGTAAATGGAGCGTTAATTAAGACAATATCTTCATATCTTAAGGCAGTAAATGCCATTTCAAGAATGACGTCATATTCAACATCACGGATATTTTTTTGAAAGAATTCGCCTTCTCTTTCAACTGGAATACCTGCAATTTTGTAAGCGACATTGCTAAGAGGGACTAATGAGTCCTTATCAAGATAGGTTACGTGAGCTAGATTTTCCGCCAATTTCATTGATACATACGTTTTTCCACTCGCTGGCGGTGCGGATACAAGGATTAATTTCTTTTCCATAAAACAACACTTTAAAATTTTTGCCCTAATATTAAAGACCTTAGAACCCTTAAAATGCAAGTGATATGTCATAAAACGACGTTTTTCCATCAAAGATGGACGTAGTTGGCTTTAAAATAATTAGCACTCAATACTTGCGAGTGCTAAAAGAAGGGGTATAATAATAACGTTCCCGGAAAAGGGAAAGTTAATTAGGAGGTTTTATTTATGAACGAAATGAATGGAATGGAAGATTATTCCCAAGATAAAGACATCCTTAATAAATTTGGCCGTAATGTCAACGCGGATGTTAAGGCTGGAAAGATAGATCCAGTCATCGGTCGTGATGAAGAAATAAGAAAAGTCATACAAATACTTGCAAGAAAAACAAAGAACAATGTTATTTTGCTTGGAGAGCCAGGCGTTGGAAAAACAGCAATAGTTGAAGGACTTGCTGAAAGAATCGTTAAAAACGATGTTCCTGCGACTTTAAAAGACAAAGAAATATATGAACTTGATATGGGTGCCTTAATTGCTGGCGCTAAATATCGCGGAGAGTTTGAGGAACGTCTTAAAGCAGTCCTTAACAAAATCAAGGAATCTGATGGCAAAATTATTCTTTTTATCGATGAAATTCATCTTATCGTTGGAGCAGGAAGAACGGATGGGGCAATGGATGCCTCAAATATGCTTAAACCGATGCTTGCTCGCGGAGAGATTGATTGCATTGGTGCGACAACCTTAAATGAATATAGGCAATATATCGAAAAAGATAGGGCTCTTGAAAGACGTTTCCAAACAGTCATGATTGAAGAGCCTACGGTTGAAGATACAATCACGATTCTTCGTGGTCTCAAAGAAAGATTTGAATCATATCACGGGGTTAGAATTACGGATAATGCGTTGATTTCTGCTGCAACCCTTTCGAATAGATACATTACTAATCGTTTCTTACCAGATAAGGCGATCGACTTAATTGATGAGGCTTGTGCGGCAATCAAAGTTGAAATTGAATCTATGCCAAGTGAGCTTGATGAAACCGATAGAAAGATTCGCTCCCTTGAAGTAGAACGCGTTGCTCTTACTAAAGAAAACGATGAATCAAGCAAGAAACGTCTTACCGAACTTGATAAAGAATTAGCAGATTATAAAGAAAAATCTAATAAGCTAACAGCTGAATGGCAAAAAGAGAAAGCACAAATAAAAGAAGCCAAAGATCTTAAAAATAAGATTGAGGAAGCAAAAATCGAACTTGCAAACTATTTCCAAGAAGGAAACTTCGAGAAAGCTTCAAAGATTCAATATCAAACAATTCCTGAATATGAAAAGAGAATTAAGGATATCACCGAATCTACAAAAGATACCGAAAGACTTGTTGATGAGATCGTAGATTCCGAATCGATTGCAAAGATAGTTGCAAAAAGAACAGGCATCCCTGTATCAAGAATCTCTAAAGGGGACAAAGAAAAGGTGCTTGATCTTAAGGATACTCTCGAAAAGAGAGTTATTGGTCAAGAAAATGCCATCACTCTTGTTTCTAATGCCATTCTTCGTCAAAGAGCGGGCATTCAAAACCCAAATAGACCTATTGGTTCATTCCTCTTTTTAGGACCAACTGGCGTTGGCAAAACAGAAGTGGCAAGAGCCCTTGCTGAAGCCCTCTTTGATAATGAATCTAATATCATTCGTATCGATATGTCTGAATATATGGAAAAATATTCCGTTTCACGTCTTATTGGCGCGGCACCAGGATATGTTGGATATGAAGAAGGAGGACAATTGACCGAAAAGGTTCGTAGAAACCCTTATTCAATCGTTCTCTTTGATGAAATCGAAAAGGCTGATCCTGAAGTGTTCAATCTTCTTTTACAAATTCTCGATGATGGACGTTTAACTGATTCGCAAGGCCATCTTGTTGATTTCAAGAACACTATTATCATCATGACTTCAAACTTAGGAAGTGAATACATCCTCAACGGAGAAAAGGATAAGGTTGAAGAGCTCCTTCACCATACTTTCAAACCAGAATTCCTTAACAGAATCGATGAGATTGTTTATTTCAATCCTCTTGGAAAAGACACTCAATTGAAGATTGTTGATAAAATGTTAAATGAACTTAAGGGAAGACTTGAGAATCAATTCTATTCTGTTGAGTTCACTGACAATCTTAGACAATACATTCTTGATTCTTCTTATACGCCAAACTTTGGCGCAAGACCAATTAAGCGATTCATTCAAGATAAGGTCGAGACATCTTTAGCTTCTGCAATTATCAAGGGTGAGATTGATACGAAAAATAAATACACCGTTGATGTTGATAATAACCAGATCGTTATCAAGAAATAATCTAGGAAACCGTTAAGCTAATTGCTTAGCGGTTTTTTACTGTCTATTTTTTGATATACATTTTTGCCACTAAAACATTTGAAACTGGGCATATTGCCGAAGATGTACTACATCTTGAGCCGTTTAATATTACTAAAAAGAATTTTATTCTGATAAACATTCTTTGAAATTTAATTCTTGTTGAGAACTATCATCAAAATTCATTAGTTTCCTATTTTTATTTACATACGCTCCTCTTATAATGGTTGTATATACAACTAATTTATGGAGGTAGATATGGATGTCACGGAACGTAAGATAACAAAAATTGCTAGAGAAACCGAGAAATTAGTTATCGCATCTTTAAAAGAAGAAGGCCTTGGAACTGCGGAAATAGACTTGATTCATGCGCTACGACATGCCCCAGGATGTAGCCAATCTAAATTATGTGAAATCCTTCATGCGGATAAAGCCGCAATTGCTAGAAGGGTTAAAAATCTTGAGCAAAAAGGTTATTTAGTTTGCAAGAATGATCCTAACGATAGAAGAAGCCACATTCTTTTTCCGACAAAGAAAGCGGAAGAACTTAAAGCTGATAAAGTCGTAATCGAATCTTCTTTCTATGAATATATTCTTTCATCGTTAACGGAAAAAGAACGAGAAACGTTTGCTGCTTTGCTAGATAAAGTGTATCTAGCCTCCAAAAAAGAAAGCCGTGCTGGTTTCCCTCATTTGAGGAGTAAACAATGAGAAGAAAACGCACATTCAAACCAGATAAGATTGGTAACTATTTCATGCTTGAATGGTTTCCACTCACTCTAGTTACAATATCAGGAATTATCTATAACGTTGGATTGCTTGCCACTCCGTATTTTGAAGGAAGATTAGCGCAAACATTATCGGACATCCTAAAAGGAAACGAAGAATGGAAGACGATGCTTATCCTTGCGGGAATTTATTTAGGCATTGTTCTTTTTGTTCAGTTTTGCCGCTTTTTGAAACGTTTTTACGTTAGACGTTTTTCGAATAACGTTAACAAAAGAATGAAAGCTATTCTCTACGCAAATATTCTTCGAGAAGATCGCTCTTCTTTGCAAAAAGAAGGAAATGGCGAAATTATGACTAAGGCTTTATCTGATGTAGATGATTGTGCGGAAGGCATGCGTAAATTTACGACAGAGGTATTCGACACAGGGGTATCATTTATTTCTTTTGCAATCATGCTATTTGTTTATGATTGGCGTCTTGCCTTGCTTTCCTTATCTTGTACGCCTATTGCATATATATGTGCTTATTTGATGAAAAAACCGATACATAAGGCCGGAAAGGAATTTAAGACTGCTAGCGCCTCCTTAAATGAAGCAACGCTTGATCGAGCTGAAAATGCCTTAACGTATCGCATATATGGTTGCGAAAAGATAAGAGAAGACAAATATGATGAAGCGCTTAATACATATGAAAGAAAATCAATAAAGAATAACATATGGCAAACTGCCTTATCGCCTCTATATCTTGCTTCAAGCAGCGTAGGTGTTTTCTTTATCCTTTATTTTGGTGGAAAGAATGTTTTAGGGGAAGGATGGCAAGTGTGGGATATTGCCGCCTTTACAACATTCTTATCGTCTTTTGCTAAATTATCTTTGCGAACATCAAAGGTCGCTAAACTATTTAATTCTGTCCAAAAAGCGGAGGTTTCTTGGAAAAGAATAAAACCTTTAATGAAAATGCCAAACGAATTTAAACAAATAGATTTAATGCATCTAGGTTCTTTAACTATTGATAACCTGTCTTTTTCTTATGGGGATAAAACCATTTTTAAAGATTTATCTGTTTGTTGCAATCCAGGCGACATTATTGGTGTTACAGGACCTATTGCAGGAGGAAAATCCACATTTGGCAAAGCGTTTCTCCTTGAAAATGAATATACAGGGTCAATTATTTTTGATAATAAAGAATTATCTTCATTCACCAAAGAGCAACTAAGGAGAATTATCAGCTATTTGGGTCATGATCCTGAATTATTTTCTGAAACTATCAAAGAGAACATTGTTTTTGACCAAGATAAAGAAGTTTGGAAATATTTAACAATGGTTGATTTAAAAGATGAAGTACTTTCTATGGAAAAGAAAGAAAATACTCTCATCGGAAATAATGGCATTCGTCTCTCTGGCGGTCAACAGCAAAGAGTCGCTCTTGCTAGAACGTTAGCAAATCCAAGACCAATAATGATTTTAGATGATCCGTTCTCGGCATTAGATAAAGAAACGGAAGATAAGATATTCACCAATTTGAAGGAATATGGAAAAGATAAAATCATCTTTTTAATCTCTCATAGGCTGTATCACTTCCCAGAAATGAATAAGGTAATTTATATTGAAAAAGGCAAGACGTGTGTCGGAAAACATGAAGATTTGATTCAAACAAACGAAACATACAAAAAACTTTATCAAAACCAAATAGGGAGCAAGAACAATGAAGAAGGAAATTAGAAAAGGAATAGCGCCTTCCTTATTATCATCTCTCAAAAGGCATCCTATATTGTTATTGTTAACCTTTTTAATTGTGACGTGTTCTGTTTTATCATCTTTACTTCCTCCCATCGTTTTAGCAAAGTTTGTCGATAAATTAGAAGATGGGACAATGCCCTCAATTCTTATCATCGTTCTTTATTTTGCTAGCCTGTTATTGGAAGGAGTTTTCTCTTCCTTGCAAGAGATTATTCTCATCTTATTAGGACAAAAAATAATTCATTCCCTCAGAGGAGAAATGTCAAAGAAACTATCAAGGTTAGATGCATCCGTTCTTTTAAAACATCAGCCAGGCGAATTAGTAGCTAGATTTTCTTCAGATGTTGATGCGGTCGAAACACTTTTCTCATCTGGAATCATTAGCATGTTTGCTGATATAGCACGTCTATTTTCAATAATAGTTATCATTGCGTTTGAAAACACAGGATTGGCTATAATTCTTGTTTTGATATTACCTCCTTTCATTTTATTTACTAGACACGTTCAAAAGAAAACGCTTGCTTCGCAATTAGAAAACCGTAACGCAATCGCTAAAGAATCTACACAAGTTCCTGAAACCATTCATAACATTAGAACCATACATTTATTGGGTTTAGAAAAATATATGGAAAAACGTTATGAGAGAAAGATAGATGACAGTTATCAAGCGATAGAAAAAACAAACTTCTATGATTCCATTTACTCTCCTATCGTTATTTTCATTAATGCCTTAGTGGTTGGGGTCGTTATGCTACTTTCAAGTTCTGGAAACAAAGATATTCTTTCCTTCTTTGGAATGTCTGTTGGAACTTCTTTAGCCATCATCGCTTATATTGGCAAAATATTTGTGCCAATAGAGAGTTTAGGCATGGAAATTCAAACGATTCAATCCGCTATGGCTGGTGTGAAGAGAATTGATGAATTCTTAAAAGAAGAGGAGCGTGTATTAAAAATCGGAAAAGAAAACAATGCTCATGGTGATATTACTTTTTCTCATGTTGATTTTGGATATGATGAAAAACTTATCCTGAAAGATTTCTCTTTAAAGATTGATGATGGTGAACAAATCACGCTTGTCGGAAGGACCGGAGCAGGTAAATCTACGATTTTCCGTTTATTGCTTGGATTGTATTCTCCGATAAGTGGGAATATCAAAATAGGAGGAGAAGACATTAAAGAAATAAGTGATTCAAACAGAAGAAAAAACATCGCCTGCGTTGAACAACATTTCTCTCGCATCCAAGGTAATATCCTTTCGCAAATTACGCTCGATGATCCGACAATTGATGAAGAAACGGCAGTCAAAGCCGCTAAAATGGTGGGATTAGATGAAACTATATCCTCTTTTCCTGATGGCTATTTAACACATTGCTCGGATGGAATCTTTTCGCAAGGGCAATGGCAACTGTTATCGATTGCTAGGGCGATTGCATCGAATCCAAAAATCCTTTTGCTAGATGAAATAACCGCTAACCTAGATGCAGAAACAGAAAAAGAAGTGCTTAAGGGAATAAAAAACGCTTCAGAAGGAAGAACTCTCATATCAATAAGCCATCGTGTTTATGAAAGCTTAGGTGGGAGGGTGATAGAAATTAAGCCCTTGGAAGATTGATTGTCTCAAATGAGGCAAATCGTTTTGTTAAACCAATTAAGCAAAGATATTATATCATTATAATTGACAAAGTGTAAATATATATAGTTAAAACTTCAGTATTTGCTTTTATGGAATTACAAATTTGGATGAATTCGAATTCTTTGTTATATGCTACGTAATAAAAATAGCCATTTGCAATGGCTATTTTCCTTCTATTTGAACTATTTCAATGTCTTTGCCACTTATCGGCGTATAATTGTTCGCTTTTCCGCATGTTGGACACGTGTAGTTGTTTTCTTTTGCGTTGAATATTTCATTGCAAGAGAGGCAACGAACAGTTGACGGAATCATGTTCACAATCAATTTGGTTTCTTTTAGGTCCGTTTCCTTTATTGCCTCATTCCAGCAAATACGGAAGAAATCCTCTTCAACGCCAGATGATTCGCCAATATTCAAAGTTACTGACAATAATTCGTTTAGGCTATTTTCTTTGATTATGTCTTCTAATTGTTCGATAGTTAGAAGAACATAAGACATTTCATGCATAATTATTTGGCTTGATATTCCTTGACCTCTTTTAAGAGATATGCGGCCAATTCATCAATTCCTTCGCCTGTTTTTGCTGAAACTGGGAAGAAAACTGCATTTGGATTTAATTTAAGAATGTGTTCTTTTGCTTTTTCAATATCGAAATCGAAAACTGATTTGGCGTCCATTTTAGTGAAAACGACAACATTTGCAACCGTGAACATCAATGGATATTTGAGCGGTTTGTCATCTCCTTCGGGAATGGAAAGAAGTTCGAAAGAAGATGTCGCACCGGTGTCAAATTCCGCAGGACAAACAAGATTTCCGATATTCTCTAAGAAAACTAAGTCTAAATCATCAATGCCAAAGCCATCTAATGAATCATCAACCATTTTTGCGTCAAGATGGCATTCGCCAGACGTGTGAATTTGAATTGATTTGACGCCAGTTTCGTTTGTGATTGTTTCCGCATCGACTGTCGCATCAATATCCGCTTCCATGACACCAATTCTTAAATCATTTTTCAATTTGTTGATTAAAGAAACCAAGAAAGTGGTTTTTCCACTGCCTGGAGAAGACATTAAGTTAACAAGATAGACATTTTTCTCTTTTAATTTCTTTCTAACTTCGTCCGCTCTTGCATTATTATTTGCAAATACGCTTTGTTTTACCTTTATTACACGAATAGAATCCATTTTATTACCTCACAAAACTTCAAATATTTTAAAAAAATAATGCGCCTATTACAAGGTAGGCGCATCAAACTTATCAATTGATGAATTATAGAAGAAGATCGTTCCGATCGTTGCGGGTATAGGCGTTAAGCCAATAAACCACAAATTCCACCCGATCGATACATCCATTCCTAATTCAACATATAAGGACAAAGCCACGGTCCAATATAAACAAATAATGGTAATAAGCATATCTAAGCTTTTTCCCCATTTCTTAGCAAAATAGAAGATAGCAATAAATGAAGCAGGTATAGCCCAAATAAAAGATAACCATGGGGACCATGAGGTGATATTTGCGATTCTTAGGGCGGAATATATGACAGCTGCGATAGTCCAAACAAAGACGACCGATAAGGCCACGACAATTATTTTGTTACGCCTTACGTCTTTTGGATCAAGCTTTCCATCGTGTTTTAACGTTTCATCGGAATGTTCTTTGGTCAGATAATCTAACGTTACCCCATAAAATGAAGCAAGTTCAGATAGAATGTTAATATCAGGAAGCCCTTCGCCCGTTTCCCATTTGGAAATTGATTTATCGCTATAGGAAAATTGCTCAGCTAATTGCCCTTGCGTTAGACCTCTAGCTTTTCTAAGAGAAGAGAGATTTTTCGATATGACTTTAGATAAATCTTTCATGATTTTATTGTATTACAAACAAAAACCATGAGACAAAAAACTTTTGTAAAGAAACTCTTCCAAAATATCTCTCAAAAATTAGCAATTTAATTTGTTCTCAGTTACAATACATTGTAAGGAGGTAAAAAATATACATATATGTATCAAGAGGAAATGAAATCCTCGGGCTTAGCCAAATTCTTAAATGAATATGACTATGTATTCGTGGACACATGTTCCTTGATGGAAGACACTTTCCCATTATTCATGGATAAATTGGTATCCTCAAAAGAATATTGGAGAGAAGAATTGCAAGTAATTGTCCTTGGCGAATGCGTCGATGAGTTAAAAAAACATTCTAAAGAGAAAAACAAAGAACGTGCATCATCGAGATTAGCAGCCACTAGAGCCTTAAAGATTCTTCGCCATGATAGATGGCATAGCCGCGCTCTAACAATTACGAAACCCTTAGGCGAATCATTTGCCGATAACGCAATATACACAAGAGTCTCAGGCCTAAGAATTCATAATAAAATCCTTGTCATCACCCAGGATAAAACCTTGACAACAGATTTATTGAAAATGAATAACCTTGATTCCCAGAAGGGCAGATATCTTAGCGTTTACCGCATCAATCAAGATTCTGAATTAGAAAAGAACCCTGGTGAAACATCGTTAAAACAATCTTTCAACAAGAAACGTGACGCTTCGTCTTTTCAAAAAGTAGAAAAAGACACAAATAAACCAAGAGAGTTAACCAAACTCCAAAAGAACATTCTTCAAGCGGATGAGAGAATCACAAAGATGCTTCCTGATCCAAATTGCAAACTTAAGAACAAAATTAAAGAGATTGAGGAACAAATCTCTCGTTTGAAGAAAGGCAATGAGCAAATAAAGGATCTCAAACTTAACTTTAGTAGAGAAGAACTCATTGTAAAAAAGAGCGAACTTCTAAAAGAGAAATCATCCAAGAAAAAAGAGAAGAAGGAATATCCAACAATTAAGGAATCTACTTCTTTTAAAACGGGTGAAGGAAAACTTCCTTCTGAAGCACTTCGTCGTCTTGCACTTAATTACAACACAATTTTAAGAGGATCATCCGTTCCTTATTTCCCAGAAATTCACGGGGAATTAGATCTAAGCGAAGATGATCTTACAAACGTTGATGTTCTTGGTGCAAAAGGAGGAAACTTCGTCTATAAAAAAGGCGATAAAACATATTTCTTTGTCTTTGATAAGAATTATTCCGTTTCTTTGAATAAGAAAGAGGAAAAACAACCTAAGTCAAAGGAAGAAATCAAGCCTATCGAGAAGAAGAAACCTCTTCAAGAAAAGAAACAACCTTCAAAGAAGGAAAAGAATCAAAAAGAGAAAACTCAACCTAAAGAAAATGAAAACTTAACTGGCAAAAAGGTTAAGATTGTCAAAGTTAGGGGAAGTGTATCTGGCGGTTCTTCTAGCGCTATCCCAGAAGGCATAATTCTTGTCGTAGGGGAAAGCAAGAAAAAGAAGGTTCCTAGCAAAGCTCAAGACAAATCGCAGCCTAGCAAGAAAGATGATAAACTCATCGTTGAAGCAAGGCTATACGATAAAACCTTGAACGCCAATCTCCATAATCCGAATTATCCAAAAGATAAATCATTAAAAGAGATTAGCAAACAAAAAGAGAGATTGAAAAAACTCAAAAAAGAAGACACAAAAGATTTCCAATTAAGTCTTAGTGATCTTGAAAAGCTTGAAAAAGCTAAAAAATAACAATTTAAAAATCCATTCCCACATCAAAGGAATGGATTTTTTTGCACCTAAAGGAGGGGCTAAGGTGCTTTTATTAAGGCAGAAAGGAGATGCCTAATAATTCTAGGATTATTCTACATCAATTTCTTGAAGAGAGCGACAACTTCTTCGTGAGTTGCTTCTTTTGGATTTCCAGGATAGCAGGCATCATGAAGAGCATCAGTTGCAAGATTATCTAAATCGGAAGCAAGGATCTTCTCACATTTTGTTGGAATGCCAACATCTTTAGAGAGCTCTTTGACTGCGTTAATTGCTGCGGCACGATATTCTTCTTGAGACATGCTTTCAGTTCCCTTAACGCCTAAAGCAACAGCGATATCTCTATATTTTTCACCAGTGACGTCAGCGTTGAATTCCATAGCGATAGGAAGAAGCATTGCGCAAGCGACTCCGTGAGGAACATCATAATATGCAGAAAGCGTATGTGCCATAGCGTGGTCAATGCCTAAGCCAACATTGGAGAAACCCATGCCAGCGATATATTGTCCTAAAGCCATTCCTTCGCGGCCATCAGGATCATTTACGACTGCTTTGCGGAGACTCTTTCCGATGATTTCGATCGCTTTGATATGGAACATATCGGACATTGTCCATGCGCCACGGGTGATATAGCCTTCGATAGCGTGAGTTAAAGCATCCATGCCAGTTGAAGCGGTAAGACCTTTTGGCATTGAAGCCATCATATCAGGATCAACAATGGCGACAACAGGCATATCGTGAGCATCAACACAAACGAATTTTCTCTTCTTTTCAACATCAGTGATGACATAGTTGATGGTAACCTCAGCAGCAGTGCCAGCAGTGGTTGCAACCGCGATAATTGGTAAGCATGGTTTCTTTGTTGGAGCAACGCCTTCAAGAGATCTGACATCAGCAAATTCTGGGTTTGTCATAATGATGCCAATAGCTTTTGAGGTATCCATTGAGGATCCTCCGCCGATAGCGATGATAAAATCAGCACCAGCTTCTTTACAAGCTTCAACGCCGCTTGTGACGTTTTCAATTGTTGGGTTTGGCTTGATGTTGGAATAAAGCTTATAAGCAATTCCGGCTTTGTCGAGTAAATCGGTGACTTTTGAAGTGACACCAAATTTGACTAAATCTGGATCGGAGCAAACTAAAGCTTTTTTGAAACCTCTAGCTTGAACTTCTGGAACAATGTTTTCAATTGCGCCATGTCCATGATAAGAAGTTTCGTTTAACATGAATCTGTAAGACATTTTTAATTACCTCTTTTTATTTACGTTCATTAGAACGTTTTGCATATTTAGTTTAGCACTTAATAAAACTTTACCGGTATAGAATTATCAAATTTGATTGAAATGTTGATAAGTGAGCAAAAAAGTTGCAATGTCAAATACAAGAAATTGATAAATTTAAGTACAGAAAAAACCATTTTACTTACCTACTTTGGTAGGCTTTCAAATGGTTTTTAAAGAGAATTAGTTTAAGTTGATGCTGATTTCTGCGATGGCGCCGTATTCAGAATCTTCTTTGATGCTTGTGACCTTCAAATTGAAGTTGCAAGTCATGTCTTCGTCGATTTCGTAGAACATGTTATTGCCACTCCATCCCAAGGTTGTTTTAGCCTTGTTCCAAAGATTTGTTCCAGAAGGCATGAAGTTCTTTGCCCAAGTGGAAGCTTCGCCTTTCGTGTTAACTAAGTTGAAGCGGTTGTTCTCTTTGAAGAGAGTTGCAGAAGTTGTGGCGTTAAAGTGAGAGGAATTTGTCCAGTTTGTTGCACCGACTGTGGATTCCATTAAGGAACTCTCAGTGAAATAGGCATTAACGTTGGAGTTATAAGAACCTTTCATTCTAGAGATTGTGCCATATTTTGCATCTGGATGATCTTTGCTGATGTTAGTTGGAACTTTAACTGCGTTTGATTCTTCTGGCCAATAATCGGAGTCATATTTGACACCCATACGTCCACCATAGGTGTTGCATGTGCGGTTATCTCCGCCATCAGCGCCTAAGCTATTTGGATCAGAAACTGTTTCGTCGTGATTGTCTTGATACATTCTTGCATCAACGTGAGTGATTCTAAGGCCTGGTTCGGTATATCCGGTTGTATTGGAGTAACCAGAGATATAGTCACGTTCGGCAAGGCCATAAGGTCCCATCAATTCGACCATTAAATATTCATCAAAGGCTGTTCCGTTATAATTTGGGGAAGCTAAGACAAGCGCGTCTCCGCTAGTTGTTCCAGCACGTAAGGTAATTTTGGCCGTTTTGTCACCTTCAAGGTCTTCTTCTTTAAGAATATATGGGTTGATCCAGCCATACATGAATTTGGTATAAGCACCATGATCGCCAAGGTTTTGATCCATGTAATCGATAGAACCCATTGGTTTCCATGTATTGGTGTAATCATAGAAATCGTTAACGCCTAATGTGTGGCCAGTTTCGTGGATGAAGGTATGTGGATCATATCCATTAAAGGAATCCATGAATTGGGTTGAAGCCCAAGCAAGGGTCATGATTGATGGATTGACATAATCAGGCTTATTGGAGGTGTATGTAACATACGCCCACCAGAAGGAAGTGTCGTTGTTATTGTAGTTATAAGCGTAAACTTGCCAGATTAAATCGAGATATCCGTCATTATCTGTATCGAAATCGCTCCAGGTGTATTCCCAATCCGCGCCTAATTGGCCATGATCTGTTTTTGCATATTCTGCGATATACCAATCACGAACGTAGGAGGACATGGAAACGCCAGCTCCGCCACTGGCTTTGCTTTGGAATTGTTTTGCTGTGCCGTTGTATTCAATCCAGGTAGGAAGAACGACGACATCAAATGTGCCCTTTCCAAAGGAAGATTGTTGATAGAAAGATTGAACGGAAGTGATTTTAGAACCGGATAATTGCTCTAATTCTTCATCGCTTGCCGTAAATGTCTTATCGATTTTTGTTAAGAGTTCATCGGTTGGGTTGATCCAGTTGGAATCGGTTGAATCAGCTTGGAAAGAGATAGGGGCGACAAGCAATTTTTGATGAACGCCATTATCTGGATTTGAATTGACGTGTGGTGAGCCAGAAGCCTTGTAGATGCCAGAACGGGTAAGATTAAGAGTCTCGCCTTTGCTATTCGTATATGTTGTTTGACCTCTTGCTAAATCTTTTTCGGTGATGACGTTCTCATTTTGGCTTGAAGATGAAGATGTGCTATCACCGCCTTGTGATTCTTGAGAGCTTGATGAAGAAGAATCACTAGGATTACAAGCTGCTAAAGAAAGAACCATCAAGAACGACAATGTTAATAATGATTGTTTTTTCATAATTTCCTCCATTTGTTAAATATTTATGTAGATGATAAGTAAGATAATTCCTACTAAGAAGAAAGTTCCGCTGCTAACAAGAAGAATGCTTACTGGCTTTTTTCTTTTCGTGTCTTTCATGACTTTGTAGTCATAATAAGTTTTTGGGAAACTTGTCTGTCGATATTTAGGCCTAAAGGTTACTAAGAACAACGTTTGTACCGAATAGGCTAATATATCAAATGCCCCTTTTGAAGAAATGTATGAGAGGGCGAAGAAGCATAATCCTAGCAAACCGCTCAAACTGAATGAGTCAGAGAGGATATGCATGATGAGGTTTTTATCTTGTCCAGTTCCCTCAGGGCCATTTGTCAGAGTGTAATATTCGACAAAGCCAATCAGAAGACCGGTCAGAATCAGAACGAGAAGAGAACTTATTAGAATTCTTACGGTTCGAGGATTCCAAAATTTCTCTTTATCCCCTTGCTCTCCCCCTTTTTGGGGATCTGCATAAGGGATTTTGCTCATTTAGAAAACTCCTTTTTGTATCTTTCTTCCTCTTCGTCGTTGCATCTAACGAAGTGGCCTGGAGTGATTTCTCTCCAAGATGGGCGTTGCTTGGAATAGTCATGATCTTTGCTTGGATCATAGGCGATTCTTTGACGTGTTTTCTCGACTATTGGATCAGGGAATGGAACGGCAGAGAGCAAGCTCTTTGTGTATGGATGAAGTGGATGAGCAAATAATTCATCAGCAGAGGCAAGCTCAACGAGGTTGCCATAGAACATAACGGCGATTCTATCGCAGAAATATTTAACGACAGATAGGTTATGCGCGATGAAGATGATGGTAAGTCCAAGGGAGTTACGAAGTTCATTAAGAAGATTGATGACTTGAGCTTGGACGGAAACATCAAGCGCGGAAACCGGTTCATCAGCGACGATGAGCTCAGGATTCATGATGATGGCTCGAGCAATGCCGATACGTTGTCTTTGACCACCAGAGAATTCGTGTGGATAACGGTTGGCGTGTTCAGGGACAAGACCAACAAGTTTTAAGACACGCGATACTTCGTTGTTGATGAATTCTTTGTCGCGGACTCCGTTGATAACTAATCCTTCAGCAATGATGTTTCTAACGGTCATACGAGGGTTAAGCGAAGCAATAGGATCTTGGAAGATCATTTGAACCTTGTTAGAAAGGGTGGTATGTTTTGCTTTGTTAAGCTCTTTTTCGTATTCTGTTTTTAAGGTCGTTTCTTCCTCGTTAAGAGTGGCTCCACTATTGATTTTCTCAATAAGGTCTTTGTATTTTTCTTCAACGAGTTGGACTTCACGAGCGGCAATATTCTTATTGAAATTCTTGTCGTCTTTTTTCGCTTGTTTGATTTTTTCTATTTGTTCGTCATGAACGGCTTTTTGATGAGCTTTGATTGCTGCAATCTCCTCATCATACGGCTTCATGGCTTCTAAATAACGGGAATAATATTCACG
This sequence comes from Hallerella sp., assembly GCA_963648925.1. GTDB lineage: Bacteria > Bacillota_I > Bacilli_A > RFN20 > CAG-826 > UBA4951. The sequence goes on from CAVJFO010000036.1 coordinate 29,424, forward strand.
TTGAGCCGGATCTTCGTTGTTTTTGAGATCTTTTATTTTGAATTCGATTCCAAACGTTTCCTCGAATTCAGCGCGAAGGTCATCGGTGACTTTGCTCTTTTCTTTCTCAATCTCTTTTATTTTTTCGATTGAGCGAACGTTTGTCCATTTGATTTCCTTCTCGTTCCAACGAGTTCCAGCCGAGATTCTGACTCCATCAAGCCAAATATCCCCGCTTGTAAGAGGATATAGTTTCATGATGTCACGACCAGTTGTGGTTTTTCCACATCCGGATTCGCCAACTAAGCCGAAGACTTCACCTTTATAGACGCTAAATGAGACGTCATGAACGGCTTTGAGATATTTGACATCTCCGCTTTTGAAACGGAAATATTGTTTGACGTGTGATAATTCAAGAACTTTTGAAGCGTTTTCGTAATCAAATTCCTTCTTGAATTCTTCTTTAACTACATCAGGTTTGGTTGTTTTCTTTTCATTTGCCATATTATTTTTCCTCCTTGATGTAATTTAAGATTGAGTTTTTCATGTTATCGGCCTTTGGAGTGTATTCAGGATGTGCTTCAAGAGCGTTTTTGATACGCGTGATAACTAAATCAGGCGCCTTAACGTCTTCAGCTTCAGGATGAAGATTCCAAGTGGCGGCCATATGTGTTGGAGAAACTTGGAAGAATGGAGCTTGATAGACGTTATCAATTTCCAAAGCGTCTTTGTTTCTAGCGGCAAACGCATCGCCTTTTGGTGGCAATAACATATTTGGCGGGGTGCCTGGAATGGCGTTGAGTTTCTCTTTTGTATTTAAATCTGGGACAGAACCAAGCAAAGCCCATGTGTATGGATGTCTTGGGTCATAGAAGATATCGGTAGCAGTTCCCATCTCGACGATCTTACCAGCATACATGACGGCGATATCATCAGCCATATTTGCAACAACGCCTAAATCGTGGGTGATAAAGACGATAGAAAGATTCTTTTCAACTTTCATTTTGTTGATAAGTTCAAGAATTTGCGATTGGATGGTAACGTCAAGTGCGGTTGTAGGCTCATCGCAGATAAGAACTTCTGGGGAAGAGCAAAGGGCAATAGCAATAACGATACGTTGTCTCATACCGCCTGATAACTCAAATGGATATTGATAGAAACGTTTTTCTGGCTCGTTGATGCCAACATCTGCAAGCATCTTTATTGCGCGTTTAGTTGCTTCCTTTTTAGTTAAAGTACTATTAAGGACGTCAATGGCTTTATCGTATGCCTCGATTGCTTGTTGACCGATGGAAATTGTTTCTTTTTCGCTTCTTTGAAGCAATTTATTTAAATGTTCAAGAAGTTCATCGAAAGCGGCTTTGAAGTGCGCTTTATGTTCTTCTTGGGAAACGATTGTTTCACGAGATTTAGCACGAACTGAAGCAGGTAAGTCAAAGAAGTCGCTAACGTTATATTTAACGAAATTTTTGGCTTTGATTTGCTCATGTTTTAAAGAGTCTTTAGCGGCCTTGACATAATTCTTCGCTTGGATATGGAAGACGGAGATAATGTTATCCGGACTCTTAGCGATTGAAAGTTCACATTTTGCTAATTGAGCAAATAAAGGATTTAAAACAGTTAAGACTTTCTCTGGTTTATAGCCTTCATCGGAAGAATATAAAGAAGAATACGCTTCATTTAATTTGGGCAACAATTCAGTGATAGCCGCTTTTTGCTCATCGACAGATATTTTAGCGGCGTGGAGGAAGATATCTTCATGTTCTTTAATATCGAATGTACCGACTTTTTGTTCTTCGAGAACGATCTTCATCTCATCCTCATCGGCTTTCTTAAGAATGGAATCAATCTTAGAAAGATAATGAGTTGCTTCTTTTTTATCGGCCTTATGCTTAAGGATCATGGCTTCGGTTAATTGTTTACCGACAATCATGATTGGGTTTAAGGATGAAAGAGGATCTTGGAAGATCATGGAGATTTTCACGCCACGGATCTTTGAAAATTGATCTTCGCTGATTTGAAGAAGGTCTTTTCCATCATAAAGGATTTGACCATCTTCGATGATTTTGTTTCCGGCTAAAATGCCAAGAATTGCTTTTGAAGTGACAGATTTACCTGAACCTGATTCACCAACGATAGCAAGAGTTCTGCCTTTGTATAAAGGAAAAGAGATTCCTCTGACGGCTTTTACTGTTCCACCATCAGTTCTAAAGGATATACGTAAGTTCTTTACGTCTAAGATTTTTTCTAATTGTTTATTTTCCTTAGCCATAATTATTCCTCGCTTCCTTTTAATGATGTGTTGAAGGCGTCACGTAAACCGTTTCCGAAGAGGTTGAAGCAAATCATCAATAAAGAGATGATGATGCATGGGAAAAGCAAGAGGTGTGGGTGGGAGCTCAAACCTGCTGTTTGCCCTTCTTCTAAGAGGGAACCGATTGAAGAGATTCCGCTTGTGGTGAAATTGATGATGCCTAAGTAGCTTAATGAAGATTCCGAGAAGATAACGGAAGGAATCATTAAGACGGATGATGTGACTAATGTACCGATTGCGTTTGGCAAGATGTGTTTGAAGATAAGTCTTCTGTCTTTTGCGCCTAAAGTTCTTGATGCTAAGACGTATTCTTGGCCTTTGAAACGGTAGAACTGCATACGGGTAGTGCCTGCAACTCCAACCCAGCCTGAATATACGAAGGCGACTAAGAAGGCAAGTACGGTGACACCAGCCGTTCCAATCGCTTCTTTAAGTGCTGTGTTATTAGCAAACTGAATAGAGCAAATAGTAAGAATAATAACGGATGGAATAGCAGAGATAATATCGGTGACACGTTCCATGATAAGGTCGACTTTGCCACCATAATATCCTGAGATAGAACCCCAAATAACACCGATGAAGATGTTGATTAAGGAGATTCCAACACCCAATAAGAGCGAGAATCTAGCGCCAGTTGCTAAACGGAGGAACAAATCCTGTCCAGTTTCGTTAGCACCAAAGAAATAATACGGCTCAAAACCATTTTTATATGTGAAGTAATCGAAGTAATCAACACGGATTTGGGCAACACCGTTAGAAATGTTGGCATAAATATAGTTGCCATCAGAATCAATTTTGTAGATTGGCTCTGGATTTCCGTTAGAGTCTAAGATGATTTTGAAAGAGTTTTGAGTATATGTAGAACCGGTTTTAGCGGTAAGCTTGTAGTAAATGTTGGCGTTTTGATTGTAATAGTTGTTCATGGCGTCGGTGACGTTATCAATTTGCGTTTTGATAGCAATTTGAGAAGCGGTCTTGCCTAATTCTGAATAATTGCAGCCAGATAAATCTTGAGCCATCGTGTCTTTATATTCGGTGATATACGTCGCAACATCGATAAGAGGCTTCATGATGGATTTGCTATCGCCATCTAAAACGTGATAGATGTTGTTTGACTTTTCGTATTCGACTAAATCGTTATAGGCATTTTCTTTGATGGAAATGACTTTGTTACCGACAGCGTATGAATCAAGACGGACGGTATACATGGTTGCCGTGATTGTTGGAGTAACTTGATCGGTTGTAGAAGAGATGACCTTAACGAGTTTCTTGTGGTTTGAATCATCAAATTCAAGAATAGAAAGATTTTGCTCGGAATAACCGGAAACAACCTCTGTTCCATCCCAGAAACCAGTTCCTTTGAACATTGGGTTATAAGGAAGAGCGTAGCTAAAGTTTTGATCTCTAAAGCCACCTGGATAGTCTGTTTTGCTAACATGAGCTTTAGGAGAGGCAAAAGGAACGATTATCGCATAAAGAATGATGATAGCGATAATAACGGCCGCGACAATTGAGGCCTTGTTTTTGGCAAAACGTAAAAAGGCACCCTTTAAAAATGAAACTGGTTTTGTTTCGAAAGCTTGGTCATGCAAAGATTCAGCATCTACTTTAGATTTTTTGAAGAGTTCTTTTGGCAAGTTTTCTAACTCAACTTGGTTTTGAGATTGGTTAATCAATTCTTTATTTTCCATTATTTCTTGCTCCCCATTCTAATACGTGGATCGACAATTCCGTAAGAAACGTCGACAACTAATGTTCCGACTAAACCAATGAGGATGTAGAACATTGAGACAAATTGGAAGACGTCATAGTCTCTTTTATTGATTGAATCAAGGTAAAGACCGCCAACTCCGTTTACGGCGAAAATATTTTCGATAATCATTGAACCTGAGAGGATTGAAATTACCTCACCAAGAATCATCGGGAAAATAGGAACTAAAGAGTTTCTAAAAGCGTGTCTTACGGTTGCTTGACCTCTTGTTAAGCCTTTTGTTCTAGCAAGCAACATGAAATCGCTTGTTAAAACTTCAGTTAATTCGGCACGTGTATAACGAGCATATCCAGCGATTGAACCAAAGCACATCGAGAGGATAGGCAAGATAATTGATCTGAAATATTCCCAAACAAAGTAGCCATCTTTTGCAGAAGCTGCAACAGGAGGCAATACTTGCCATACGTATCCGAATAAATATTGAAGAAGGAAGGCGTAAATAAATGAAGGAACAGAGATGACCAACATGATTAAAACGCTTAACACATGGTCTTCCCATTTGTTCTTCTTAAGGGCCATAAAGACGCCAAGGGCAAGTCCTAATGGAATAGAAATAATCATGGAATAGACGTTGATTAAGACGGTTGGAGGGAATCTACCAGCTAAAATCTCATCTGGAGAAGCTAACCATTGAATTTTATAAGAGAATCCCCAAGGATTGCCATTTCCGCTAAATAAGTTAACGATGAAATTCCATAATTGCTGCATAATTGGCATAGGAGAATATGTTCCGTCTGCATTTTGAACATAACGTCCTTGGGCAACCATCTGCTTATAGAAAATATCCGGGTCTTTCATGCCACCATCAAAAGAGACTGGCAATAAGCGCACCAAAACAAAGCAAATCAAAAAGATTACTAAGAATGTGGCTACTAATAAGACGAGACGTTTAAGTATATATAACAACATCTCTTTAGTAGATTTGCTGGTCCAAAAACCAACGAACCCCTTCCATATTTTTTCCCAAATGGAAGGTTCATTTTGATTCAAAACAGCTTCATCTCCAAAGCCATTTTGATTTAGTGAGCTTTCTGTTTCGTTTTGTAATTTCTTTTTCTTTTTCATAATCTTTTTACTAATTGAAGGCCGACCCAAAGAGCCGGCCTTCTTTAATTATACCTTAAATTGTAAAGGTTGTATTAAACACCTTTATACAAAGAAGATAAATCGTTGTTATATCTTGAGCAGAACTCAGACCATTGTGCGTCGTTATAGTTGAATGTCATTAAACGAATTCCACCATAACCGATTAAGGAAACGTAGGTCTTTGTTGCATATTCGCACTTGAAACCAAGTAATGATGAGGAACCACGAGCAACAAGTGGAACGGCTTCAAAACGGTTTAAGATACCAGCTTCCAAACCAGCAAGAACTGTAAGTTTTTGGTTGTGGACCTTATACCAATCTTCGTAATTTTCATCGTCTTCGGCAACTTCGTCACCGTATTTTGCTTCGCTGAATTCGTCGCCATTGTTCATGTCGTCGTACCACTTTGCGAAGGAACGTGTTTCGGTTGCTGGATCGATAATGCCGTCGCCATTAAGGTCGATGTCTAACTTTGTTTCAGCTTGTTTACCTTTGAAACCATATTCGCAGGTTTGAGTGAAGCTGTTATCGCAATAGACTTGCATTAAGCCATAAGGGTTAATAGCTGCGCCGCCCCAAGTGGAGAAGATCATATCGTATCTACCATTTTGAGCAGTTGTGTAGTAATCCTTATCTTGTTTGGTGGTAACTTCAAGAGTGATAGATTCGCTATCTTTGAGTGTTCCATCTTTTCTTAATTGTTCGCTAGCATCATCTAATAATGTTGCCCAAGCGTCGTTGATGAAGTTGTAAGCTAATTTAGTGTTTTCAGCGGATTCATCATAGACGAGGAATTCAATAGAAATCTTGTCGCCTGCTTTAATGTGGCCATCTTGGGAAGAAGCGAGTTCGTCTTTAAGGGCTTTAACAACATAAGCGATAGCTAAGTTGTGGTTGTATCCGGTTGCGTCTTCGGATAAAGCAATTGGATTGCCATCTGCGTCTGTTTGACCGATGGTGTCTCCGCCTAATGTGCCATAAACTTTGCCATAAACGCTCTTACCTTGAGTGGTTGAACGATAAGATTCACCAGTGGCGTTATTAGCGAGATAAAGATCGTTAAGCAATCCTGTGAATCCTTTAGAACCAGAAGTTGCTTGGGAAGCAAATTGGGTTCTGTTTAAGGAAAGGGATAAGCCTTTGCGGAAATCATCGTTTGCTAAGATTGTTTTATTGGTGGTTGTACTGCTTCCTTGTCTATCAAGAAGCATTTCTCTTGAAGAGTTGAAGGAAAGTTTTTGAGTGTAGGATTCGTATGTGGTTGTGCAACGGCTAGAAGTGCCATAATCACGAACACCATTAACGGTTAAATCGATATCATCTAATTTACCAGCCAAGAATTGTTGCATAGCGGTATCGTGGCTTGTATAGATGTTGGTGATGATCTTATCCATTTGGAATTGACCTTCATGTTTTCCATCGCTATAACCATACCAATTTTCATTACGTTCAATTCTGATTTCTTTACCAGTTTCAAAATAGGTAAGTTTGTATGGACCATAGGACATGTAGTTAGATACGCTATTTGAAGCATAAGAAGTAGCCCATGAACCATTGGTTAATTCTTTTGTTAAGCTGTCATAAAGTTTGACGTTAACTAAGAAGTTGCTTGTTAAGCTGAATTTTAAGTTGAGTGGAGTGATGGATTTTGTCAAATAGAAACGGATTCTATGAGAGTTGATCGTTTTAATACCGATGTCATCGGAAGTAATTTTTTCTCCATCATATGTGAAGACGTAAGTACGTAATGGTAATTTCCAAGACCATGCCTTTCCGGCATATTTGTTTCTTGAAGAAATCTTATCAACGCATTTCTTAAGGTCGGCCTTTAAATCATCGGTGGAGTATTCTTCAATGTTATCTTCAGTCCATCCCTCTTTGACATCTTTGATTGTCATGATCTTAATGGTTTCGCCAGTTTCGAAATCTTTGAAGCCATTATCGAAAACATCAATGTCAAGATCGACGGAGTCATTTTCAATCATGGTTGAAGAAACCTTGCTTGGATCAGTGACTTTTTCCCAATCGTTTTTATTTGAAGAACCAGAGTGATCAAGGGCTTTCCAAAGATAATAAGAATAAGCGTTTATGATACGTTCGGCTTGAAGTTTTACGCCATATGTTTCTCCAAGTTGGTTCAAGACGTCATAATAAGATGTGCTGGAATCAGCATTTGAGTATATGGTTGAGATATAGTCGCCTTCTTCGCATCCCTTTCCAAGGTTAAGGAAGTAGAAGCCGGAATCGTCTTTGACTGTGCCTGTAGTTTCGTTACTAACCCATTTATAGAAAGGTTCAATTGTTTGACGGCCTTGCTTATAGTAGTTTTCAGCGTTAACAACGATCATGTTGCCGTTGTAGTAGGAGTCAGCACGATAGTTGGCGTATTTTGGATTCAAAAGACGTTCCATGGATTGGACGTAATCATCAGCGGTGATTGCTGTTCCGTCTTCCCATTTGGCATCTTGATTCAATTCAATATCCCAAACCATGTTGTTAGCAACGTTACCAAGATCTGGATAATAAGTGTCGATTTCATCGTCGGTTAAATCTGAGCCACTAACGGCAATTGGCATTTCTGCTGCCATTTCGGTAACAAAGTTATAACCGTTCTTTTCATCGTTTAAGACAGCATCATAGAAACCCATCTCTGTGAAACCTGTAACGTATGATTCGTCGCTGGTTTGCCAGTTATGGACGTTCCAGTTACTAGGACTTGTTGATAAATATGTGTTGTAGGTATAGGTAGTTCCCGTATCAGTACTATCCCCACCATTACAGCCTGTCATGGTGAGAATAGCAGCCACGGAAGCGATACCATATTTCCATTTGTTATTTCTCATATAGATATCCTTTCGTTATACAAAGAGCAAAAATTGTTTCTATTATTCAGCGTCGCCAGTTGAAGAAGCACCAAACGTGAAGTCATTTGTGGTTGTTCCGACTTCGCTGATGGTGACCTTAACTGCAACATATTGGTTGTTTTGTGTGACACCAAAGTTGATTGGGAGATAACCAGTTACAAATACGCTAACTTCGTTTGTTGCTGTATCAACTGTGAAGTAGTCATAGCTCAAGCCAAGGGTAAGAGCATGTGTAGCGGTGCCCCAATCAGCAGCTTCAGTCCAAGCGGTTCCGAAGCATGAATCGTCTGAGAACCAGGAGAATCCGTTCATGTCTAATAACTTGCCAAAGAGTTCGTTATAGATTTCATCTGTGCCATTGCTATCGCCAACGTTGCCGTCAAATGTTGTGGCTGTACCAGATGTCTTCTTGCTGCTCCAGATTGTTCCATTAGCAACTTCTTCAGTGATACCAGAGGCTTTCATGTTATCAGTTAATCCTGATTCATAAGCGGTTTTGCCTTCAACTTTCTTTGTTGGAGCGGCCATGCTAGAAGTCGTGGAATCGTATTGAGAGATGTATGTGTCTGTGCCATCATCGAAAATAGCGAATTCGCCACTGAATGAATAATCATCGGCGACAACATAATTACCATCGTCATCTTGAGAAAGCTTTTTGGTTTCAGCAATGCTAATGACACCATTAGAAGTATAGGTTGTTGTAAATCTGATAGATGGGGTACCTGTCCATAATGTCATTGTATCGGTTGTCCAAGTATCACCCTCGGCTGGTGTGTATGCTTCGCCTTTAGAAGTTGCAGAATAGATTTCTGTTGTTAAGGTGAAGTTGTTTGTTTCAGCTAATTTTCCGAAAACTGTGCCAATTTCAGGTGCTTCAACCTTTGTTGGAAGATATTTTGCATCGGTAATTGCTTCTTCCATTACGTCTAAGGAACTTGTTCCAATACCACAAAGGGCAATAGCAGTCCATAAACCGATTTGCGTTCCGTTTGAAACTAATAAATCGAAAACTGCCATATCATTAACGCCGTCACCATCGGTATCAGCAACGCCTTCATAGATAGCGCCTGCATAGGAATAGCCATAGTTTTCTGGGAAGTTAGAAATACCGTAGTTTAAGATGTTGGCTTCGAAAGTTTCGCCAAGCATCAAGTATTCGCCAGAGGCTGATTCTTCGTATGTTGCATCAGTTGCGTCTAATGATAAGTCACCAGTGATGTAGTAGTTGCTCCAGCTAGCATAGCCAGGTTCAAATGTAGGAACGACATTGTCGTTTGTTCCTTGAAGAGTTCCCCAATATGCGTGTCCATCGGATAATTTGGCAAGAAGGGTAGAGTTTGGATTGCCTTCCTTGTCAACTGATGTTGGGTCTTCTTCATCAAAAATAGCGATGTAGTTTGGATTGTGGATAACTGTTTCTCCGCCGTAAGCTAAGCTGCCGCTGTCATCCCAATCGCAAATTTTGAGAGTATAGTTATTTGGAGTTTCGGATAATGGAGCGAGGAAATCAATTAATTCCTTATGATCTTCAGAAACCGCAGTAAGAGTCTTTCTTGCTTTAACAGAACCGGCAGTGATGGTTAAAGTGTATGAACCATGAGAAAGAGGCGTGACTGTATGTCCAGAGATGGAAACATCGTCGCTTGTGCAAGTAACCTCGTAATTATGATCTTTTGAAGAATCGTCATAAATGATTGTGATGTAATCGTCTAAGTTGACTTCTGTCCCTTCAACAACATAGCCGATTTCTTCGCTGCTGATTCTTGTAGCAGTTTTAGCGGATGATTGGTCTGAAGATGACGTAGCTTCAGATGAGCCTGCGTCGGAAGAATTTGTTTCTCCGCATGATGCTAAGCCCATGACCAACGCACCAGCGCTTAGAATTGTGAGTAATTTAATCTTTTTATTTTTCATAAAAATAGTGACCCTCCTTTAATAAGTCACGTGTAAACATACACCAAAGGCAAATAATTTCAATGATTATTTTTACAAATTTACGATTTGTATACTTCCCATCGCAACTTTGGAAACTTTCATCGAATAGAATGTTTGATTGAATTAGTCACTCAAAAGCATTTATGAAAAGAAAAATTTTCCTTTTCTTGAAGAAAAGAAGCAAGACTAGTAATATTATCGTTGTTAATTCGAGGTAACCATTATGAAAAAGAACTCAATATTACCGGGAATATTAGGAATCGTCACTGTAATTGCCATTGCATGTGCCCTTCTCTTCCCATTAGGACCTGGCTTAGTGGCCAATGATGCATTTGCTGAAGCTGCAAGAGGATACGATTTTGTATTCGGAAACGAAGCTCTTCAACTAAATGATCCACATGGCGCGATGATTGCTTGGTTTGTTTTATTGCTTATCGCTGCATTCTTTGGCGTCATTGCTTCTATCACTGGATTCTTTGGTGGCAAGGTTGGAGCATTCCTTTCATTCCTTACTGGTCTTATTTGCTTAGCTTGCGCCATCCTTTTCTTCCTTTCTCCAATCATGGTCGGAACTGGCTGGGCTGGTACATTAGGCACAAGCGCATCTTTAGGATGGGGGTATTTAGCAGCTGGCATTTCTTCTGCTGTCGCAGCCTTATGTGGCTTATTTGTTGGTGGCAAAGGCTTATTTAGCAAAGCAGCCTAATATCTATATATAATATATAAGATTAAGCAAGGCCCCAGAATGGGGCCTTTTCTCAATCATGGAAACAATAGGAAGAAATATTCAATATTATCGAAAAAAGAAGGGGTTAACCGAGGATAATTTAGCTCGGTATCTTTCAGTATCTAAGGATTTAGTAATATCTTGGGAGAACGACGAACGAGAACCTTCTAAAGAAATCCTTGAGAAACTTTCTTCTCTTTTGAAAATAAACATTGAGGAACTAACTGAGATAAACGTTACAAAAAAAGAAAAAGCCATTCCTGTTTATTCTTACGAAAGTAAGGGAAAGTATTTAGGGCAATGCGCTAGATGTGGTAAAAGCATTTACTCAAATCTTCATTTCGGAATGGGGAAAATCCTTGTTAGCAAAAGAGGGGCTAAGAAGTTTTCTTTTGATCCAAACGATAATAACGGAGATACGTATTTTTGCGCGGATTGTTGTAAACAAATAGTCAATTTGCAAAACCAAGAAAAAGCAAATGAGTATGAAAAAGAAAAAATAAGAATCAAAAAAGTTGGAGGGTTTGCCCTTTTCTTTGGCTTTTTAACTATGTGTTTAACTGTGGCTGGGGCTCTTGTTATTTATTTCTTGCTACATAATCTCCTGCTTACTTACCTTGTCGGTTTTTCTTCCTTGCTTACTTCATATTGTGTTTTCTCTTTCCTTTATACCTTCTTATTGAAGAAAAACTGGTTACACGACCTTATTTGTTCATATTGCAAATCATCTTATGTCGTTTTATTTAAGAAAATCTCTGAAAATGATGCCCAGGATGTTTTAAAAACGGGCTTTGTTAAAGCGTCTGTTATGGCTTTTATTTATGTTGTATCTTCTTTGATTCTCATTGTTTTAGTTCTTGTTTTAGCAATTGTTTCAATGTTTGTTTGGCCTAAAGCTAAGAAAGCGGCGTTAACCGCTTTAGAGGAAATGCAATAAGATGGCAAAGACTATCAAAACTAATGTCATGAGATTATTAGATGAAGCCGGTATTGAATATAGCGCCCATCAGTATGATGAAAATATTGTTGATGGAATGAAAGTGGCCGAATCCCTTCAAGAGAATCCAGAATGTGTCTTTAAAAGCCTTGTCGTTGAGAACGAGAAACACGAGCATTTCATCTTTGAAGTTCCAGTTAATTCAACTTTAAATCTAAAGAAAGCTGCAAAAGCCGCATCCTCTAAATCGATTGAAATGATCCCTCAAAAACAATTATTGCCTTTAACTGGCTATGTGCATGGAGGATGTTCTCCAATAGGACTAAAAAAGACTCTGCCAGTCTTTATTGATGAGACTGCTCAATTATTCGATAAGATTTATATCTCCGGTGGCAAAAGAGGCTTCCAAGTCTGCCTTTCCCCATTTGATTTAGCTAAATATACAAAAGGAATATTTGTTGATATTCTTAATTAATTTTTGTCCCTAATTCGATTTAGCCCCCTTTATATAAGTGAAGGGAGCTTTTTATTTATGCTAAAAGCCATTAAAGAAGAGAGGAAAAAGGAACTATTTGATTTTCTTAATTACCTGTTATCAACAGAACTATATCCATATGTCCATCAATCGAAGGGGCATTATCAAGCGACTAATTTACACAGAGAGATAGATAACCTATTAGACAATCTGTTTATTGAAAAAGAAAAAGGGGAGAGAAATTTCAACGCATTAGTTAAAGAGGCTTCAAAAGAAATATGCGGGCTTATAGACGATGATCTTTTTAATTATCTTGAAACTGTAACGGAAGGAAATTTCTATTTACTTAATTTCAATGTCTTTGAAAATAAACTGAGTGCTAAAATCAAAAACATTTTGCGAGAATAAAAATAAAAATACTTTTTTCTTCGATGAATACTAGTACTTTAAAAAAATTAGCACAAAAGTGTTGACAGTGCTAAAGGAACGATTACAATAGTGTTAGCACTTGAGAGAAAAGAGTGCTAAAGATAATCGGAGGATTAAAATTATGATTAATGACTTAACAAACTACAACGATGGAATACTTGATCCATTCTTTGATTTATTCGCACCAGCTTATAAGGAAAGCAAATATAGAAACATGCCAATGAGAACCGATATTAAGGAAGAAGAAAATGATTACAAACTTGATGTCGATCTTCCAGGGCTCAGCAAAGAAAACATCTCTGTTTCCTTTAAAGATGGTTATTTAAAGATCGAAGCACATTCTTCCAACGAAAACAAAGAAGAAAAAGAAACCAAAGAGAAATATATCCGTAAAGAAAGATATTTCGTTTCTTCCAGCCGTTCCTATTATTTAGGCGAAGTTGATGAAAAGAATATCACTGCAAAATATGAAAACGGCGTCTTGAGCCTCTTTGTTCCAAAAGCAAAGCCAGTTGTTGAAGCCGAAACAAAAATTGCCATTCTTTAATTATAAAGATATGAGTAAGGAAGCGAGTTTATGGGGCTCGCTTCTTTTCTTTTACAAAGAATACAATTTTTTATTGAAAAGCCTTCTTTAACTTATAAAATTAAGTCATGAGATACGCTATATATAAGAGAGATGATGATTTTTCTAAAAAGATGGCAGAAGAGATTAAAGATTTTTTGAACTCTGATCCTTTTTTCTCTTTTGATCAAGACAATCCTGATCTAGTCATAGTTATCGGTGGAGACGGAACATTTCTTGGCGCCTTCCACGCTTGCGAAAATGATTTTAAAAATAAAACATTTTTGGCGTTTAATACGGGAACTATCGGCTATTACAATGAATTTGATGTTCATGATTACAAGAAAATTTTAACTTCAATAAAAGAAGGTACCCTTCCAACAAGAGACTTTTCTTTGCTTGAGTTTGAGGATGGGAAAAACAAACGTTATTGCGTTAATGAATTTATTATCAGCGGACTTATCCGTAACGTTGAATATGATGTTTTTCTAGATAGCGAAAAGATCGAGCAATATTTTGGCATGGGCTTCATTGTTTCTTCCTCGACTGGATCGATGGGATATAACCGCTCAATTAATGGCTCAATCGTTGATATAGATAATGATGGGATGCAATTAACCGAGATTGCTCCTATCCGTTCTAAAGCATATTCACCTATCGGGTCACCTGTTGTTCTATCAAACAGAAGAACTTTAGTTTTTAAAGAAAAAAATAAACGATATGGCAAACTCTTAATTGATAACATGCTCGTAGAAGAGAGAATCGATGAAGAATTTTCCGTTCGCGTATCGAAAGATAAAATCAAAACTTACTCTCTAGAACGAGATCCATTCGTTGCTAGATTAAAGAAAACATTGGGTTTGTAAGGAGGAATTATGTACAAAATAGCAAGAAAACGTGTTTTGAATCCGACAATAGTGGAGATGGATATTCTTTCTCCCGAAATTGCAAAGAAAGCCAAACCTGGAGAATTTATTATTCTTAGAGTTGATGAAGACGGAGAGAGAATTCCTTTGACAATCGCTGGCGAAGATATTGAAAAAGGCACAGTTAAAATCATTTTCCAAGTCGTTGGATCTACTACATATAAGCTTTCATTAAAAGAAGAAGGCGAATATATTCAAGATTTTGTCGGTCCATTAGGAAATCCAACAGAATTAGACGGATTAAAGAAAGTTTGTATTATTGGCGGCGGAGCAGGAAGTGCTATAGCTATGCCAATTGCTCAAGAATTGCATAGAAGAGGAGCCATCGTTCATTCGATCGTTGGCTTTAGAAATAAGGATTTATTAATTCTTGAAGACGAATTCAAGGCTTGCTCTGATTTATTCAAAATCATGACTGATGATGGAAGCGCGGGCGAAAAAGGTTTGGTAACTAACGCTTTAGAAAATCTTTTAGCAGAAGGAAATGTCTATGATGAAGTTATTGCGATTGGCCCAATCGTAATGATGAAATTTGTTGCTTTGATGTGTAAAGAAAGAGGCATCAAAATCGTTGTTTCTATGAACCCAATTATGATTGATGGAACGGGAATGTGTGGTGGTTGTCGTCTTAAAGTTGGCGGAGAAACTAAATTTGCCTGTGTCGATGGCCCAGATTTTGATGGAGCGTTGGTTGATTTTGATGAGGCACGTTGCCGTGGTGGAATCTACCGCGAATGGGAAAGACATAAATACGAAGAAACCTGCAATTTATTTAAGAAGGAGGCCAAATAAATGCCAAATTACAAAGTAAACATGCGCACGGATAAAAATCCGATGCCTTCCCAAGAAGCCGAAGTTAGAGCTCATAATTTTAAAGAAGTAACAACTGGCTATACGCATGAAATGGCGCTTGATGAGGCCTTCCGTTGCTTAGATTGTCCTAAACCTGCTTGCGTTTCTGGTTGCCCAGTCCATATCGATATTCCTCGATTCATCGCCAAAGTTAGAGAAGACGATATCGAAGGGGCTAATAAAGTTTTGCTTGAAGCGTCATCTCTTTCTTCCATTTGTGGTCGTGTTTGTCCTCAAGAATCTCAATGTGAAAAGAATTGTTTAAGGGGAAAAATGCCAATCAGAGAAAAAGATGAAACTGGCAAAATGGTTATCAAAGGATATGGCGAAGCAGTTGCTATCGGCAGACTTGAAAGATATGTTGCTGACTATGCCCGTGAGCATAATTTAGTTGAATTCAAGGAAACCCCTAAAAACGGCCATAAAGTTGCGGTTGTTGGCTCTGGACCTTCTGGGCTAACATGCGCTGGAGACTTAGCAAAACTTGGATATGACGTAACTATTTTTGAAGCGTTGCATGTTGCAGGCGGTGTTTTGTCTTATGGCATCCCAGAATTCCGTCTCCCAAAAGATTTAGTTAAAAAGGAATGCGCTAACCTAGAAAAGATGGGCGTTGAAATCAAAACCAATGAAGTTATCGGCAAAATCCATTCAATTGATGAATTAATGGATGATGGATATGAAGCGGTTTTTGTTGGATCTGGTGCAGGTCTACCACGTTTCATGGGCATTCCAGGCGAAGATCTTAATGGTGTTTTGTCTGCAAATGAATTCTTAACAAGAATCAATTTGATGAAAGCATACAAAGACGATTCTGATACACCAATAGTCCATGGTAAGAAAGTTGCTGTTATTGGTGGCGGAAACGTTGCGATGGACGCGGCTAGATCCGCTTTAAGACTTGGAGCTGAAAAAGTATATATCGTATATCGTCGTTCTTTAGAGGAGTTGCCCGCTCGTAAAGAAGAAGTAGAGCATGCAATGGAAGAAGGCATTGAATTTAAACTTTTAAACAATCCAATTGCCATCCTTGGCGATGATAAATTTAACGTTAAGGCCATGCGTTGCATCAAAATGGAATTAGGTGAACCTGATGCTTCGGGAAGAAGAAGACCTATTGCTGTTGCTGGAAGTGAGTTTGATTTAGACGTTGATGTTGTCATTCAATCAATCGGTACTTCGCCTAACCCACTTATCAAGAATACGACTAAAGGCCTTGAAACCAATTCCCATGGTTGCATCATCACCAAAGATGAAAGTGGTGAGACGACCAAAGAAGGCGTATTTGCTGGTGGGGATGCAGTTACTGGTGCGGCTACCGTCATTCTTGCTATGGGTGCAGGAAAGAATGCTGCAGCTGCAATTGATAAGTATATAAAGAACAAATAATAAAGATTGAAAAATCCAAAAATACCCTGTAAAAGTCTCTTTTTTTGATTTTTAATTTATGAAATAAGCATTTTATATTTAAACGTTAATTGATTTTGACGGTAACTTATGGTTTATTTTTAGCATTTTAGAAATATCTGATGCTTTCTAAACGTGGTTTTCGTTATCTTTTTTCACATTTTTAAAACTTAAATTGTGAAAAAATTTCACATTCATGAAAAATATAATGTGAAAAACTTTCACTTTTAACTTTTTAAAAATGATGTTTAGTTGTTGTTTATCAGTATGCGATTGCCTTATGGTTAGCACTATTAGAAGAAATAAAAGATATCGCCAATTATTTCATAATGGCTATCACGTGTTCCTGCCTTCCTCCAACTGGAATAGGCTTTCTATTTTCGATATAAATATCGGTCTCACTTCTCATGCCGTAGTCGGGTGCGTAAATGCCCGGCTCAAGGGAGAATGTAACACCGTCTGTTATTTCTCTTGTATCATGCGATTCGTAATTGTCTATATTAACTCCAGGTCCATGAGGGGAAACATCGACGGCAATTGAATGACCTGTTCTATGGGTGAAATATTCACCAAATCCCTTAGATTCAATGTAATTCCTTCCGATATCATCAATTTCATATCCTTCGACACGACGTAAAGGAAGATTTTTCTCTAAGAATTCAATATCTAAGTCGATGGCTTTTTTCAAAACTTGGAATCTATTTTCGATTTCTTCTGGAACTTCTTTCCCAACGTAGCCCATCCAAGTGATATCGGCATAAACTCCTTCAGGATCATCCATTTTTGCCCACATATCAATTAAAACAACGTCGTTTTCTTTGATTGGCGATGAAGTTTTTTCGTCTGGGCCATAATGAGGATTTGAAGCGTTTTTCCCGACTGCGACAATGGCGGGATCATCATAAACCATGCCTTCTTCATGGAATCTATCACATATAAATTGCTGAATCGCGTATTCTTGAACCTCTCCATGGAGAAGAATTTCTTCTTTTATTTTTGCAAACGCCTCATCTTTTATTTGCAAAGCTAATTTGCAAGCTTGGAGTTGGAGAGAATGCGCTCTAGAAGAATATACGGCGTTAAACTGTTGAAGAAGATCCCCGGATGATAAGACTTGAATGCCTAATGATTTTATAAATTCAACTGAGCCGTAATCCGCTAAAGATATTCTTGGTAGTAAGCCATTTTCAGAAATATCCATATAAACCTTTTTATAGTTTTTGAAGGATTCTTTCTCTATTTCTAACATCTCTTGCCAGGTTTTATATACGCGTAAATCAAAATCCTTGAGAATTTCAGGATCGTTTAAAAATACGGTGTCTATTGTATGTGTAATGAGATACGATTTTTCATCTTTAGGGAAAACAACGATTATTTTTCTAGTAAGCATCTTGTTGCCTAAAAAAGAAACGACAGTTTTATTACGATTTTCATAATCAACAAGAACCCATGCGTCTACGTTGTTTTTATTGAGTTGATTTTTTATAAGTTCAAATTTGTTCATAGTTAGCCTCTTAAATAATTTTACCATTACTAGGTATTTTTGTTTAAAATGTTAAATATGAAATTGAAGACAAAATATACGGAAAACATTGATAGGAAATGCCCTCTAGCAGGACATCCTAATCCGTATTGGAAAAGAAAAAATTTCATTTCATTAAATGGGGAATGGGATTTTGAAATCGATAAAAAGAAAGAACTGCCTCTTAATTATAGCGAAAAGATTCTCGTTCCTTTTGCAGTAGAAACTCCATTAAGTGGAATTGAACGCAAAGTAGAAAATGATGACTATTTGCATTATAAAAAAATAATTTTAATTGACGATAAAAATATTGGGAAAAATGGCTTATTGAGATTTATGGCCGTTGATCAAGAATGCGACGTCTATATTAATGGAGAACACGCTTATCATAACGAAGGCGGATATTTTCCTTTCACCGTTTTTATTCCTTCTTTGAAAAATAAGTTAACAATTGAGCTAATCGTTCATGATGATACTGCGTCTTCAAAATACGCTAGAGGAAAACAATCAAATTCGCCAAAAGGAATTTGGTATATGCCAACAAGCGGTGTCTGGCAAGAAGTGTATTTAGAATTTATTGAATGCGATGCATATTTAGAATCAGTTAAAATAACAACAGATTTTGATAATAAAAAACTTATTTTTAATGGGGTTTCGCAGGGAAAAATTGAAAAAACTAAAATTTCTATCCTTTATAATGGCGCGAAAGTTGGCGAGGGATTCTTTGATGAGTATCTCCATTCCGAAATAACGTTAGAAAAGGATTTCCATCCTTGGAGTCCAGAAAATCCAAATTTGTACGACATAATATATTCTTCCTCGAATGATGAAATTTCTTCCGTTTATGGCATAAGAAAAATCTCCTTCGAAAACGTTAACGGTTTTAAATATCTTACATTAAATGATAAGCCGATATTTTTAAATGGTCTTCTTGATCAAGGTTATTATCCTGATGGGGGATTAACTCCACCAAGCATCGAAGCATTGCAAGATGATATTAAATTGACTAAAGAATGCGGTTTTAATTGTCTTAGAAAACATATCAAAATTGATTTAGCCCGTTTCTATTATCTTTGTGATAAAGAAGGCATTGTCGTAATGCAAGATTTGTTAAATGGCGGGGCTAAATATTCTCAACTCTTAATAAACCTTGCACCTTTCTTGCCTCTTAAAATTTCAGATAAAAATCCTATTTTGGGGCGTAAAGACGATGTCTCAAAAAATCAATTTGTCATTGAGATGAAAAAGACAATAGATAGACTTTATAACATTCCTTCTATTTTGATTTGGACCTTATTTAATGAAGGGTGGGGACAGTTTGACACAAAAGAGAATCTAACCAAACTTAGAGAACTTGACTCAACAAGGCTAATCGATGCTACAAGTGGCTGGTATGATAAAAAGATAGGGGATTTCTATTCAAGACACATTTATTTCAGACCAGTATTTTTAAGAAATGATAAAAAACGCCTAATGTCTTTAACTGAGTTTGGCGGATATTCTTGCTATATAAAAGGACATTCTTGGAGCGATAAAGAGTTCGGATATAAGAAGTTTAAAAATCCTTCCTTGTTGCAAGATGGATTAGCTCATCTTTTTGAAAAAGAGGTGATGCGTGGAGTTAAAAATGCTCGTTTATGCATCTCTATTTATACTCAATTAAGCGATGTAGAAGAAGAAGTTAACGGTCTTGTCACCTACGATAGGGAAGTTATAAAAGTTGATTGCAAACGGATGAAAAACATAAACGAAAAAATCAGCGATGAGTATAAAAAGAAATATTTGGAGGACAAGAACAATGCTAAAAATTAAAGCAGCTTTTTTTGATTTGGATTGGACCTTATATAACCACAAAGACGATAGATGGGATGAAGAATCCATTGAAGCGATTAAGGAACTACAAAAATTAGGTGTTAAGGTTTTTATTTGCACGGCTAGACCTTATTGTTCTTTTGAATGGCTCGGGGCTTTTAAACTTGGAATAGATTGGGATGGATATATTGCTTCAGCGGGTGGCTATTGCTTTGCTGATGGAAAATATCTTTTCACTAGCAAGTTTGAAGAAAAAGACGTTAGAAAATTTATAGACTTAGCTTTAAAAAATAACTCGACGCTTGAACTAGTTGAATTAAAAACGAGAAAACTTATTGCCCCTTTAAATAAAGAAGCGGAAGATCATTACAAAAGGTTTAAAGAATATATTCCAGAAATTGAGCCATATGAAGGCGAAGATGTCGAAGGCATCAATTTCTTTGCATCCGAAGAAGTGGATGAACTTTTTAAGAAGGAGTTCCCAAATTTAGTTTATTGGAGATACACGCCTACGGCAGTTGATGTTAGCCCTTTTGAACACGAAAAAGGAAGATTGATCAAAGTCGTTCTTGATTATTACGGCTTTAGCAAAGATGAAGCGATCGCCTTTGGCGATGATTATCAAGATCTTACCATGGCAAAAGAAGTTAAATATTTCATTTCAATGGGCAATGGCAGAGACGAAGTTAAAAAAGTTGCCTATTACGTTACTGATGAAGTATGGAATTCTGGCGTTGCTCATGCAATAGATAAAATCATCAATGAAATTAATTTCTTAAAATGATGCACTATCTATATAGATAGTAGTATTATTTTCCCATGAAAAAATTAGATCAAAGCATAACGCCTTATGTTGATGCCTTAGGCAAGTACATAAAAGACAATGTTGCACCTTTTGATGTGCCTGGACACCATATGGGAAACATCAAAAATAACGCAACGGATTTATTAGGAGAAGAAACTTATCGTTTAGATGTTAATTCTCCTGTCGGATTGGATACTCTTGGCAATCCTCATGGCGTTATTAAGGAAGCGGCAGAATATTTAGCTGAAGCATGCGATGCCGATGAAGCGTTCTTCCTAGTTAACGGTACCTCATCAGGCATAATCGCAATGATTCTTACGGCAGTTAAAGCCAATGAGAAAATAATTCTTCCTAGAAATATTCATAAATCCGTTATCAACGCTTTGATACTTTCTGGCGCTAGACCAGCCTATGTAATGCCAGAAATCGATCTTGATTTAGGAATTGCGAACCAACCTTCAGTTGAGCAATGGAAGAAAGCAATTTTGCGCAATCCATCTGCAAAAGCTATTTTCATTATCAATCCAACATATTTTGGCGCAGTTACCAACTTAAAGGAAGTAACTGATTTTGCCCACGCTCATCATATGGCCGTTTTAGTTGATGAAGCACATGGTGCTCATTACTATTTTCACGCAGATAATTCTTTAATGACCGCGATGAAAGCAGGCGCTGATATGTCTGCAGCCTCTTTTCATAAAACGAATGGCTCTTTAACCCAGTCCTCCGTTTTGCTTCTTAAAGGAAATAGATTCAAAAGAGAAGATGTTCAACGCTCTTTAAATATCATCAATTCTACTTCGCCATCTGGATTGTTGATTGCATCCATTGATGGAGCTCGCTCTTTTATGGCTTCCGCGGAAGGCAAAAAAGCGATGGATAACGTCTATGAACTCGCTTCATACGCTAGGAAAAAAATCGCGAAAATTCCTGGATTTAAAAATGAAGATAGGAATCATTTTTTAGCGCATGGCGCCTATGATTATGATGAAACTAAGTTGGTTATTGGCCTTGATCATTTAGATTTAGACGGATTTGAACTTTATCATCTTTTAAAGGAAAAATATCAAGTTCAAATGGAATTGGCTGAACCAAATGAGATTCTTGCTATATTCTCTATTGGCACGAAAAAGAAACATGTCGATCAATTGATTTCCGCCTTAAAAGATATCTCTAAAAACCACTACGACACCAAACACGTAAGAAAGAAAGCTCATTACGATTCTTCAATGCCTTTTCAACTTGTTAGACCTCGTGTTTCGTTCAACGCACCTGGCAAATTAGTGAAAATTGATGATTGCGAAGGAGAAATATCCAAAGAACAAATAATGATGTATCCGCCAGGAATTCCTCTAATCGCACCAGGCGAAGTTTGGTCAAAAGAACTTGTTGAACAAGTAAAAACTTTCCAAAGCTCGAAAGAAACAAGCACAAAACTTTTATCCTCTTATCATGGTTTATATGAAGTAATTGATACAGCGAAATGGAGGCGTTTTATGTTTTATCAAAAGAATCTCGAAGACTATTATGAAAACAAAATAACGACTGTTTCTAATGATGGCTTTCATTTTCCTTTTGAAGGAGATGAACATAAGGCAACCTTCATTCTTATGCCTTCAAGATTGGACACTTGGAGAAAGAAAGCCAAACCTGCCCAAGAAAATTTCATCGAAGTAATTAAAGCGATTGCTAAACACGAACCAGTTATAGTCGGATGTAATCAAAGCATTAGCAAGTCTTTAGTCGAAAGAATCAACTCGTTAGAAAACGTTTCAACGATGAAATTACGTTATAACGATGCCTGGGCGAGGGATAATATGCCTTTATTCGTTACCGATGGAAAGAGTCTTAGAACAGTCGATTTCCGTTTTAATGCTTGGGGTGGCGAAGTTGATGGACTATATTCTGACTATGAAGATGATGATAATTTGGGAGCGTTGGTCTCAAAGAAACTTAAACTTCTATCATATTATCTTCCTTCATTTGTTTTAGAAGGCGGGTCTATCGCACTTGATGGCGAAGGAACTTTGATAACCACTGAAGCGTGCCTTCTATCAAAAGGAAGAAACCCATATTATCAAAAGGCAGAAATCGAAGAGATTTTAAAAGACTATTTAGGTGTTGAAAAAATCATTTGGGTTCCGCATGGAATTTATGAAGATGAAACGAATGAGCATGTCGATAACATGGTTTCCTTCATTAAACCTGGCGAAGTTGTGATGGCTTGGAGCGAAGATAAAAAAGACCCTCAATATAAATATTGCCAGCAAACATATAAAGCCTTGCTTGAAGCAAGCGATGCAAAAGGAAGAAAGCTGATAATTCATAAACTTCCAGTGCCAAAACCATTATATTTAAGCCAAGAAATAGCGGATGAATTATTGGCAAATCAAACTACGCTTGATAAAAGAGAGGGTGGAAGAAGACTAGCCGCTTCCTACGTAAATTACTATCAAGGAAAAGATTTTATCATCATGCCTGCATTTGGTGTTAAGGAAGATGATGAAGCGTATCAAATCATGAAAACCCTCTACCCTAATAAGGAAATCCACCAAATTAACACTTATGAAATATTGTTAGGCGGAGGAAATATCCACTGCATAACCATGCAACTTCCAAAGGAGAAATAAATATGGTCAAAGTAGCAATAACTCAATTCTCGATGTCAAAAAAATATGAAGAAAACATCGAAAAAGCTGACGCCCTTATTCGTAAGGCTAAAGAAGAAGGCGTTGATTTGCTTTTACTTCCTGAATTGTTTGAAGGACATTATTTTTGTCAGGTCGAAGACTATGATAATTTCCTTTTAGCGGAAGAATTCTCTTCCTCAAAAACAATCAAGCATTTCCAAGAGATGGCAAAAGAAAACCACATGGTCTTGCCAATTTCCTTTTTTGAGAGAAAAGGCAACTGTTTCTACAATTCTTTAGCTATGATCGATTCTGACGGAAAAATATTAGGCTTATACCGCAAATCGCATATCCCAACCGGAGAATGTTATGAAGAGAAATTCTATTTCAACCCAGGCGACACTGGTTTTAAAGTTTTCAAAACTAGGGTTGGCAAAATTGGCGTTGGCATTTGTTGGGATCAATGGTTCCCTGAAACAGCAAGAATTCTAGCTTTAAAAGGTGCGGAAATTTTACTTTTCCCGACTGCTATTGGTTCGGAGCCAGTTCTCGATAAAGATTCAAAGAATCATTGGCAAAACGTTATGAAGGGGCATGCGGCCGCTAATATAATGCCTGTGCTTGCATCAAATAGAGTTGGAGTTGAAGAGGTAAAAAATTCTTCAATGAAGTTCTTCGGCTCATCATTTATTGCTGATCAACATGGTGACTTTGTTTCTGTCATGGATCGTGAAGAAGAAGGCATGCGTGTAGCGGAATTCGATTTAAAAGAGATAGAAAAAGAACGTTATTCTTGGGGAGTATATCGTGATAGGAGAACCGATCTATATTCGCCATTACTCAAGAATCAAGACGAGGAATAACTTCGACTATTTAAGAATACCTTTCAAAGTAAAACTTTGATAAAATAAGACGACATGAATAAGAACGATAGAAAAACACATAAATCAAAAAAAGATGCTAAAAAAGGTCTAATTGATCTTAATAAAACGAAAGTTTTCACGGTTAACCATGAAACTGTTTTGCTAGATTTCCTTAAAGAAAAGATTCCTTCACAATCTCAGCATAATATTTGTCGCATTATCGCTAATCACCAAGTTGCGGTTGGAGGTGCTCCTGTTTCTTTATTTAAATACAAACTTTACCCAGATGATGAAGTTATTGTTTCCTATAACCGCATTGCAAAGCATCAAAGAAAGGATCTTCCTATCATTTACGAAGATGAGGATATCATTGCAATCAATAAGCCTAGCGGCCTTCTTTCAATTGCCTCAGATAGAGAAAAAGGGCGTACGGCATATCGCTTAATTAGCGATTACATGACTCAAAAAGATCGTAACTCAAGAATCTTTGTCGTCCATCGATTAGATGAAGATACATCAGGCGTTCTTATTTTCGCAAAATCTTTTGAAGTCAAAGAAGCTCTTCAAAACAATTGGTCTGATATCGTTAAGAAACGTGGATATTACGCAATCGTTGAACCAGCTGATATTCCTGAAAAAGGCCATTTAGAAAATTACCTTGTTAATGATGAGGTTACATTTAACGTTTATGTAACCAAAGATAAACGTAAGGGAAAATTATGTATCACCGATTATAAGAAAATTACCTCTAATAAGAAATACGCCTTATTAGATGTTAATATTTCTACCGGAAGAAAGAATCAGATCCGTGTTCAACTTGGCCATATCGGCTATAACATCATCGGCGATGACCGTTATGGCGAACCATCAAATCCTATAAAGAGATTGGGTTTGCACGCTTACGAACTAGATTTCAAGAATCCATTAAACAATAAAGAATATAAGCTTAATTGTCCAATTCCGCCTGCCTTTAAAAAGCTTATGGCCTCCAATGGAGACATCGAATTTAAAGCAGACAAGAAACAAGCTAAAGGCAAAGCTTTAGGCAAGAATCAAATTAAAGACAAGAAAGCAAAAACAAAAACTAAAAAGACTAACAAGAAGAGAAGAAATGGAAACAGAAGCAAAGCAAAATAACAACATTTCTCTAGCGGAGCTAAGAAAAAAAGATAAGCCTTTTTCTTCGTGGATTCACGCTCATTTGCCTTTTCTTTTTGACAAATATTCGCTCTTTTATTACGGTCTCATAGTATTTATTTTGGGAATGCTTTGGTGCGGATATTCCCTAGTTACGAATTATTTCACTCAATTCTATCCTTGGACTGATTACACGGGGCAATATGTTACATTTACTTATTCTTTCTATGATACGTGGCATAAATTTCTTCGCACTGGTGTTTTCGAATTATATTCAACAGACACATATTTAGGGTCAGACAATATTGGCTCAAATAGCTATTATGGCTTATTTGACCCATTTTTAATTATTTGTTACATCCTTCCTCGTTCAATAATCCCTCAAACGTATGTTATCGCGACTTTCTTTAAGGGGGTCGTTGGCGCTTTAGGATGCAGAGCCTACCTTAAATATTTAGGATGTTCTGAAGGGGCAAGCCGTCTTGGTGGGGTTGCTTTTGCTTTTAATGGCTACATCAATTTCATGGTTGGATTCCCTTCGGTCGTTTCTTCAACTGCAATGGTTCCATGGATATTGTTAGGAATCGAAAAAGTCATCAAAGAGAAAAAAGTTCTAACCTTATCGATTGCTTTGGCATTTTTAGGACTCATATCTTTCTTCTTCTTAGTTGTAGTTTGCATTTTTGGTGTTTTATACGCTATTTGGAGATATCTTTGGACGATTAGAAACAGAAATTGGAAAGATAATATTTTCGTTCCTTTGCTTGGTGTGATGGCTTTTGCTTGCGGAATAATGCTTTGTTCATGGTCGTTATTCCCTTCCTTAAGAGAATCTTCTTTATCTGGTCGAACAATTTCCATTGGCATGGCCTATTGGAACTCCTTAAAGATGTCTATTGTTACTTTAGATTTCCCTACATTGTTTGCAAGGCTTTTTGAACTTGTTGGACAGCATCCTGGAAGAGAACTTCAAGGAATGATTGGCTTCTTCTATCCAACATACGGTTATCTTGCTTTGCCTATTGCAAGCGGAATGAATTCGTCTGGTGGCATTCAATATGACGCATGGGTTGCTTCGCTTTTCTGCTATACGCCTATGGTAATTCTTTTCTGGATCGCCTTCGTTTCCTCGATCAGAAGAAAAAAGATTTCGCATATTATCGCCTTTGCTTTGATTGGCTATTTGGTTTTTACTGATTTTGCTTATTTCTTCTTCTACGCCTTTACTGGTGATGGGTATGGAAGATGGTATATAGTTCTTATTCCAGTCATTATTTATTATGCAGCGCAAGAATTTGACAGACTCAAGGATGAACCAAAATGGGTTCCAATCTCTGGCGCGGCTTTATCGTTATTCCTTGCCGTCCTTACTTGGGTTCTTTGCATTGTTGTCCTTAAAGATAAGACGTTTGAGACGAGTCTAACAACATATTGGGTGACTAAATATAGTGTTCCATCCGTTGTTTCCGGTCATTCAACTATGTGGATAGTTTATTTCCAATTAGGAATGGACGCGGCTGTTGGATTGTTAATCGTTCTTGTTAAGAAAAAAGAAGTTCTTTTACGAATTCTTGGAACAATAGTTGTTGTTGAAACTATTCTCTATGGCAATATCTCTTTTGCTTATATGGGAACTTGGAACTATAACAATTGGAATGGTGGAGTTGAATATCGTAATGATGTAACAAGCGCGTTCAAGCAAATTAACGCCGAAGATTCTTCCTATTTCCGCGCAACATTAGAAGGAATGCCAGAAAAGAACGCTCAAGAAGTATTTGATTTTAATGGAACAAGTAATTTCCATTCCCTTTTTAACTATGATGTGAACCAACTTTCTTTATATTCCCATATGAATCGTCATGAATATGAAGGAACGGCCTATGGTCAAACGTATTACCGCAAATCTTGGTCCTCATTCTATGGCAATAAGCGTTTAGGCGCTGATATGGCTTTCAATATTAAATATTACGGTGTAAAACGTGAGGGATATGGAAAGCTTGAGAATAATTTAACTAGCGAAGAATACAATAAATATCTTAATTCCGATAATGTTCCATGGGATTCTGAATTAGTTTATGGATCTAACGAAACAAAGATGAGAATCTATCGCTCCTCGTTAATCGACACTAATAGTTTTGGCCATGCGGTTGATAATTTATACAAACAAAACAAAGACGAGACATCGACTTATAAAGATGATTTTTATAATGCGACTGGAACTTATTCGACATTTAATGAAATCAATAGAAATGAGGAAGTGTATACTTCAGGTGCTATCATCCAAGATAGCGATGTTGACGCTCTTTCTTCTGAAGGATTTGTGTATTCAAGCAAACCTGAATCTTCCTCTCTATTAAAGAATGTCGCTCTTAAAAAGGTCGTTTATCGCCATAGCGATCTTAACTTCCTTGGATATTCATCATCCGAAAAGAAAACATACGGTCCGACCTATTTCTTAACTCATTACGATAAGATTAAAACGTCTACTGGAAGTACGTATGTTCCTGATTATGAAACAGTCGTATATTCTCCTTCAAATGGTGCGACATATTTCAATGAAGATAATTCGGGCGCATACATTTCCTTGATGTTTAATATGAGTAATACGTCAAAGACTAGAGTCTTCATGATTGGTGATTTTACCGATGAAGATGGAGTCTTGCATGAGAATCAGCTTCTTTGCTATGACTACAATACTCTTACAACCTATACCTCATCAAAAATTTCTGGTGCGTCAAGCGCTGATGTCTATGGTTTCTATCCAAAAGGCAAGGTTAAATACATTTGTTTAAATGCTAAGCCATCTGACTACAGCGGTAGTGGAGTCGATAACGATGCTGCGTATATTCCATCAACATTTGGCGTATATGTTGCAAACCGTTCCGATGTTGAAACGTTCTATAACAAATATAAATCTGCTGAATACGCCTTAAACAATGTTAAATATTCAACGAATAAGGTTACTTTCACTTCTAATTTCGTAGAAAAGAAACTTGTTGTTACTACGCTTGGTTATGATGCTGGCTGGAAAGTCTACGCTACATCAGAGAATGGAAATTCCAAAGAATGCCCAGTCTATAAACTTGATGGTGGTTTTGTTGGATTTGTTGCTCCAGAAGGTGAAACAACCTACGTTATGAAATATCAAACCCCTTATCTAAAAGAAGGGGCAATCCTTGCTTCAAGTGCAGTCATAATCCTTTCTTCTTATGTTATCGGTAGATTCATCTATCAAATAAGAAAAAGAAAAAAAGAATTGGCTTAATTCTTCCAATTCTTTAAATAAATGTCATAGACACGGTTTTTAGGGACGTTTAGCTTTGCTGCAACATCTTTAATCGCATCTTTGCTTTTCAATGTATTAAGAGACTCGGTTAATGAAGAAATGATATCCTCATCCGTTGTTTCCTTTGCTATTTCTTTAGCTCCTTCAACAACGATTACCATCTCTCCAATGAGCGTTTCAGGGGGTACGTTAGTTAATTCTTCGAGACTACCTCTTAGAAATTCTTCATGTGTTTTCGTTAATTCTCTTGCTAAAGAAGCACGTCTTTCATTTCCTAAAATCAAAGCCATATCTTTTAATGTGTCTTCAATCCTATGAGGCGATTCATAGAAAATTATCGTGTCTTTAAAGTCTTTCAAACTTTCGAGCTGTTTTCTTCTAGCAGACGGTTTGCTATCTAAAAAGCCATAAAAATAGAAGTGCTTACTTGGAATTCCAGAACCAACAAGCGCACAGATTCCTGCATTAGGTCCATTGATAACAGAAACCTTATATCCTGCATCGATCACTTTTTTAGCAAGTCTTTCACCTGGATCGGATATTAATGGGTATCCAGCGTCAGACATATAGGCAACCTTTTTTCCTTCTTCCATCAAAGAAAGAATTTTTTCGGTTGCTTTCTCTTCATTGTGTTCATGACAAGAAATAAGTGGTATATCAAAACCAAAACGTTTTAGAAGAAGACCGGAATTTCTTGTGTCCTCGCATGCGACAAAATCTATCTCCTTAAGAACGTTTATTGCTCTTGGCGTGAACTCCTCAAGGTTACCAATTGGAGTGGCGATAAGGTAAAGCAAGGGGGTTTTGCCGGTGAAATTTAATTCTCGCTTAATCATTTTTATTATCTTGCTTTCTCTTGTTGGTGCTTTGAGGTTGTTGTTTATTTCCGTTTTTGTTATTTACCGGGGCGTTTCTATTTTTCTTTTGAAAATTATTTTTTTGCTGGTTGGCGTTTCTTTGCTGATTGTTGTTAATATTCTTTTGCTGATTGCTGTTATTATTCTTTTGTTGATTGTTATTTTGGTTGTTTTGGCTCTTCTGAGAGTTATTCTCATTCTTCGTTTGATTATTCTCTTTAGCCTTATAAGATGATGGATGCAATATTCTGTTGTAATCATCAAGGCTGATGAACTGAACATCGTCAACGCTCGTTAATTTAATTGAACGAGACATTATATTGAAAGAAGAGACGGTGTATTCGCCTGTTTCCAATTTGATCTTGTCTCCGATATGAGGGAAACTCTTTTTCGCTTCAGTATACATATCATCTTCGAATAAAAGACAACATTTAAGTCTTCCGCATTGTCCAGAAAGCTTAGGGATGTTTAGCGTGAGCATCTGATTTTTTGCACGTGAAATAGAAATCCCATCAAAGGATTTAAGGAATGTTGAACAGCATAAAGGCAATCCACATATGCCCATTCCTCCAACGGATTTTGCTTTATCTCTTGGCGCTATCTGATGGAGTTCGATACGGCATTTCAATAAAGACGCAA
Organism: Hallerella sp.; assembly: GCA_963648925.1. Classification (GTDB taxonomy): domain Bacteria; phylum Bacillota_I; class Bacilli_A; order RFN20; family CAG-826; genus UBA4951. Next base: position 59,242 of record CAVJFO010000036.1, read on the forward strand.
GGACTCTAAGCAACTCACGGAAATCAACACGTCCTTCTGCGGTATATGTGATGGTTATTTTTGTTCCGTCTAAAGAATATTTAGCATCGATAAAAGACATGCCAAGATTTAGCTTTTTTGCTTCTCTGTCGGCAATCTTTAATGACGAAGCAGCTTGAATGTTGGCCATTTCATATGCTTCAAGATCATCTGGGGAGGCTCTACGGACAATGGCTTTTAACTCTAAGGAAGAACGATACATGTCCATGCTTAGTGGTTTGCTTGTGACAATGCCCATTTCAAAGCCTGCGACTGTATCTACGATAACATAAACTCCTTCCACGAGTTCGGGATCGTTCGTTCCAAAATAATAAGATTTTTCGCCATTAGGGAACCTAACAGGGGCGAAATGAGTGAAATTAGTAATCATATTTTTACCTCCGTGATAAAAAGGAATAGATGCATCAAAGCCATTGTGGAATTGATGTTTGTGTTTAAGATATTTCTTGTTTTTAGAATCTCCGTCAAAGATTCGTTTAAGTGTTTTAAAGAATAAGCAATAACAGAAATGCGATCTTTATACGACATTAATGATATATTTTGCTTTTCTTTAAGTGATATAGCATCTTTGAAGGCTAGAGCAAGCATATCTAAAAACATTTGAGGGGTGAGGAATTCAGCGTTCTTCTTTGCACTAAGTAAGAAAGGCAAAGTGACGTTTTCAAATTGGAAAATGACATCATCTGGTTGTCTAGAAAACGATTCAAGAGTATCAATGAAGATATTTTTTCCATTTTTGTAAGATTCATCAAGACTCTTTTCTTTTAGGATTTGAGCATTGTTAAAGAAAGGAACTAAAAGTTCCGCATCATCTTTGTTTACGCCAAGAGAAATTGCTTCTTCTTTAACGATATCTTTTGGAACAAGAACCATTCTAATTTTCTCACAGCGCGAAATGATAGTTGGCAAAACTTTTGTTTCATTTTCGGTTGTAAGAATAGCGTATGTTTTTGCTGGTGGTTCCTCTAAAAATTTAAGCAAGGAGTTTATTGCCTGAATATTCATATTCTCGACAAGGTTGATTATATAAATCATGACTCCTTTTGACTCCATTGGCGTTTTCGAAAAATCTCCAACGATATCTTGGATGTCGCCTTTTTTGATTTGGCCATCTCTCCCATCTAATACTGCATAATCCGCATATGTTTTGTGATCGATTCTTTTGCATGAAGAGCAATTATCGCATGCTAAAGGAGATGGATTATCGCACACTAAAGATTTGGCGATATAGGTCGCAGTTTCCATCAATGGGATGCCATTTTCACCAGAAAGAAGGTATGCGTGTGCTAATTTTCCGCTTGAAATAGATTTCGCAAACGTTTGATATAGCAATGGCTGATATGTTTGAAGATAATCTTTAAAATCCATTATTTTCCTATTCTTTGATTGATTTCTTTCATAACCGAATTATAAACGGTTTCTTTATCTTTACTAGCGTCGATGATGACGATTCTATTCGGATAGCGTTTTGCTAATTCAAGAAAAGCGTTCCTTACATTATGATGGAATGATAATTTTTCTACATCAAGGCGATTGACTTCTCTATTAGAATTGGCGGCAATTCTTCTTAAACCTTCTTCTGGTTCGATATCAAAGAAGAAGGTAATATCAGGCTCTAGTCCTTCAGTCGCATACTGGTTTACTTTATAAATCTCATCGATTCCTAACCCTCTTGCAACTCCTTGATATGCTAAAGAAGAATCGAGGAAACGATCAGATATAACGATTTTTCCTTCTTTTAGTGAAGGTAAAATCTTTTGAACGATATGTTGTCTTCTAGCGGCTGCATAAAGAAGTGCTTCAGTGCGTGGGTCCATATCCGTATTCTTCTTATCTAGAATTACGTTTCTAATTTCTTCGGATATTGGGGTTCCGCCTGGTTCTCTAGTAAGAATGACTTGTTTGCCATTATTTTTTAATGCCTCAACGACATGATTGATGCAAGTTGTTTTACCAGAGCCTTCTCCGCCTTCAAATGTAATAAACATAATTAAATTTTCCTTCTCCCTTCAAAGGCTTTGCTTAATGTTAGTGGGTCGGTGTAGTCAAGGGATGAACCCATTGGCAAACCATAACCAAGCCTTGTGACATTAGCTTTTCCTTCAAGCAATTTAGCGATATATAAAGAGGTTGTTTCTCCTTCAAGCGTAGAAGAAGTGGCAAGAATTACTTCCTTAACGTCATTTTGCTCAATTCTATTTAATAAAGTTTCAATGGTAAGATTTTCTGCGAGGATTCCTTTAGCAAGATTTATTGATCCGCCTAAGATATGGTAAATTCCTTTGAAAGTATTCATTTTCTCAATGGCATATGCATCTTTTGCTTCAGAAACTACGCAAATAAGACCATGATCTCTTTCGGAATCTACGCAAATATCGCAAGGCCCATCGTTTTCCGTGTACAAACCACAATCAGGACATTTATGAACTTTTGATGACAATGTTGCTATTGCCTCAGCAAAAGCTCTTCTATCTTCTTCCTTGAAATTCAAAACGGCGTAAGCCATTCTTTCGGCTGATTTAACTCCTACCCCAGGTAGTTTTGAAAACGAATCGATTAGATTTTGAATCGAAGCGAGTTCTTTCATTAGAATAATCCGCCAGCACGGCCAGTTATTTCTTCTTCGATTTTTGCTGATTCTTCGCTAATTTGATCTAAAGCTTCGTTTAATGCGGCAATGATTGTATCTTGAATCATTTCTGCATCATCTGGGTTTAAGGCATCTTTTTCAATTTCGATTGATTTGACCTTTTTATCTCCGCTTAAGATGACAGTGACTAAGCCTGCTTTTTCAACTTTAAATTCTTTTGCTTCAAGCTCAGCGTGGGCTTTTTGAATTTGACGTTGCATTTTTTGAGCTTGCATAAGCATTTGTTGCATTTGGTTCATGTTATATTTCTCCTTTTATTTACATTGGTAATTTAAGTTCAACTTCTTCTTTTTTAGGAAGAGAAGAGATTTGTTGTTTGGCAAAGAATTCTTTTTGGACTCTCGATTGAACTTCAGGGTCGATAGCGTATATGAATACTTTTCTTCCCAAAAGAGAGGCTAAGAGTTCCTGCATTGGAAGTTGGTTAGAAACGATGTTAGCTTTTTTAGCTTTGGCTTGGTAACGATAAGAAATTATCAAGGCTTCGTTACACAAAGCATAAGGCTGCCCTTCATATAGGAGATTGGCTAATGGCCCAATCACTGGATCGAGACGAAGGCTTTCTAATCCTTTCCAATTGTTTTTCAAAATCATCTTTTCGTTTTTATCAGCTAAAACCATGATATTGATTAATTGGTCATCAGCTAAAGATAGCGTTGGGCCATCTGAAGCAATATTCGGCCTTGTTATCTTTGAAGTGTCAATCTTTTTGACTGGTTTTGGCTCAACTTTTGGTGCTGGCTGAGGCTTTGGGGCAGGTGCAACCTTTTCTTCGACTATTGGTTTATCTTCTTCAAATAACCAGTCAGGTGCTTCATTTTCGACTACACGCATCGGCTCTTTTTTAATCGGAGCTGGTTGTGGAGCAGGCTTTGGCTCTTCTTTTTTCTCTGGTTTAACCTCAATTTTTGGGGTTGGTTTAACTTGAGATACAACGTTGTCCTCTTGCTTATCTTCTTTTGATGCAATACGTAACAATGTTAATTCAAATAACGAACGAATATCTGAAACGTTTTTGAAATCATTTTGAGCGGAGATAAGTTCGTTTAACATGAAGTTGCAGTCTTTTGGACTGATTTTCTTCGACAATTCTTTTGCATGTTCGACGCTTAACTCATCCATCAAAGATGAATCAACTGTTTTTTCATATATCAGTAAGTCTTTTAAGAAGGTAATAAGTTCAGCGACCAATCTTCTAATGTCGATTCCGCCAGCTAAATATGATTCGGATTTTCCGACAACTCTAGCGACATCTCCGTTTCTAAGAGAAAGAAGTAAGTCTACTTTTTCGTCATCTGATGCCAACCCATAGATTGCTAAGACGTCCTCTTCGTTCAAAGATGATGAAGAGAAAGCGAGAACTTGATCAAGAATCGACAAAGCATCACGCATACCGCCATCAGCAAGTTTCATAACTAAGCGAAGCGCTTTATTTTCATACGTTGCGTTTTCGTTTTGAAGAATCTCGATAAGTTTCTTTTCCATATCGTCTTCTGGGATTTTTCCGAAGTCAAATCTTTGGCAACGGGAAAGGATAGTCGGAAGAACTTTGTATGGTTCAGTGGTGCAAAGAATGAAAATAACATCCTCTGGTGGTTCTTCGATGGTTTTTAAAAGAGCGTTAAAAGCAGCGTCGGTCATCATATGAACTTCGTCGATAATATAGACTTTATATCTACCTTTTAACGGGGCGTATGTGACTTTTTCAATTAAATCACGGACTTGATCAACACCATTGTTTGATGCGGCGTCAATTTCAATGACGTCTGGATGAGAGCCATCAGAAATCGAAGCGCAATTTGAACAATGATTGCATTGGTGACCAACACCCTCTTCACAATTTAAAGCTTTTGCTAAAAGACGCGCCATCGACGTTTTTCCAGTGCCACGAGGACCTGCAAAAAGATAGGCGTGAGCTAGCTTGTCATTTGCAAGAGCGTTTTTAAGAGTACGCACAATAACGCTTTGTCCAGCAACCTCCTCGAAGGATTGCGGACGATATTTTAAATAGAGAGCTTTGTATGACATAATTTATTACCTCTATCATTATACAATTTTCTTTACGTTCTAACTAGTTAGAAGATGGTTTTTTATAGCCTAACAAGTCTTCCGCTTTTATGGTAAAATAAAAGCCGATTGGAGATTACCTATGGAAGACAGCATGCGTAAACGACTCGAAGTCGTTAAGAAAAGATATGAAGAAATTGAAAATGATTTAGCGGATCCCTCAATTGGTGAAGACGTTAAGAGACTTACTGACTTATCAAAAGAAAGAGCCTCATTAGAAGATGCATATCAAGCGTATTTAAAATATTTGAAATTGGAAAGTGATGCAAAAGATGCATTAGAACTTATTTCTATCGGTGAAGCACCTGATTTTATTGAAGTTATAAAAGAAGAAAGAAAAGAGATGCTCAGCGAAATGGAGAGAATCGAGGAAGATTTAAGAATCAAATTAATTCCTGCTGATCCTAATGATTCAAAGAATATTATCGTTGAGCTTCGTGGAGCAGTTGGCGGAGATGAGGCAAACATTTTTGCTGGCGATCTTTTCCGTATGTACACCCGTTATTGCGAAGAGCAAGGATGGAAACTTCAATACATTGATGGCGAAGAAGGGTCTTCTGGCGGATATTCCTATGTTTCCTTCATGGTAAAAGGCGAAAACGTTTATTCAAAGCTTAAATTTGAAAGTGGCGCTCACCGTGTTCAACGTGTTCCTAAGACTGAAGCGTCAGGCCGTATTCATACTTCAACTGCAACAGTTTTAGTTATGCCTGAAGCAGAAGAAGTTGATGTAAAAATAAATCCAGCTGATTTGAAGATTGATACATATCGTTCTCAAGGCGCAGGCGGACAAAACGTTAACAAAACAGAATCGGCCGTCCGTGTTACCCACTTACCTACTGGTATTGTTGTTTCTTGCCAAACAGAAAAAGCTCAGTTGCAAAATAAAGAAATCTGTATGCGTATGATTAGAGCCAAGGTTAAGGACTATTATCAATCTTTAGAAGACAATGCACGTGATTCTGAAAGAAAACTTAAAGTAGGAACTGGCGAAAGAAGCGAAAAGATCAGAACATACAATTATCCTCAAAACCGCGTTACCGATCACCGTATCGGATTTACGACAAACAATTTAGATAGAGTTATGGAAGGTGACCTTGAACCTGTTATTGATGCTCTTATCCATTTTGACCAAGAGCAAAAACTCTTAGAAAGCGGTATTAAAGATGCCAACCATTAGTGAAGCCCTTAAAGAAGCTTACAATTCGGGGAAAGAAAAAGGCGTTGAGACTGTTGACCTCCGTCTTTTAGTGATGAAAAATGAAGGATATCAAGAACAAATTGACGTTATCATCAACAAAGACAAAGAGATGAAAAAATATGATTTGTTCAAAAAACAATGTCATCTTTTGATTGACGAGGATATGCCAGTTGAATACATCATTAATGAAGCTAACTTTCTAGGCCAAAAACTTTACGTCGATAACAACGTTCTAATCCCTCGTGGCGAGACGGAGGAAATGATTGCCAAGCTCTCGGAAAAGATCTCTAACTATTACGACCCAAGAATGTATCTTGTTTGTGGAGACGTCGGGACGGGCAGTGGTTGCATTCCTCTAGCCCTCAAAGCTTATTTCCCGAATTGGCTTTTAGCTGCATCGGATATTTCCGAGAAGGCATTAAATGTCGCTAAACGTAATTTTCACGATCATGGAATCAATGTTCAAACCATGCTAGGTGATGCTCTAACTCCGTACATAGAGAGCAAAGTTAATCTAGATATAATTATTTCTAACCCTCCCTACATTCTTAATAAAGAAGACGCTCAGGAATCCGTAAGAAAATACGAACCTTCAAGTGCTTTATGGCTTGATGAAGACCATTCTGTTTATGAGTCAATCTTAAGAGATTATAAGAAAGTTAAAAAAGGTGATATTCTTATTGTTTTTGAAATATCTCCAGATCTTGAAGATTACCTAACCGGGTTAATTAACAAATATATGAATAACCCTGAATATTCATTTGAAAAAGATTTAAATGGATTTACTCGTTTTTTATTCATTTACGAAGAATAGAGAAAAACTAAAATGGAATATTTAGGTCAAAAAAACGTAAAATCAGCGGTGAAAGTCCTTCAAAATAATGAAGTGCTAGCTTTACCCACAGAAACCGTTTACGGCATTTGTGTTACTTATGACTCCAAAGAAGCCTTTGATAAAATGGTTGAAGTCAAAAAGAGATCACCTGAGAAACCTTTTGCCTTGGCATGTGCTTCAGTTGATCAAGCGTTACTCTATATCAACGTAGATAAGCATATAGAGAATTTAATGAGAACGTTCCTTCCTGGAGAGTTAACTGTTTTAGTCAACGCAAAAACTGATTTGCCTTGGCACGTTACATTAGGAACGAATGTCATTGGCATCCGCGTGCCTGCGTATAAATACATAACGGATTTACTTGATGAACTTGGAAAACCAGTTCTTTTAACATCCGCTAATATTTCAGGACAACCTACTTCGAGAAATTACGATGAAGTTCTTGGGTATTTTGATAATCAAATCGGCGGGATAGTCTCCGGAGAATGCGTTTCTCAAGTTGCTAGTACAATTATCGATTTATCCAAAGTTGGAAAAATTAGTTTAATTAGAAAAGGACCTATTTCTTTTGAAAAAATAATGCAAGTCTGGGAGGAGACAAAATGAAAATCGCTTTAGGATCTGATCATGCTGGTTTCGATTTGAAGGAAGCCATCAAGGATTACCTTATCAAAAAAGGTTATGACGTTATTGACGAGGGACCTGATACCCCTGAAAGAGTTGATTATCCTGATTATGGAGCAAAGGTTGGTAAAGCCGTCGCTTCAAAGCTTGTTGATTTCGGAATTATTTGCTGCGGTTCAGCCGAAGGCATTTCTATTGCGGCTAATAAAATAAAAGGAGTTCGTTGCGGCATAGGATATAACGATGAAGTTTCAAAACTCCTTAGACAGCACAATGATGGAAACGTGATTGCGTTTGCCGGGAGATTCATGAGCGTTGAAGAAGTTCTTCCGCGCGTTGATTTGTTCCTAAATACACCTTTTGAAGGCGGACGTCACGCTGAAAGAGTCGCAAAAATTTCTGCTTTAGAAAATAATAACGATTAACGCTTTTTCGCTTTGTTTTCCATATAATTTTGCGGTTTGAAAATCGTCTTAGATAACTTGTTGATTTTAGCGAAAACGAGTATACGCATAGGCTCAATTTGCTAAAATTGCTTAAAATAGATTGCCTTTTCCTTCTCTAAGAAAAGGCTTTTAATTTAGTTTTGTTTTTTATTTATCTTTATCTGATTTTATTTCAAGTAAGTTTTTATTGTCTGCGTTGAGTGAGGAGACTGCTTTTTTGCCGGTTTCCTCTTCATATCTTTTCTTGGCGTCACTAGCAACACTTCCACCACGGCGAGCAATCTTTTTATTTTCTTCAAAAGTT
>CAVJFO010000037.1:0-10679 GCA_963648925.1 Hallerella sp.
AGTGAAAAAGGTGCCCAGATTGATTTATTAATCCATCGAAAAGATATGGTTATTAACGTATGTGAAATGAAATATAGCGTAGGGGAATTTGCAATTACTAAAGATTATGAAGCTAATTTGAGAAATAAATTAGAGGCGTTTATTAATGAAGTTAACCCTAAAGAACAATTAAGATTAACATTCATAACATTTAATAAATTAAAACATAATGAACATTCTGGCATTGTATTAAGTGAAATTACTAGTGAAGATTTATTTTAAATTAAAATTCATGAAATTTATCATTTGTAAAATCATTGAGCGATATTAATTAACAATTATCACTATATTTTAGTACTCTTCGCCTTTACATACCCTCACCATCAAAGTGTAGTCGGCGTTCGGCTCCGACTTTTACCTCCTTATGTCCAATTTTTCTTTCACCATGTCTCTTTATGACCTCCTTACGTAAATCTTAGACTAAGGTGTCTAAAGATTTGAATGGAGTGCCTACTTTTAAGGCATCACTTCATAGTTATCAAATCTTTTTTAGTTGGCGGATATGGAGGTTCTTCCTTTCTGCCAACATCTAGAGGCCTAGGATAGGTAGTATTTGTTGCTTATTCTAGGCCTTTTTTGTTTCGTCTAATCAACAACAAAAGGCTGTCTTTTAATAGCAGTTTATCAAAAGGCCAGTTTTGCCCCTACAATTTAGCAAAGACTCCTACAAAAATAGGAAAAAGTTTCAAGAATGATAGGGATTTCATGATACAATAGTTAAAACACAGGAGGACAAAGTTATGAAGTTCAAGAAATTTTTCGTTTTATGCTTAGCCCTTGCTTTTCCGTTAACCATAGTTGGACGAGAAAAAATGGTATCGTCACAAATCGATGGCATCAAAGACAAAACGGCTCAAGTGATTAGACGTGCCGTCAATCAATCAGCTATAGACACGGAAGACCCTGATGAGGTTTTCAGCCGAGCCATAAATGGCTACAAAGACGAATTCAAGGATTATCTAGATGTCACTGCATTGAACGTTCAAGATAAGGAAGCAGTCAACCTTCCCGATTTCGATATTGATTACGTGGCACCGGAATTTTACGATGTCATGTATAATTATCAAACCAAACTTGAAGCATCGTTGACCCCGCTTCAACTAGAAAGATATGAATCGCTTAGGGAACAAAACTACAGCTTTGATAGATATGTTACATTGAATAGCATCAAGTTTTCGAATTTGAATCCATCCTTGAAATACATTCACGATATCAAGCCGGTAAACCCAACATTGCCAATCACACCAGCTAATCCAACAATCCCTGGAGCCGGAAGTTCTACGACAAGAGTAGCTGCGGTTGCGACAGCGGAAATCATCGGAATTTTGGAAGGCGCCGGTCTGGCTCAAAAAATTATCAACGCTTTCACGGCTTGCATTTCTACAATGACAACTGGCCTGTCAACAAGCTGGATTCCGTTTGTTGGTTGGGCATTGGCCGCAGCCTTGATTACTGGTGCTTTGATCGCTTTGGTTGTTATAATAGTTAAAAATTGGGACAAGATAAAAACGGCTATAAATGACATCAAGGCCTGGTTCCTTGAACAATTTTCTAGATTTGCATCCCTCATTGAATCATTCTTTGCGGATGCCATTGCCCAAGGAAACGAATCGGTTGTAGCCTATAGAAAAGAAATAGGCGGGAGAACAAGAGAGTTTGTTGATACCGAGATTACAACTGCCGTTTTATCTAAAATTGTAGATAAATCTTTGAAAAATGACACCGTGTATCTTCTGGGGCATATTGGCGATCCGGAAAAGGGCGAACATTGGTGGATTTGCTACGATACAACCAAGCCACAGGTTGTCATAGATGAGAAACTTTATAATTTTGGCATCTGCACTTACACTTGGTATAACAACACCGCAAAAAGAATGATGGCTTATGGCTCCCTACTAAATGGTGATTATTCATCTTTGATTTACGAAAGACCAGATAAAGGCACAGCCCTCGTGCATGGGGAGGAGAATTTGATTGGATGGAATCATTATCATTTAGGCCACAAGGTCACTAATAATGGTGTTTCTGAGGTGATAAAGTATGAGACAAAACCTTTAAAGTGGGCTCATTCCATGTTTGGAAAATTGTCTTATAGAAGCGAAGGTGGTAGTGATTATACATATTACCCAAATGGGAATCTTGGATGATGAGATACTGCAGTTTTAAGTCTGAAATTAGAATTTGCCTGGCCTTTGAAAATTTTGGACTTCCCGACTATTGCCTATGCGTAAGCGAATGCAAAAACGGACTTTGCAAAATCATTGTCTTTGATTCTTCAAACGGTGAGCCATACAAATATTGCACGACTTGGGCCGAAAATTTGATTCCCTTCCAAATTGACAAAGAAGAAAAATACAGAAGCATATATCAACCAAAGATAATCGATATAAAATGCGAGTCCATCCAAATTTGCTCAAAAGGGAAGGCTTACGCTTTGAGATTGGTTGATGAGCTGACGTTTGCCAAAGGGCAAAAAATCCAGGTCACCGACCCTACCAGCCCTTATTTTTCAAGCTATGGAACTATTGAAGATGTTATTTCGAATATGGAGTATCTAATCCAAAACGATTTCATTCCCAAATATAAGATTAAACTCGATAATGGTGAACTATATTTCTTCGATTCTTATCAAATCGCTAAGACTAGCATCACCAATCAAAATCACCAAAATATGGACCAAGATTGATGATGGCATTGAGCTTTGTTTTCAATAGAAGCTGTTTTGAATAATGAATAATGGTCGAAATTTCTCTTTGGGACACGAAAATTACTCAATGGTGCGAAATTGTATCAAAACAGTAAGGCTAGCAGCGAAATTAAGAATAGGTTTGACAAATAGTCAGACCTTTTTTCTTTAAATATGGTCTTTAATCGTAAAACATTGTTGTAAACGTGCAAAAAGATAGTTTTTTCAAAACACCGAATTAAAACCTTTCAAAACACCGAAAATGTTATCAAACGAGAGAAGACATTTTCTGTCGTTGATACGGTAAGGTCTTAATGAATAACGATCATTAAGCCGTAACCAGTTGAAAACAAAAGCGCTTGATGAAAAAAAGAGAACCTGAGAAATTTCTTAAAATGAATTCTATTTTAATATCGAAGAACTAATAATCTATTTACTGACATTCTACAACGTATTTTCGTTTTGTGACTCTTATACATTCACCCAAGAAATACGTTAATTTTTCATATTTGTTAAGTAACATATTAAGCAAGATTTAAGCAAGATATTTGAAATATGTTATAATATTATCAAGAGGTTCATTGATGTATAAACCACCCTTTACAATCACTAATTCAATGTTAAACAAAACCATTTCCATAACGGAAAAGATTGGGAAGATAACATCGTTTAATTCTTTAAAAAGAATGCCGACGTTAAGACATAACAACACGATCAAATCCGTGCATTCATCTTTGGCAATCGAAAATAATTCCCTAACATTGAATCAAGTAAGAGACGTTATTAATGAAAAACAGGTGATTGGAAGTCAAAGAGAGATACAAGAAGTCAAAAATGCCTACAAAGCCTACGAAATGATTAATTCTTTCAATGGTTTTTCAGAAAAAGATCTTCTAAAGGCTCATTCAATAATGATGAATCTCATCGAAGAAGATGCAGGGACATATAGGAATCATGGAGAAGGAGTATTTGATGGCGACCTTCTTATTTTCATGGCGCCAGGCGAAAAACTCGTTCCAAACCTCATGCATGAATTGTTTGAATGGCTAAAAAAAGATAAGGAAACTCACTTATTGATAAAGTCGTGTATCTTCCATTATGAATTCGTTTTCATTCATCCTTTCTCGGATGGAAATGGCAGAATGGCTAGATTATGGCAAAACGTTCTTCTTAGTAAATGGAATCCAGTTTTTGAATACGTCCCACTAGAATCAAGAATTCAAAAATATCAGCAAGAATATTATGAGGCAATCGCTAACTGTCATAAAAACGGTAATTCAAACCAATTCATCGAATTCATGCTCAAAATGATCGATGAAGTAATGGATGAAGTCCTTTTAAGTGTCTCTAATGAATCCAAGAATATCTCCGATCAAGTAAATAGACTTCTTGAAATAATGGATGGCGATATTCCTTTATCAGCAATAGAAATAATGAAACGCTTAGGAATCAAATCCAGGGAGACGTTACGTAACACATATCTAAATCCAGCGCTTGAAAACGGTTTGATAAAAATGAGCATTCCCGATAAGCCAAATAGCAAGAATCAACGCTATATTAAGTAAGATATTAAGCAAGATTTAAGCAAGATAACATAAAGAAAAATAACTGCTTTAAACATTTTCAATCAACAATCATTTTTCATCAAATATTCAAAATCCCTATTGAAACCCGCATATTTTTAACTTACTATAACTACGTCCATAAAGAGAGTGGCGAGGGACAAGCCCTAAGACCCACCGGCAACCTGCTTTAGATATAAAGAAAGGTGCCAAAGCTTGTTTGATGGGAAAAACATTCTAGATAATTATCCCATCAATCGATGGGATTTTTCATTTCTCTTTGATGGACAAACAATCAAGGAGAAATAAAGATGGAAATTTTAATTGACCTCTTAAAAGAGAGTTCGGCAATAAGCAACTTAACAGATAACGAGAAAAAAGAGAAAAAGATCAATGAACTAAATTCTTTTCTTAGCGCTTTAGATGAAAATGGTTTTGAAATTCGTGAATATATTGGAACATTCGTTTTTGATGCCAATAACCAAAGAATAATAGACGCAAGCAAGAATAAAACCGTTGTTAAACCGTCTATTCGTTTAGCAGAAGCCGTTCTTAATAACATTTCTATGATAGTAATATTCACCGATCAGAAATATGTCGTTTTTGATAACACATACTTTTTGGCAATTCATTTAGGTCATCTAAGAAAAATAAGACCTCTTTCAATTGAAAACGTTAATAATGACTTTGAAGAACTGATAATCAATCAAAACCAAACAAAACTTCAAGAACTATATCTTAAAAGCTTTAATGATATGCAGGGAGAAGATGCAGAGCCAACTCCCCTCCTTTTAGGAGTTGATAAGCCTTTAACGCAAGGATATTTCGTAAAAATGAAATCTAACAATGGGAATGGTTACGATGCTTGACACCTTTTCTTTAAAACGAGTAATCGATTCTTTTGCAGCAAGAAACGATTTATAAGTAATCATGCATTTCCCTTGTTCATCCTAAATTAATAAATACACGAATATCATCAAAGAATATTTCACCTCAATTAACTTAAGGATGAACAATCTTGTCAAAAGAAAGAAGAAATGTTTAAAGATATATTCCTTAATATTTAAGTTCAATAAACCATCCTGTTTATGGCATATGCAAAACCCTTTGTTTTAATATAATCCCATACATAGTTAGATGAAAAACAATGGGTTTTGCATATATTAATGAATATCTTTGAATTTTCTTGAATTATTTTGATAATCTTTGTATTATCGTAATATGAAGGTAAAAGAAAAATGATTGAATGGTTCTCAAAAAACGAAAAGAAAGCCATAGCCACCATCTATCCAACAAACATTACGATTAATAAAGCGGGGGTAGATATGCTAAATGACGCTTATGCGGTCATGCTAGGGCTAGATTCTGAAGAGGCGAAAATAGCAATCCAGCCAATAAGTAAGGATCAATATGATGAAAAACGTTTTCCAGAAGAGAATATGTTCACTCTTTCAGGAGGAAAGACATATTCGAGAATATCTTCAACGGAATTCGTTAATCGAGTAGGAGATTTCCTTAGTTATAGTTTCAAGAAAAACCCCAAGAAATACATTTGTTATTACGACCAAGGTGAAGGCCTGCTTATAATAGATTTGAAGAAGGAGGTGCTCTAAGATGGATGAGAATTTGATAATGATAATCGTTTGGGCATCGATATTCCTTATTACCTTGATAGTAGAAATATCAACCGAAGCCCTCGTCTCTATCTGGTTTAGCATTGGCGCGATATTCGCGGCCGCTCTAACTTATGTTCCAAACATGCCTTGGTGGGGCGAAGTATTGGTATTTATTGGTGTTTCTCTTATCTCATTCTTGCTGATAAGGCCATATGCGACCGATAAACTGAAAAACATCAAATCAAGAACGAATGTTGACTCGCTTATTGGTAAAAGAGGAATAGTCATCAAGAAAATCACAAATCTTGAAAAAGGCGAAGTTAAAATAAATAGCACAATTTGGAATGCAATCAAGCGCGAAGAAGAACAAGAAATCTTAGAAGGCGCTATAATTGAGGTAATCTCAATCCAAGGAAATAAATTATTAGTGAAAAAAATCAAAAAGGAGGAAAACTAATATGCAACCAGGAGCAATTGTAGGAATCGTATTCGCAGCCGCGATAGTATTCATCGCATTCGTCATTCTTGTAACAAGAGTGAAAATTGTCAAACAAACAGACAAATACGTCATTGAGCGTCTAGGTAAATATTTAGCAACATGGGACACAGGAATCCATTTCCTCGTTCCTTTCTTTGACCGTATCCAAAAGAAGGTCTCAATGAAGGAACAAATCTATGATTTCCCTCCTCAACCAGTTATTACCAAAGATAACGTCACTATGCAAATTGACACCGTTGTCTTCTTTAACGTCACCGACCCAAAACTCTACACTTACGGAGTTGAAAACCCAATTGGCGGCATTGAGGCGCTAACTGCCACAACATTAAGAAACATCATTGGCGACCTTGATCTTGATGAAACGCTCACAAGCCGTGACATCATCAACTCCCGCATGCGCCAAATTCTCGATGATGCAACCGATCCTTGGGGAATAAAGGTCACACGTGTTGAGGTTAAAAACATCCTCCCTCCAAGAGATATCCAAGCGGCCATGGAAAAGCAGATGCGTGCCGAACGTGAAAAAAGAGAAAAAATCCTTATCGCTGAAGGTGAGAAAACTTCGGCAATAACAATCGCTGAAGGTAATAAAGAAGCCGCAATCCTTAATGCCGAAGCCGAAAAACAAGCGGCAATCAAGAAAGCCGAAGCCCAAGCCGAAGCCATTCTTAAGGTCAAGAAAGCCGAAGCAGATGGCGAACTCTTAGTCAGGAAAGCTGAAGCGGAATCTATCAAGATGATCAATGAGGCAAACCCATCTGCTGCCGTGCTTACCATTCGCTCATACGAAACTTTAGCAAAGGTCGCAAATGGCAAGGCAACAAAACTAATCATCCCTTCAGATGTCTCTAAGGTAACATCTCTTGCCTCCGTTTTAACCGAAACCGTCCAAGAAATGAAAAAAGACGCCGAAACTGAAGACGAAGATGTCATCGAAGAGAAAAAAGAGCCGGCAATAACAAAAGAAAAGATTGCCTCTAGCGAAAACAAGCTTCACCAAGAACTCGCTGATGCACACGGCAAGAAAAGATACAAATAAAACACGATAACCTTTTACTTGCTCTTATCAATAACGCTAAGAAGAACCCAAATATGAGATTAGCAATGTCAATCCTAAGACATTATTACCATTTGGGTTCTTTTTTATATTTTTACGCTTATTGGCACTTAAAAAACACTATAATAAATTCAAAGAAAAAAGAGGAAAAATAGATGAAAGAAATAGTTTGCCCACACTGCAAAGAAGTCTTCCAAATCAAAGACGAGGAATACGCTTCAATCCTTGAACAAGTCAAAAACCAAGAATATCACAAAGAACTCACCGAAGCCCAACAAAGAGCCTTAGAACAATATGAAGACAAGATAAAACTCGTTGAGAATAAAACCAAAAACGAATACGCAAGCAAAATCAAAGACCTTGAAAATGAAATCTCTCAATTAAAAAGCGATAATCAAGCAAAAATCACCAATTTAAACGTCGAAAAAGAGTTAGCGCTAAGCAAAGCCGCAAGCGAAAGCAAGAGCAAATACGACAACGATTTAAAGGTCCTCCAAGAAAAATACAACAGCCTTCAATCTTCAAGCAAAGAAGAAATGGCCAAACTCCAAGAACAATTGAATTCTTTGAAAAATCAAAATGACACAAAGCTAAGAAACAAAGAACTTGAAGTCAAGGCAACATACGATAAAGAAATGAGTGAGCTTAATCAAAAAATCGCCAATTTCAACATCGAAAAAGAACTTGAAGTCAGCAAGATTCAAGCCCAAGCCAAAGAAGACTTAAATAAAAAAGAAAATGAGATTCTCTCTCTTAGAAACGATCTTAAACTCAAAGACAACGAATCCGCCATCAAAGAAGAATCCATTCGTAAGGAATATGAAGGAAAACTCAAATCCAAAGAAGAAGAAGTCGCCTATTACAAAGACCTTAAATCTAGAATGTCCACAAAGATGATTGGCGAAACCCTTGAGCAACATTGCTATAACTCTTTTGAACAAATCAGAATGGCCGCCTTCCCTCATGCCTATTTTGATAAAGACAATACGGTTTCCCAATCAGGCTCTAAAGGAGATTTCATTTTCAGAGACTATGATGATGAAGGAATGGAATTCATCTCCATCATGTTTGAGATGAAAAATGAAGCGGATACTACATCCACCAAACATAAAAACGAAGACTTCTTCAAAGAACTTGATAAAGACAGAAACGAAAAAGGCTGCGAATATGCCGTATTGGTAACTCTCCTTGAACCAGATTCCGAACTATACAACACAGGAATAGTGGATGTTTCATACAAATACCCAAAGATGTATGTCGTAAGACCTCAAATGTTCATTCCTTTGATAACTTTGTTACGTAATGCCGCATATAAAACCATTCAAGATCGTCATACGCTTCTAATGTATCAACAACAAAACATCGATATCACCCATTTTGAAGAAAACATGGAAGCCTTCAAAGAGAAATTCGGCTATAACTACACTCTCGCATCAAACAAATTTAACAAAGCAATCGAAGATATCGACAAAGCCATTCAAAATCTTAACAAGATGAAAGAAGAACTCCTTGGCGTAGAAAGAAATCTTCGTTTAGCCAACGATAAAGCGCAAGACCTTAGCATCAAGAAACTCACGAAGAACTCCCCAACGATGAGAGCCAAATTCAACGAACTCCACGATGAAGGAATAATCGATCACAAAGAGGATAACGACTGATCAAAATGACCTTAAATTGATGGCTCTATAATATAGAAGTCATCTTTTTTTGATGGTGTATTATTACTAACAAGGAGGAAAGGGACGATGACGCTTTATTTGAACAAAGGAAACGCCGGCTTCAAGAAAGATCTTCGCTCGGAGATCTACGTCGATAAGTCGATGCTAATCAAGAAGGTGAACCGCCTTTTCGGCACAAACTCCTCCTACCTTTGCGTCACTCGCCCCCGCCGCTTTGGGAAGACGATGGCTCTTTCGATGCTAAACGCATATTACTCGAAGGGCTGCGACTCAAGGGAATTATTTAACAACCTCGCCATATCGAAGGACCCCTCATTCGAGGAGAACCTTAACAAATGCAATGTCATCTGGATTGATATGGCCAAATTTTATACTGATATCGAGGATCCAATGGATTTCGTGCCAAATCTCAAGAAAAAAATCCTAGCTGATCTTGCAAATGATTTTCCAAACGTAGATTTAACAAATCTGACGTTGTCTGACGCTATTGTGGCTATCAATTCCGTACTTGGCGAAAGGTTTGTCTTCCTAATTGATGAATGGGATGTAATTCTTAGAGAAGAAGACAAAAACGCCAAATTATGCGACGATTATGTTAAATTTCTCAGAAATCTTTTTAAGTCAAGCGATGTTTCATCATGTATTGATTTGGTGTATATGACTGGCATACTACCAATAAGAAGATATTCCTCTCAGTCGACACTCAACATGTTCACCGACTATAACATGATATCGCCAAAGGGGTTTGAGTCATACATAGGCTTCACTGAGGATGAGGTTAAAGATCTTTGCAACAAATATCATAGGGATTTTTTCGAAATCAAAGAATGGTACGACGGATACAAACTAAACGGAATTGAACTCTATAACCCGAAATCCGTTGTTGAGGCCATCAAATTTGGCCAATGCAAAGACTATTGGGTTCAAACCTCAGCAATTGAGGCAGTGACCGATTACATGAACTATGACCATGGTGAGCTAAAAGACACGATTGCTAGAATGATCTCTGGTGAGGAAACGAAGGTTAACGTTTCAAGATTCAACAATGACTTGACAAACGTGGACTCGAAAGACGCGGCTCTTACCGTCCTAATACACTTAGGGTACTTGGCTTATAACCTCGAAAGAGAAACCTGCTACATCCCTAACCATGAAATCAAAGAAGAGTTTGTAAATGCCATCCAGTCTTTGGACTGGTCCGAGCTCTATGACCCGATCTCGAATTCTGAGAAACTATACGAGGAGACGATGATGGGCAACACCATCTTCATAAACGAGACGCTCGACAAGAACCACAAGGAAATGGCCTCTGTTTTCAACAAAAACAAGGAGGATGTACTTGGTTTAGTCGTTCTCATGTCCTATTACAGGGCAAAGAAATATTACACAGTGAAAAAAGAGGACAACTCCGCATTGGGAAGGGCAGATCTCGTCTTCATCCCACGCGAGCACTCATATATGCCACTAATAATCGAGTTAAAGGTTGGCGTTTCGCCAGATGAGGCGATAAGCCAGATTAAGGAGAAGGAGTACATCAACTC
>CAVJFO010000038.1:0-24495 GCA_963648925.1 Hallerella sp.
TCAAAATCGAAGATGTTGTAAACTGGGATTATTTAAGCGTTAAAAAATAAAAAATTATTCTCTCCTGACCGGCATTAATTTGCCGGTTTTTTACTACACGTATCGCCTATATTAAAAAAGAAAGTCACCATTAGATGACTTTCCTTTTCGTTATAGGGTAGGAATGATAAGGGCGAATTAAATAAGATTAGAGTCTTTTAATACCTTTTCAACATCGGTTCCTTTGATCTTTTTAAGAACCTTCTTGATAAGGAATCTTTCTTTGACGCTAAGATCCATGTCTTTGAGTTGTTTGCGATCGATTGCGTAATACGCTCCACGTAACATTTCTCTTACGTCATATCTTGAACCCCAAACCTCTGGAACACCACGATCAACGTTCATAAGAGTGTATACCGCTTCCATTCCCGTACGCATGGAATATTCGGTTGTAAAGATTGTGTCGGCTGGTATTTCGACGAATTGTCCAAGGAAGGCAATATTAACTGATCCCTCTGGTACGACATGAGGTCTATCGGCATTCTTGCGTGGTTGGAAGAAAGCGTCGATATATGGCATATATGCCGTTGTTGTATTGGAATGTTTCTTGGCGTATTCTTCGATTTTGTCTGTTGGAACACCAATGTGATACATCCATTCTTCTGCTACTTCTAAGCCTGTGCAATCACGCATAGGTTTCTTAATGTAGTTACCTGGACGATCAGTATATAAGCTATAGAACCAAATTAATGTTCTATCTTCTGGTTGGTCTGCGAATTGCCCTTGACGATTGATTGTCCAAGAACATCTCCAGAAATCCCAAGAATCTTTGATGGTAACAATGCCACCGGTGCAAACCTTGTGATCATGAGGGTTTCTTTGAGTGATTTTCATGATATATGGCAATAAGGTGTCATCAACATCGATTGTGGCGCTCATCCAATTTGTTTCATTGATATCTCCGCAGAATTTATCTGGTGCGCCAAAGCTGCCATCATTAACTTGCTTGGCCATCTTTTTCCAAAGATTCCAAGAATTACCTTCGCCATTTTTGATTGTTTTATATGCTGGGGCGGTATTTTGATTTCCGTAACGTGTTGAATCTACGCATGAACCGTTTGTAACAAAGACTAAATCATCTTCGGTGAGTTCATATCTTTTCTCTTTGCCTGAAATTGTGCATTCGATAGCGGTCGCGACTTTGTGTTTTGGATCTTTTCCGTTAACGACGATGTTGGTAACTTCGCAATGAGGGATGAAGGTGACTCCTCTTTTTGTAAGATAGTTCAATAAAGGAAGAATCATTGATTCATATTGGTTATAACGTGTGAAACGAAGAGCGGTGAAATCTGGAAGACCATCAATGTGGTGAATATAACGTTGAATGTAACGTTTCATTTCAAGAGCGCTGCTCCATTCTTGGAAGGCAAACATTGTTTGCCAATAGAGCCAGAAATTAGATTTCCAGAAATGATCATCGAAATATTCATTTATTTTCTTATCTTCAAGATCTTCTTCTGGGGTTAAATAAAGTTTTAAGAGTTGGTTTTGAGCTTGTCTATCAAGAGTGAAATCTCTTCCTGTAGGAAGCTTTTTGCCACAGTTTGATGTCGCACGGCATAAAGAATAGTTAGGATCTTCTTTGTTAAGCCAATAATATTCATCTAAGACTGTAACGTTTGGGTCATCTTTTGATGGAACGTCACGATATACGTCCCACATGACTTCGAAATGGTTATCCATTTCTCTGCCACCTCTCATGACAAAGCCATTCTTTGGATCGTGATATCCATCACATGCTCCGCCGGCAATTGGATCTCTATCAAGAATTTTAATCTTCTTTGGATCTAATTGAGCGTCTCTAACTAAATAGAAGGCTGCAGTCAATCCTGCTAAGCCACTGCCTACGATATAGGCACTTTTTTTGTCGGCATTCGCTGGTTTCTTTGGATGGGCGAAAGCCTCGTAATTTCCTGCTGAATAATACATTTTTTTATCTCCTTGGTCTTTCGACACTGAAAGAATAAAATAAAATCAAGAAGAAAAAATCAGTCAAAAAAGACTGGGTGTAAAAAATGGTTACAGCATTTCAAAACTGACAAAAATTTTGACAAATTATGACAGATGTCATTTTCGTACTGAATATGCTCTTAACGCGTTAGGAATGGTTCCTTTAATAAGAGGAGATAAATGATCGATTATTTCTTTTGGATCATCTTTCATGTCTTTATCGACCCAAGATATAACAATATCTACGAAAGCAATCGTATAGAATCTTTCAATGAATTCTTTATCCGATTGGGTTACATCGTCGATTTTTAGATCTTCTGCGACTTCATCTACTACGTGTTTGAGCAACGGAAAGGTAAGTCTACGCATATAGTCTTCAAGCAAAGAAACGGAAACGCCATGATAAATATTCATGATGAAAGACTTCTCTTTTTTAGCTAGTTTGAATATATCAAGGAAACCTGCTTCCCAAGAAGAATAATCACGATTCTCTTTTAAGACAGATTCAACTTCAACGTAACACGTCCATTCAATCAATTCAGGAAGATCGGCGAAATGATAATAAAAAGTCTGACGTCTTACTCCGGTTTTCTCGCACACTTCAGAAATCGTTATTTTATTAACTGGTTTCTGCTTTAATAATTCTTTTAGGGCGTTAGACAATGCTTTCTTTGTTAGTTCAGACATTTTTTATCCTCTTAGGTGTTAATTTATTTTTACGTAACGAGAAAGAAAAATCTATTATTTTTGGAAAAATGTTAAGTGGGTAATTACGCTCAAAGGTTTTTAATTGTTTCTTTCATCGGTTAAAGAAACCATAGAAAACTCTTTCTTGTTTATTGAAGGTAAGAATTTCTCTATTAGATCTTTGCTTGAAATGATAACCGTTTTGCAATTATTGCATGGATGAAATCCTAAATATTGATTTCTCAATAAATCTTCATCGATGGCTAATCTAATTTGGTTATTTGTGTCAAAAAGAAGAGAAAAGACATTCGTGCATCCCTTAAAACAATGCAAATCTTCGTTTAAATCATCTTCTGAGGCAAAAGAAAGTCTGGCAGTATTTATTTGTTTAGATAATTGATTGGTTTTAAATTTCTTATCTCCATGCATGGCCAAAAGAACAAAAATCGTCTTTTGATGGTTACATAAAAACAAATTCTTTGGAATGCATACACCATATTCTTTTTGCAATTCTTCGTATTGGTTCATTGAAAACATTGGCTCATGTTCAATGATTTTGTATTTAATGCCTAATTCATCTAATTTGGCTCTTATTTGCTCTTCATAAGTACTCATGAAAGTATTTTAGTTCTTTTTATACGAATTTATCGAATATTTCTTGAAATGACATATCAATAGAGTTAAAGTCTCTAGCGTGCTTTTAAGGCACGAGTTTGTCAAAACTTAGAGGTGCGATGAATAAATAGTACTTCTGTTGAGCAAATAATCTTGCGTAGAAACAGAAAGAAAGGGATTCGTCGCCGAAGGGTTGAATTAGATTATCATTCAATTCCTGGTTACTCCCATAAGATGGGTTTGACTGTCATCCGTAGATATACGGGTGGAGCGCTAACGTTTGTTGCTTTTTTAATGAAAATCAATAATGCGGTAGCGTCTTGCTGCCGCTTTTTTATACCTCTTTTGACAAATCTTTGATTCGATCATAGGAGGAAAGTAAAAATGAAGAATCTAAAACTAATGAGTGCAGCTCTCGTTTTTAGCTGCTTATTTGCGAGCGGATGTTCATCTTCTTCTAATTCTGATGTTATTAGAATTGGCATGGAATGTAACTACGCTCCGTTTAACTGGACATGCGGAAGTGAAAACGAATTCGCTCTTCCAATCTACAATGAAGCGGGGAAATACACTGACGGATATGATGTCCAATTTGCTAAAAGACTTGCAAAAGAGACGGGAAAGACCGTGGAAATTTACAAAATGGAATGGGGTTCTTTAATCATTCAATTGAATTCTAATCAAATTGACGCGGTTGTTGCGGGCATGACTGACGATGAAGAAAGAAGAGAACAAATATCCTTTTCTAATGAATATTATCATTCTGAATTAGTTCTCATTGCTTCAAAGACAATTTCTGAAACATACGCAAATACTGAATTAGGTTCGGAAGAATTACAAAGTATTCTCAAAGGAAAGATAGTCGAATCTCAAAGAGGAACGGTAACGGATGATGTTATCGAAACCTTTAAAAACAATTATGGCGCGATTCATGCGACAGCCGTTGATACCTTCTCTAAAGCGGCATTAGACGTTCATATGGGCGCGGTTTTTGCAATGACTGCTGAACTTCCAGTCGCTCAATCAATCGTAAAAAACTATGATGATTTAGGAATCATCCACATGAATCAACATGTTCTTGGCGTTGACTTAAGCTCGTTAGGCGTTTCAGTTGGTCTTAGAAAAGGCGATACCCAATTACAAGAATTGATTAATGGCGTTTTAGCCAATTATTCCGAAGAAGAAAGACTTAGCGATATGACTGCTGCAGTTGAAAGGAGCGGAGAATAATGGGTCTTCTTTTAGCGGGAGATCTTTCCACCGTATTTTCTAAGCCGGAATATGTTACTTGGCTTTTTTCTGGTTTAGCAGGAACGGTTGTTATATCTTTCGCCGGCACATTCCTTGGACTATTCTTGGGCATCTTTTTAGCTTTTGGCAAAAACATTGAGATAAAAAAGAAAGATCCATGGTATATCAAAACCTGGAAATATCCTCTCAAATATCTTTGCGTTATCTACTCTGTTGTAATTAGAGGAACGCCAATGATGGTTCAGGCTATAATTTTCCAATACGCCTTCCTCCTTTTTGGTGTTAACTGGCTTCAAATATTGCATGATGTTCCGGTTTTTAATGGTTCATTTATTGCAGGTACGATCATTATTACCTTCAATACTGCTGCATACATGGGTGAAATCATTCAATCAGGACTTAATGGTGTAGGAAAAGATCAAACTGAAGGAGGAAGATCTCTTGGCTTAAATAAATTCCAGACTCTTTTCTCAATCGAATTGCCTCAGGCTTTAAGGAACGCAATTCCTACAATTGGAAACGAATGGATTGTAAACATCAAGGATTCATCCGTTCTTAATGTAATTTCCGTCACTGAACTTTATTTAGAAGCAAAGAATATTGCTAGCAGTACATACGATTATTTAAGTACGTATATCGTCATTGCTCTTTTTTACCTTGCTTTGACCTTGATTGTCACGATCTTGTTAAAAATAATCACTTACAAACTGGACGGAAAGAAATTCACGTTCAAGTTCTTACATTTCAAACAATACGGAATTGGAGGTAAATGATCATGAAAAAGAAATATCTTTTCGATAATTCGAATTATGAAGACCCTATTCTTCAAATTCATAACTTGTCTAAACATTTTGAGAACACGGAGGTTCTTAAAGATATCTCATTAAACGTAAATAAAGGCGAATGCGTGGTTATTATTGGTCCATCAGGTAGTGGCAAATCAACTTTCTTACGTTGCATTAATCTTTTTGATGAACCTACATCGGGTGAAATAACCTTCAAAGGAGAGCCAACGCTTGATAAGAACGCGGATATCAATTCTTTAAGAAGACATATGTCGATGGTTTTCCAATCTTTTGACCTCTTCAACAATATGGATGTCCTTCATAATTGCGTTATCGGTCAAACGAAAGTCTTAAAAAGGAAAAAAGAGGACGCGATAAGGATTGCTAAGGATAATTTAATCAAGGTAGGAATGGGTGATCGCCTAAATTACAAGATTAGTGAGATTTCCGGTGGTCAAAAACAAAGAGTTGCCATCGCTAGATCTTTATCGATGAATCCGGATATCATTCTTTTTGATGAACCTACTTCCGCTCTTGATCCAGAAATGGTTAATGAAGTTCTTGATGTTATGAAGAATGTCGCTAAATCAGGAATGACAATGATTGTCGTGACCCATGAAATGTCTTTTGCCAAAAACGTCGCAGATCGCGTTATTTTTATGGCGGATGGATATATTCAAGATCAAGGAACTCCGGAATATATTTTTGAACAATCAACAAACGAAAGATTGCTTAAATTTCTCAAAAAAGCCTAGCAAAACCCCGTTATATTTATGAACCACGTAACAAACGTGGTTTTTTTCTTTTATTGTTTTGCTAATAAAGAAAGCAACTTTGAATTTAGTTTTTTATAAACGTGTTCTACCATCCATTTTTCACTTGATAATGAATACACGTCTTCGATATTAACCCATCTTAAGCCAGAATTTTCATCTTCCTTGACTATCAATTTGTCTTTCTCGTCTTCTTGCAAAAGATAAGTGATGTTTAAATGAAGATGGGAAGGAATATATTTGCCATTCTTGTAATGACCATTAACGGTTAACACCTCTAAAGAGAAAATCTTTCCCTCATTAAGGATTTTGAAGTTAGACAGGCCACTTTCTTCTTTTGCTTCTTTTATGGCAACCTTCAAGCAATCTATTTCACCATCGTTATGCCCGCCAAGCCAGCTCCATGATTTGAAGATATTGTGGTAACAAAGCAAAACTTTGTTTCCTTCATTATTTACAATCCATGATGATGAAGTAAGATGACATATTCCATTTTCCCTGCTAAAAACATCATTTTCCGTTTCTAGACAATGCAAAATGATTTCCTTGTCTTTTGCTTCTTCTTCGTTTGCTGGGATGAATTCTTTTATTTGGTGTATTAACTCTTCTTTTGTCATGATGATTTATATTCTAATCGATAAAACGATTTTCTTATTCAATAAAATACGTTCTATTTAGCAAAAAATAATCAAAATCAAAAAATATCGATAATAAGCCTATTTCTTAAATTTACTTCTAGGCACTTCTAGGTTTACTTCTAGGCACTTCTAGGTTTACTTCTAAACTTCGAAGTAAGGTTTTCTTTCCATATTTTTTCTTGCTCACTTCCAAACTTTAAGAGCGAAAAATGCAAGATTAAGTAAACTCATAGATTTTTTTGAAAGCGCTATCATAACATTTTTGTAATCTTCAAAAAAGAATGAGTTGCCACATCTTCTATATGTAAAATAAGAGATATGACGCAACTCAAAAAAATCATTTCTATTTAGGAGGAAAAACAAAAATATGAAACGATTTAAAAAAGTTGCCGTAGCCTTACTTAGTTCGGCTTTAATGGCATCCCCATTACTCACTTCATGCCAAGGAGAAACTAATGATAGTTCTTCTTCTGAAGTAACTGTCAGAGCAAAGAGCATCGCTATCACAAAGATGCCAACCAAGCTTGATTATGAATCTGGCGACATCTTTGATCCAACAGGCATGGAAGTTACAGCCACAATGACTGATGGCTCTAGCCAAGTTGTAACTGATTACACCTATTCAAAAACCCCACTTACCGCAAGTGATACAAGAGTGAAAATCTCTTATCAAGGCAAAACTGCCTACGTTGATATCACTGTTACATTCGTTAGAAAAGCAACAAGCATCTCTGTCGAAGAAAAACCAACAAAGACAACATATGTCGTTGGCGAAAAGTTCGATCCAACAGGCATGAAAGTCGTTGGAATCATGAATGACAACACAAGAGAAGTCATCACGGATTATGATTACGATAAGAAAGAAGCATTAACCTTATCCGATACTGTTATCACCATCACTTATGGTAATTTAAAGACGACATTACTCATCAAAGTCGAAGAAGAAAAGATGTCTTCGATCGAAATAACAAAGAAACCAACAAAACTCGCTTATCTTGTTGGTGAGAAATTCGATAAGACTGGCATGGAAGTTTCTACTGTCACCCAAGCTGGGAAGAAGACTGTCGTTGATATTGCAGATGTTACAACCGATAAAGATGATGTTGCATTAACCGTAGATGATAAATTCGTTAATGTTAAATACCAAAATTACAACGTCACATTAAAGATTTCCGTTTCTGTTTCAAAATTAGTTGGAATTAGAGTTGTTTCCGAAAACGTTCAAAAAACATATTGGGAAGGTGACAACCTCAATTCTGATAATTTAGAAGTGTATGCTCAATACGAAGACGAAACCGAAAGAAAACTTGACCTTGCCGAAGTTGAATTCGATAAGAGTACAGTTGCAAAAGGTGACACTTCAGTAACCATCTCTTATTGTGGATTTAGCGAAACAATCGCAATTGTTGTAAAAGAAAAGACTACAACAGTCGTTGTTGATGGAATTAAGACGGTTAGAGTTGAAGCTGAACATCTTGACACATCAAAAGCCGCTTTAAGACAAGATTTCATCGATGCAGGAAGAACATTCATCGAATATGGCGAAGACGCTTCAAATGGTCAAAATATTTGTGGTTATAACCCAGGATCAATCTTTGAAATCCCAGTTATAACAGATAAAGATTGCGACATCTTAATTACAGCAAGAATGTCTGATACGGAACTTAACTATAAGATCAATGACGGCCTTGAATTCAAGATGGATGACTCTGTCATGCTTGCGGATGATGTTGAGTTCGAATACAAAGGCCAAGGCGATTATTGGAATTGGAAAGATGTTAATATCGGCAAGATTTCTCTTAAAGCTGGTACCCACCTATTCACACTCAAATCAAAGTCGCAAAAACCTAACCTTGACTGTTTCGACTTTGCCGTATTGAAATATGGCGATCAAGAAGCCGAAAAGATAGTCACAGAAATCAAGGTTACAAGCCAACCAACAAAGACCGTATATGAAGTTGGTGATACATTTGATCCAACAGGAATGGTCGTTGAGGCTATTTATAACGATAAGACTAGCGAAGTAATTACCGATTACACGATTGATAAGACTGGTCCTCTTACTGAAGCTGACGATAAAGTAACAGTCTCATATGCTGGTTTCTCCGTTGATGTTAATATTCAAGTTGGTAAGAAATACACGGCCAAGATTAATTCAACAGGAACAACTCTTGTTGAAGCGGAAGACTTAGATTTCAGTGATTTAGTCTTGAGATCTGATATGCAAGATGTAGGCCTTACAGACTTTGTTGTCAATAACGGTATGGCGCATGGTGGAAAATCAATTGAACGTTATGCGGCCGGTGAATCAAAACTCACTCTCAATATTAGAGTTGGTGAAGTTTCATCAATGAAATTCTCTATCTTTGCCGCTGATAACAACAATAAAGGATTTGATGAAATGGTTACCGTCAAACTTGATGATAACGTTGTTACGTCAAACAATCCTACATTAAGCAGTGCTGACGGCAATCCATATTACAACTGGCAAGAAGCAATCTTTGATTTCCAAGATTTAGCTGCTGGTGAGCACGTCATCACAATTCAATTTACTGGTGGACAGCCAAACCTCGATTACGTCTCTTTCTACACCTATAAATATGGCTCTGATTCCTTAGTGAAAACCGCTGAAGAAATCAAAGTAACCGCAAATCCAACAAAAACCACTTATCTTGCCGGTGACACCTTTGATCCAACTGGCATGGTTGTCGCACTTGTCTACAATGATGGTTCTAGTGAAGATATAACCGAGTACACGATTGATAAAACTGCTCCATTAACTGCAGATGATACAACGGTTACCATCTCATATGAGACATTTACAACAACCGTCGGAATTAAAGTGAAAGCAGCTTTGGATTTCGAAATCACCGAAGCAGGCACTCACTTAGAAGAAGCCGAAGACGCTGATTGGAGCACGCTTGTTGGAGATTCCGCAGGTGTTGGATATGAAGAGAACGGATATTCTAGCGGAGGAAAATCAATCGGACACATTACTGGCGGATATATTGAATATATGTTCACCACAGCCGAAGAGATGACCTTATCCGTTACCACTGTCATGGCTAAATATGAACCAGTTACCGCTTCTGCCTTAGTTAGCTTCGCCTTAGATGGAGCAACCTTAACATTTGATGATGTCGCACTTGGCAAAAAAGAAGACGGTACTAACGATTGGTTTAACTTCAAAGATGTTGTTGTCGATTGTGGAACTGTTGCTGCAGGAAGACATACATTCCGTATCAACTTAACTGGTGGAAATATCGATTGCTTCAAATTCAATTTCACCAAATAAGCTTAATTATTAACAAATAACAACTTGGGGAGGTTAACCCTCCCCTTTAGAAAGGATTTAAAATGAAAAGAACTACTGCGATTGTTTCTCTTTCAGCCATGTGCTTAGTCGCTTCAATCCTTGCCGTTGCTAATTCTGTCGCCTTTAAATTCCAAGGACAAATTGATTTGTTCCTTTCAAAAGGAACCTCATATGATTCCCAAAAGGTTACTGAATCATTAACGAAAGGAAAAGAACTCGCTGAAGAGATTTGCCAAAACGGCAACGTTCTTCTTAAAAATGATGGGGTTTTGCCTATCGACCCTGAAAACAACTCCTATAGAGCCAATATCTTTGGCTGGGGCGGTTCAGAAAAAGGCTTCTTGTATCAAGGTGGAGGATCTTCTGAAGGAGGATATTCCGCTGATAAAATTTCTCTTTATAACGCATTTAGAAACTATGGTTTTGAAATCAATGAAACTTTAGCTGCTAGATATAACGCTCTTTCTTATCAAAGAGAAGGTGCGCCTGACCAAAACCAACACTCAACTTATTATCGTACTTATGAGCCTGATGAAAGCTTCTATAGCGATGATGTGATGGATGAGGCGGTTGAATTCTCCGATGTTGCAATTGTCGTTTTATCAAGACGTGCAACAGAAGGTGATGATCTTCCAAAGGTCAATTACGATGAAAACGGCAATGCCGATGAATCGAGAAATTACCTCGCTCTTTCAAAGAGAGAAGAATTGATGATGGAGAAGGTCACTGAGCGTTTTTCTAAAGTTATTGTCTTAATTAACTCTTCTGCTCCAATGGAGATGGGATTCGTTAACAATCCAAAGGTTGGCGCTGCTCTTTATATTGGGTATCCAGGATATTATGGTACGCTTGCTATCCCAGAAATCATCGTTGGTGAAATAAACCCAAGCGGACATTTAACCGATACTGCCGCTTATGATTTATCAACAAGCCCAACATATGTTAACTCTGGTCCAGATGCCACAAACGTTTATGGTGGAAAAGGTGGCAGATATAAAGACTATGCTGAAGGCATCTATTCTGGTTATAAGTGGTATGAAACTGCTGACGAGGAAGGATATTGGGATTCTGAAATAAGGGAATCTTATGGCGAAACCCTAAAAGGATATGACGCAGTCGTTCAATATCCATTTGGTTATGGCCTTTCCTACACCGACTTTAAATGGACGTTACAATCAATTACTGATGCAAACGATAAAGCCATCGCAACCAATTCCACTTTAGATGTAGACGATACCCTTAAATTCAAAGTATGGGTTGAAAATACTGGTGCCTTTGATGGCAAAGATGTCGTTCAACTCTATTTCTCCGCTCCATATACTTCTGGAGGAATCGAAAAACCTGCCGTACAACTCGCCTCTTTTGCAAAAACTTCCCTTCTTGAACCAGGTCTTGGACAAGAAATAACGCTTGAAGTTAAAGTCGCAGATTTAGCAAACTACGACACCTATGATTCCAATAACAATGGCTTCATGGGATATGAGCTTGACGCAGGTAACTACTCCTTCTCTCTCCGTACTGATGCTCATACCATCAAACAATCTGGTGAGAAAGATATGAGTTATGTCTACAAAGTTCCTACCGGTGGATACAAGATTGAAAACGATACGACAACTGGGCATAAGGTTGAAAATCGTTTCACCAACTATAAGAACGAAAAGAGCGGAGCAGAATCAAAATGTTACGAACCTCAATCTCTTTATAACATGTCAATTGATGGTAACGACTCCAATCCAGATTATAACCAAGGAATCAAATATCTTACCCGTGCGGATTTCAAGGGCACCTTCCCTACGAAGACCGAAACCCGTTCAATGAGCGATTTGATGTTTGAAACTCTCTTCAAAGTTCACGATCCAATTAACAATTCAGAAGACGTGATGCCAAAATTTAGCTCTACTGCAACATCTTGGAAGATTGATGATGTCAAAGGACTTGATTACGATGATCCAAGATGGGAAGAACTCATTTCTCAATTAAGCATTGAAGAATTAGCCACCTTATGCGCCAATGGCGGATTCGGAACGATATCCATTCCTTCAATCAACAAAGGAAAATGTACCGATTCTGATGGTGGCACAGGATTTACAAGCGGCATTGCAACAGGCGATGCAGGACACGCTACAAAATATCCTGCCGCAAACATTCTTGCTTCCACCTGGGATTGGAAAGAAGCATATAAATGGGGTCACGCTATCGGAGACGAAGGCAAGGCCTTAAATATTCAAGGTTGGTATGCTCCAGGATGTAACGTTCACCGTTCTCCATTAGGCGGAAGAAACTTCGAATACTTCTCTGAAGATCCACTTGTCTGCGGTCAATTCGTTGCTTATACGGTAAAGGGTTGCACGGAAAATGGTGTTTACGCTTATATGAAACACTTTGCCGCTAACGATACCGATGAAGGACGTAATGGCCAATTCATTTGGATGAATGAACAATCCTTACGTGAAAACTGGGCAAAACCAGGTGAAATTGCCACTAAAGTTGGTAAAGCTAACGCCATGATGGTCACCGTTGACCGTGTTGGTGGAGTTAGAGGAACAGGATCATATGCTCTTCTTACATCACTTCTTCGTGATGAATGGGGATTCAGAGGATCCGCAATCACCGACTACTATCAAGCTGGCAACGTCAACGACTTAGATGAAGGCATCAGAGCCGGTAACGACCTTGCCTTATTGCCAAATGGTAGTCCAAGCTTGATCCAAGATTACAAGAATCCTAGTGCCACAACCGTTATCGCTCTTCAAAAATCCGCTCATAACATTCTTTATACCTATATCGATACAATTGATAGAACTGAAAAGTACACTGGCATCGATATGAATGAAACAATCGGTCAAAGAAGAGAAGATACATCCGGAAGATGGTGGAGACCTGTCGTATATACAATTGATGGAGTTATAGGCGCAGGATTCCTTGCTTGGGCTGGAGTTTGTGTCTATTCCGCTTGGTTTAAAAAGAAAAAGGAGAATGATTAAATATGAAAAAACTTGCTGAAAATTCGCGTTTAGGCATATTTGGTGCGGTAGCATCCTTATTTGGAATTCTTTCTATCATCTTTACAAGCTTGCCAGCCTATTTCGAAGATGGGCGTGAAGATATGTCTATTATCAAAATGATGATGGGAGACGGAAGAACTTCTTTCTCTCCTCTAATCATGTTTGGATTCATAATGCTTATTGTTGGAGTCGTTGTTGTAGCAACATTAACCGTTCTCCATTTTATCAATAAGACAAATGCTAAACTCACGACATTGTTAAGTATAGTAGGCATCATCCTTATGCTTGCTGGTGCAATAATTCTTACCTGCTCAATGTTCATCCTTGGCCTTGATAAACTTAATTCAGAATTAGGATTCACCCAAGGCGTATGGGGAATAAAGGCTGGTATGATCCTTGTTCCTGTCATGGCTTTATTCGCGATTGGATTCACCTATCCATCCGCGATGATAATCCCTCATCATAAAGATTTAGCTGATAAAGGAAAGAAGTAATAACTCTCCTATTACCTCTATCCGTTATGAGGGCCTCTATATGGGGCCCTCTTAATATGAAATTGAATCTACTGAGAAGTAGATTTTATTTCTTTAAATTCTAAAGGAGATTAAAATTTACTTATGATAAAAATAGCAATAGTTGAAGACGAAAAGAAAGAACAAGAAAAACTTGCCTCCTACTTCAATGAACTTGAAAAAGAGACAGGGGGAGGCTCTATTTACTCTCTTTCGTTTTTTCCTAATGGCGAAGCGTTTTTATTTGATTTCACATATGGCTTATATGATTTAGTTTTGATGGATATCAAACTAGGAAACAAGGAAGATGGAATAACGACATCTGAGAAGTTAAGGAAAATAGATGCAGACGTATTGCTCGTATTTATGACCAATCTTGCTCAATATGCCATCGAAGGATACAAAGTTAACGCTAAAGATTATATCGTTAAACCTATATCCTATTTCGATTTCAAGAGCCGTCTTTTAGCAATAACAAAAGAAATCGTAAACAGAAGAAAAGAAAAAACCTTGCTTCAGGCTGATGGTAAAAAGATCGTCGTTCTTATTTCGAATATCTATTATATTGAGACCGTTAACCACGCTTTGATTTATCACACTAAAAATGGTGATTTCAAGACGTATGGGACATTAAGAAATGCTCAGGAAGAATTGGGAAGATTTAATTTTTCCATGTGCAATTCTTGTTTTTTAATCAATTTGGAATACGTCGAAAGCGTGGATGGATTCACGGTTACTGTTAATGGCAACGAATTAATGATTTCCCATCCAAGAAAGAAACAATTTTTAAAGGAACTCAGTTTGTATTTAGGAAAATGATTCAGGCACTATATCCAATAAATAGCTTATTCTTCTACCGTTTGATCTTCATGGCTCAACTACTTTGCTGTGAGACGATTTTCCTTATGCGTTTGCCAAAGAAAAACAAGTTTGCAATTAAAGCACCTTTATTGGTTCTTTCCTGTTTTGTCTTTGCTTTTATCTTTCCTATTCCGACAAATAACGCCTTCTATTCCATGATGATGTTTTTCATGTTTTTCGCATATACGTATGGCGTATCTTTGCTTTTATTCAACGCTAATTGGAAGATGGTATTGTTCTGCCTTATTTGTGGATATACGACTGAGCATATCGCTTATGAAATATATCACTCTCTATCTAACTTTATTGTAGCTGGATCTCTTGCGAATGGAGGATTATATAACTACGACACATTACAGCTATTTAATGGACCTGTAGATATCACGTTATATTTTGTTTCCTTCATCAACGTTTTGTGGATTTTCTATTTCGTTTTTGCCGCTCGTATCCAAAAAGGATTGGGCTTTAATAACGAAGACGGTTTCAAAGTTCTTTTGATGGGCTTCTTCTTCATTATTTTGGATATTGTTATCAATAGTGCGATTTCATATTATTCAACGATTCATTTTGAAAGAATTTACCTTGGAAGCGTTGCATTGGTTAACGCTCTTGCATGTTTACTTGGCATGTTATTTGTTTTTGAGATGTATTACCGCGCTTCCTTGAAAAAGGAATATGAAATCATGCAAGAACTTCGCAAAGAAGAAAAGAAACAATATATGGTTTCAAAAGAAACGATAGATATGATTAACATCAAATGTCATGATTTCCGTCACCAAATAAGACAACTTGGTCGAGAAGAAAACATCAACGAGGATCGTATTAAAGATATTAACAGACTCATCAACATCTACGATTCAACGATAAAAACATCAAATGAAACATTGAATATCATTCTTTCAGAGAAATCGCTTACTTGTTCCAAATGGGGAATCAACTTCTCCTGTATTGCCAATGGCGATCTTATCAATTTCATTGATGAAGAAGATATTTATTCCTTGTTTGGCAATATTGTTGATAACGCTATCGACGCAGTTAAAAATCTTTCAGAAGATAAACGTATCATCAATCTAAAGATTAAGTCTATTGGAAATATGGTATCGATCTCTGAATCAAATTATCTTAATGATCGATTAACAATGGTAGATGGTTTACCTAAAACAAATAAAAACGATTCAATCCACCATGGATACGGAATGAAATCAATTCAAGCGATAACAGAAAAATATCATGGCACGATGGAAATATCTACTGAGGATAATAAATATACGATTACGTTGTTATTCTTGATGAAAAACAAAAAGAAATAACATTATTTAGCAAGAATATACGAGAGAACCTCTCCTATATCTTCATGAACTACTTCATCGAAGAAAGAGTCTAGGGGAGTTTTTTCTTTGTTTATGAGGATTTTATGGCTTCCAGAGAATTCGTATATGAGTCCTGCGGCTGGATAGACATTTAAGGAAGTTCCTCCCACAATCAAAATATCCGAATATCTTAAAGAGTTAACTGCTTGGTAGAGAATAACGTCATTAAGCGGCTCTTCATATAAAACGACGTCTGGTTTAAGAATTCCTCCGCATGAACAATGAGGAATATCTTTTTTCTCTATTTCTTCTAACGTATATCTTTTATTGCATTCAAGGCAGAAATATCTTCTAACTGATCCATGCAGTTCATATACGTCTTTTGAGCCTGCGTCTTGATGCAATCCATCAATGTTTTGCGTCAAAATCTCTATATGTCCCCCATCTTTTTCGAAATTAGCTAAGGCGATATGCGCTTTATTTGGCTTTGCATTAGGAAAAACCATGAAATTCCAATAGAAGTCATAGAAGGTTTTAGTATTCTCGAAGAAATAAGAATGAGACAACATTCTTTCTGCAGGCATTCCGTATTTGTTTTGAATCTTATAAAGACCTTTTGGGGATCGAAAATCAGGAATTCCGCTTAATGTTGAAACCCCTGCTCCTCCAAGGAAAACTATCCTAGAGTCTTTCTTGATCCATGATTTGATTTTGTCTAATTGATTTTCCATTACTTAGTTATTTTAGCATTGAATTATTCAGTGATTAGAAATTTCAAGACATCGTTATCTTCTTATTGATAAAATAATTTCAAGTGAGGGAAACATATGA
Organism: Hallerella sp.; assembly: GCA_963648925.1. Taxonomy (GTDB): domain Bacteria; phylum Bacillota_I; class Bacilli_A; order RFN20; family CAG-826; genus UBA4951. The sequence goes on from CAVJFO010000038.1 coordinate 16,574, forward strand.
TTGACATTGATCAAGTAGCAAGGTTATTAATGAAGAATCCTAATGGGCGTTTAGTCTATTCTATGGATAAAAGAAGATTTTACGATTTAACAAGTACAGATGTTAATTTTGATGGGGATGAGATTTACGTTTTAAGGGATAACATCCAATACTACAACGATGCAAAAAGAGTATTCCGTCAAAACCACCGCGATATTTTTCCTAATCCTCCATCAAAATATTCCATTAAGAAATGGAATGAGATAATTGAGAAAAGTGATTTGTCCTTCGAATGGTTTTTAGAAATACGTCGTTCTTTAGCAAGGGCGATAACTGCTTTCTCAAAGGATTTTGGTATTGCTGAGGTTGAAGCAACTAAAGATTTATACGATTGCATCAAAGATGAATTGGAGATCTTTAGGGACAAGCATTACGAAAAGAAATATTCATCTGACTTGTTATTTCATTTCAATGATGGGTATGAAAACAATCCTATGACGATTTTGGGCCACTTTGGCGATATCACTGGTGTTGGTTTTTATCCTGGCGATGCAAGAGCGGAAGGATACCTATTAGCTCAAAACAGTTTATATCTTAAGGTCGATCCTAACACGGGCCGTAGTTTGTCTAATATGCTTTCTTTCTATTTTGAGGAAGAAAAGATTGATTACGGATTTGATAACAATCCATTTGGTAATGACGGGCTTATCACGTCTTGCTATATATGTGGTGGATGCATGATGAATTGCTATCTTCCTAAATCTCTTGCAATACGTGCGTTATCTTTCTTGATGACAATAAATAAGGTTTTGCCTCTTTTTGAAGAGGAAAGGAAAGATTTTAATTTTCAGAGGAATAAGTTCTATTATGACGCATATTTAAATATGCAATCTTTCCCTGTCATTGAAAAAGACGTCTCTTTTGGGGTGGAAGAACTTTTTAGCGAAATTGACTATACTCATTTTGAGGATATGGATTTAGATTTCTCTGCCAAAGGTTCTTTTGATGCCTCAATTAGGGTTCTTCCTGGTGGCTTGCCAGATGAAAATAATCCTCAACATTGCAGGAAACTTGCATATGTCGCCATATTTTGCGACTCTAAGACTGGCAAGGTAGTAATTAATCAAAGTGGGGTTGCAAATAACTGCCGCCCATTTGATGGACTTTGCCATAGTCTTAAAGAGAAGCTCGAAGCATCACCCCTTCCAAAGAAGATAAAAGTTAATTCTTTCCTTGATTATGTTTTCTTTAGTGACCTCTTCCGTCCATATATCGATGAAAGGAAAGTTAAGATCGTTGTTGAGATGAAACAATTGATGAGCGATATTGCTTTTGATGAATTGGGTAGATTCTTTCAAGAAGAGGAAGAACCTATTCATTACGCTTAAAATAACGGGGATTTGATAGGGATTTTTGGAAATATCGATTTTTCAATAATCAAAATAATTAAAATTCCGATGGATATTCAATAAGTTTGGGGTTGTAATCTAAAATATAGAAACCACATGTGCATAGCACGTAAATTTCTGAATCATCATTCATCTTTTCACATTGTTTTAATAACAATTTGGTATCCGAATAAGAATCTTCGTTAATTATTTGCTTTGTTTTTTTCAAATTGCTTTTGATTACGATATCGACTTCTTCTTTAGTTTTTGCAAACTTTCTTTGGTCTGGACAAATTCCGTTAACGATTGATTTATATTTTTTGATTTCATCTTGTTTAACGATGTATCTTGGAAAATTCGGATCGGGGATAGATTTCATATGGTAAAAAGATTCAACCATTGGATAATTGATATATAACTTTCCCATGTCTGAACTTTCTCTAAAATAATTAAGCATTTCCGATATTTTATTTGGTGTGAATAAGTTGTCTTGTGGATCGAAATCAAAAATCAAAATGATGTCAGAATAGTTGATATCAAATCTTTTCTTTTTCTCCTCGTCTATTTCTCTTTCTTTTAATACTTGAAGCAAATCAAAAGAAGAAGGATCTTTGCCATCGAACATTTCTTTATATAAGGTATAAATGTTCGTGTTGTACGAGACTATTTCGTGATTGTCGCTAAGATGATAGATATCAAACAGTTTTTGCATAAGTTTGACATCAGTTTTAGCCCCCTCTACTAATACTAGAATCTTAGTTTTATTCTTCATTAGAAAATTCACCGCTTTTGAATAGTTTTTCTAAGTTATGGCCTTCTCGCAATTCACGATTTGTCGCGTTGGAAAAATTAGTAACTTTGTTTTTTGTCATTATGTAACAGCAATCAGGACGCGTTATCTTATTTGAAAGCAAGTCTGTGTTATGAGTTGTTAACATCGTTTGGAAATTCGTTTCCGATAGTAGCTTTACTAAATTTTCAGAAGACTCGTAATGCAAGAAAGCGTCAAATTCATCAATGAACAAAAATGATAATTTGTCGAAAGATGTAATCTTCCAAATATAGAATAAGAACAAAGCCATCGTACCTGTAGAGGCTAAGGATACGAACAACGCTTTTGTTTTGCCACCATCAAATAAAGCAAAAAGTTCATGATTGCCATTGATAGATTCAAATTTAAGGTCGTAATCTAAACCATTTTGTTTCAAGAATTGTTGGAAGTCTTTTAGTTTTCCACTTTCATATAATTTCTCAACTAAAGAAGAAACCCCGTTAGTAAATCCTGAATATGTGTTGCCTTCGGATAAACTTCTATACCAAAGCATATTCTCACAAAACTGAACCATTTTGGTGATCATTGGGACGCTATTTGTCGGTGTATTGCGATAAATGTATTTGATTATCGATAACTTATTGTCTATCAAATCAATATTTAGATTATTGATTATATCTTTATCGACAAATTGATTAGACGAATCAAAATAGTCGTAATCTATGACTAGTTTATCGTTTATTTTCAAGATTTCCTTAATTAGGTCGTATCTATTCTTTTTTTCGTAGTAATATTCAACAATGTCATTGCCGAATTTAAATATATAAGTAAAACAGACATTGTCATTGACGTGATTCAAGTTCTTGTAGTTTTGAACGTAAATAGGATCCATCTTTTGTTTGTCTGTCAAATGTTCGGTTATGTCAAATAAAGCAATGCCTAAAGAACTCTTTCCAATGCCATTTTTGCCATATAGGATTGCTTTGTTTACTAATCCGTTTCTAACAAGTTCTTGATTGAATGAATAATTGCTAGCGGTAAAATCCAAAGTTAACGGTTCATCAAATCCTTTAAAGTTTTTAACAACAAATTTTGAGAGCATTTTAGAGTCCTCCGTTAGCTAAATTATATTGTATGCGTATTGTTTTTATCAATCTTAACCGTATAATTTTTACGGCAACGTAATTAATATACATTAAAATACCCCTTCCCTAATTTGTTTTAGGGTTAGGGGTATTGCTGTTTCATTTAAGCTTATCTTCCGCCAGGACCTCCGCCTTGACCTCCACCATTAGGGCCTCCGCCATTTCCTCCAGGTCCGGTGTTGCCGCCTTGTCCACCGTTATTGCTTGAGCCATAGCTGCTAAGACCTTTTGAGGCAGTTATTGAAATGCTAGACGTACCAGAAGAAACCTTTTCACCAACATATACGTTATTTGTGTATGTAACGTTTGTTGTTGGGTTTTCGTATAAGGTATATGTAGTTCCTGCGGTAACTGAGTTTGATCCAACTATTACGTTAAGCTGAGAATAACTCTTTGGAAGGATGACACTCCACTCAATATCATCACAACTTACGGAGATTATCGCATTCTCTGAGTAAGAAGACAGATTGTAAGAAAGAACGTTGATGGAATTCGTGTTTGGAGTTTGAACCATTCCTTGTTGACCGAAGGCAAGAATTGTTCCACCAGTATAGGTGAATGTTCCATCAAAATCTAATGATGAATCTCCGCCGGATGTTGGGCCGAATACGAAGAGATTTCCTCCATCCATCGTGACATTAGAATTACTATCAATGCCATCACCTTCAGCGTTAATCCAGACGGTGCTATATTCATGGAAATTCATGGAGATTGAATATCCATCTGTATCGCTTGTCGCGTTGACGCCGTCATCTTGAGAAACGATATAGGTATATCCATCGTAGAAATTAATATTTCCACCTTGGATACCTTCGTAAGAATGGAAGATCTTGATTACAAACTCAGAATCGTTTTCTTCACGACTTTCATTTCCAATATTTAATATCTGATCGGAATTTAATGCTTGATCAAGCGTATAAAGAGTATAGGATCCAGAAAGAATTTCGATAGACGTATCACTTGCAATGCAATCATCGGTCGTATAAAGGTAATGAGTTCCGCCAGAGATTGTTATTGCTCCTTCAGATTTGATGCCCTTGCATTTTTGTTCAAGATAGTAACGGGTTGAATATCTTTCTAAATCATCGCTAGAGATCTTTTTATAGGATGATCCGTCTTTGATATAACGCGAATCTTCATAGATGCTCCCATCGGTATCGTTTGCTTTTTCATATAAGATGAAGGTTCCTTCTGTCTCGATGTGAGTTGAAGAATCCTTTATTGTGATTTCTCCTTCAGAATCAATTCCGTCTCCTTTAACTTGGCAAGCGAATACGGAGTTAGAGATGCTAACATTACCTACATCAGTAACGTTTCCCTCATCATCAGTATCAGAGCCCGTATGGATCGCGTCTTTTTCTGATATTAAAGAAAGTTTCGCATTATCGGAACTAAAACCAAGTTTAGCTTTTATAGCATGTGAATTACTTGCGGTAACTAAGATATGCGTATCGGTAACCGAGATACCTTTTGCATCTTGCAAAGCTACACCAGAATCAATCTCATCTGTTGCAAGGCCATTTCCTTGAATGTAGAGATATCCTTCTCCTTCAATTGATAATGGGACTTTTTTAACAAGAATTGTTGCTTCAAGAGTGTTTGCGCTTGAATCAGCAAAGTAGTTCTTCGTTTTAGAGGCAACATGGATTGTTAGGGAACCCGCTTTTTGAATCTCAAGAGGAGAATCGCTAAGAGATGTTAGGCTAACTCCATTAAGAATCAATTTAACTTCGTCAGATGTTTTGATAACGATTCTGGCGTTGGAATTTGTTCCAGAAAGGATATACGTACCCCCTTCTTTGATGGTTTTTGTCTCTCCATCTTCTAATGTTGATACATCAATTTCTTCTCCTTCAGAGAATGTTTCTCCAGTCTGTGAATCAAAATCATCTTCGATAGACGGATATTCTTCTTCAACGAACGTGTATTGATTGTTTACGTAGTTGCCGTCATTGGAGGAAGCGTTTCCTCCAGAATTAGATGATGTTTCGTTTCCTCCACTATTATTTGTGGATGCACTTGAACTTCCATCGTTATTTGACGTGCATGAAGCAAGGAAGGCAAGGCTAAGAGCCATTAAGGCAATAAGGTTTTTCTTCATAAGGTTTTTCCTCCTATATGGCATTATGTTAAAAAGGAAACCTTAATGGAGCCTTAAAGGTGAAATTATTTTTATTAATTGTTTTTCAAAGAGACAATGAAACTTACTTCTTTGTTGTCTTTGCCTGCTTTGGCTTCGATCTCGCTATGATGTTCATTAACGATAGCCTTAGCAATTGATAAACCTATTCCATATCCGCTTTCATTACGGTTTCTAGATTCATTGAAGGTATAGAATCTATCAAAACAATGCGTTAGTTTCTCTTTGTTAAGGGAAGAAACGCTGTTGGTGAATGTAATTACGGTTTTCTTTTTATCGCTTTTTAAAGATACGTTTATGTATCCATTCTCATTGACGTATTTACAAGCGTTGTCTAACAATATGCCAAAGAGTTTGAGGATTAATTCCTCGTTGCCTTTATAGATGAGTTTTTCAGGGATATCTTGATTTAACGTGACATTTTTCCTTAAGGCAAGGGAGAGGTAACTTTCGCTTGCTTCAAAAAGATCTTGGGCAATATCGAAATCTTCCATCTTTGATGAACCGGATAACTCCTCAATCTTGTTTAAGGAAACCATTTCGTTTATCAAACCTTTCATTCTATTTGATTGCTCAACGCTTGATTCAATCCATTGATTATCTTTGTATGTAGAAGAAAGAACATCAAGATTAGCCATCACGATTGCTAAAGGAGTTTTCAATTCATGGGAGGCGTTAGTTAAAAATTTTCTTTCTGATTCATATACTTTTTCATATGGCTTAACGATCGGACGGGAGAATAGAAGACTTGATAATGATATGATTGCAAACGCGGCAAAGGAAACGCTAGAAGAGATAATAAGGGTATTGTTATAGCTTTCAACCTCACTTCGAGCATCGATGAATACCGCTTTGTCATTATCTTTCAAGTAATAGATGAATCCTTCATATCCTTTTACTGAAGATGATGAAAACACCTTACTTGCAAGGGAATTGAATTCTTCTTCTGAATAAGGGAATGCCATCGTGTTTTTAAATGTGTATTCACCATTATCATTTTCAACGATGAAATAATGAGGGGTAACCTCTTTTCTTTCTTCTTCGTGTTCAGGATGGTTGTCATCTTGGCTTCTTAGTACCGTCTCGCATTTCTCAGTTAAACGATTGGTCGTAGTTATATGGTTTGCTAGATTCAATATGAAAACGATGATAAAAAGAGATGCAAAAGTGATCCCAGTTACTAGAAGGAAGAATTTCTTTCTGATTTTCTTAAACATCTTTCTTCTCCATCTTATAGCCAATCCCTCTAACGGAGGTTATTCTTACTTTAGAGCCAATATTTTCAAGTTTCTTTCTGATGTTTGACAAATATACCCAGACAGAGGATACGTCCGCGTAGGAATCAAGCGACCATGCTTCAGAGAGAATTTCTTCCGCGTTATAACGCTTATCTGGTTTATGAAAAAATAACTCCAAAATTTGAAATTCCTTGCTAGAAAGCCCTTCTTTTTTATTATTGCAGTTAATTGTGTATGCGGACGTGTCTAATATCAAATCTTCAAATTTTAGTTCCGAATTTGCTATTTGATCTTTTCTTCGTAGAATTGCTTTGATACGTGCAAGTAATTCTTTTGCGGAGAATGGCTTAGGGAGATAATCGTCTCCTCCTAATTCAAATCCTTTGAGTCTATCATCGATATCTCCTTTTGCAGAAAGAAAGATAACTGGTGTCTTGTCTCCATGATTTCTTATTGTGGAAAGAAAGGAATATCCATCAAGCTTAGGCATCATAACGTCAAGGAGGATGCAATCGAAATGAGCGTTAGAGATATAATCAAGCGCTTCTTGTCCATCAAATGCCGTTTCAACCGTGTAGCAATTGCTTTCTAATATTTCCTTTAACGCTTTAACGAAATCTTTTTCATCATCAACCAACAATAGATGCATATCCTTACCTCACCTTAATTATATAAACGAACCTTAAATGAACATTAATGAAAAAGATGATTTGTTAACGGTTTTATTAAATATGATGCAAACCATATTCAAATAGAATATTTTCGTTACAAATATCAATGGAAACTGAATTATAACTAAATGTATAATATCGGTAATTCATATATTTAATTGATTCAATTAAACTTCACTCCGATAATAAAAACTAGGAATTGATAATTTTTTGTCAATCCAAAAAGCTAATAGGTTTATTTTGTCAGTCAGTTAAAGGGAAGACTAAAGACATTCCTTATTGCTGATTTTTTAATAACAAAGATGAAAAGGAATAAAGCGAAACTATATAAAAGAGCGACGATAAGTGTCATCTCCTTGGTTTGTATTGCAACAGGCATTGCAACCGCGTCTTTTTCCTTTGCTTGGTTTTCAAATAGGAACGATGTTACAAGAGACGTCAAGGGATATACTGCTGGCGCATATTTCGGTGGGGGAGACGGGGCATCGTCCAACCCTTATATCATCTCCAGACCAATCCACCTATATAATTTGGCATGGCTTTACTACATCGGCTACTTCAAGGGGCAGGAGCCGTATTTCTCGATAAC
>CAVJFO010000039.1:0-21447 GCA_963648925.1 Hallerella sp.
CAGCATGGTTTCTGCTCGAAAACCATATGGTTTGGAAGCAGAAACCATGCTGTCGGCTAGAAAATTCGGGCTACCGGAATTTTCTAACGAAAAAATAACCGGTGGTTATGAAATATTCGGCTTAGGCGAAAAAATGAAAAGAACGTGGAAATATTTGCCTAAAAATTACCCCTTGCCAAAGAAAAGCCCTTGCCTTAATAAATTCAAGGTCTTTATCGCAGAAGCTTATGGATGCGGTGCGATTGGTGAAGTGCCTAGCACGCCAGTGCTAAGCACGCCAGGACAGCTTTGCACTGAAACGTTTTTGGAGATCGGGCCATTTGAAACAGAAGCAGAAGCAGCTAATGTCATTAAATATATTAAGACTAAGTTTTTTAGAACATTAGTTGGAATCCAAAAACAAACCCAACACACAACTCAAAAAGTGTATCGTTTTGTTCCAGCGCAAAATTTTACAAATGATTCTGATATTGCATGGAACGAGTCTGTTGATTCAATCGATAAGCAATTGTTTAAAAAGTACGGCCTTTCAATAGAAGAAATTGAATTTATCGAAAAAAACATACAGGAGATGAAGTGATATGCCAGATATACTAGTCACGAAATCTTCTGATATAAATCAATCAGATACCGTCATCTATCAAGGTGAAAAAAGAACATATTCCTTGGATGATAAGAACAATACAGATGGTCCTTTGATTCTTATCTATATGTATTACCTTCCTAGATTTGCTACGCATGGAATTAAGGTTGGTATGACAAAATGCAGGATGGACGAGACCTTTTGGCATGCAATTAAATCGAGAATCCACGATCAGCAACATGAATTGGCTTTAAGCGATGAGCAATATACGAGATACGGATTAGATAGAGTCGTTGTCTATTGGGGCATTTGCCTTGACGCTAATAGCGATTCCTTCAAGGACTATGCCGTCCACGATGAGATTCTTAGGAAATATCCAGGCATCGCCGAAAGAGAACAAGAGTGGTTTGCGAACGTTCCGACCGAGGACCTCATCTCCATTTTCGACTCATTGAGACATAAGGAAGAAAACAGAACAATTTTCAAGCCGAGAAAAGAACAACGTGAATGCATCGATTCGATAAAAGCCTATTTCGATTCCAACCCAAAAGGAAGGTTCCTGCTCAACTGCAAGATGAGGTTCGGTAAGTCCTATACCACGTACAAATATTGCGAAGAGGCGGGGCTGAATAGGATTCTCATTCTCACCTTCATTCCTGCCGTCGAATCGTCTTGGAGGGAGGATTTATCGCATATTGAGAAACAATACCGTTACTTCACCGACGAGAATCTAAGAAGAAACGATTTCCTTCCAAATTTTATTAGCGATCCTTATGTTCTTTTCCTTTCGCTTCAGAATTATCTTGGAAAAGACAAAAACTCCGATGTGAAGGAAAAGATAGCAAAGCTTCAGGAAGTCGACTGGGACTTGGTAATTCTCGACGAATACCATTTCGGCGCATGGAACCAAAGAACCCAGGGAACGATCAAGACAAAAGAGGAAAAGAACGAGGATTTGGACTCAAAATACCAAGAAGAGCTGAGAAAAACAAAAGACGTCCTCGAGAAATTCAAAATCAAGACGCAAAAGACGATTTGCTTGTCCGGAACGCCGTTCAAGGCATTGGCAAAGGGAGAATTCAACTCTACGTCAAGCTTCACCTATTCTTATTTCGACGAGCAAAGAAACAAATACCCAAACAGCGATAGAGATGATTTTTCTGTGACAGACCCCGCCTATGCCCATTTTCCGGACATGAAGATCTTCGGATACAACATGTCGAGGCTTTTTGGCGGACTCACGTCATCCGTTTTCTCCGACGAGAAGGTTTTCGGCAGAAAGTTCTTCTCCCTGAACAAATTCTTTGAGACAAGGCAAGAGAACAACCCTAACGAGTCATGCACATTCATTTACGAGGAGGAGATAAAGAATTGGCTTGAGATCATCAAAGGAAGATCCACCTTTGGGACGAATTTCCCGTTCTCAAACCAGAGGATGCTCCATAATAGCAAGCATGCCTTGTGGCTAATGCCAACAGTGAAATCCTGTAAAGCCATGGAGGAGTTGCTCCTTCAAGATGAGTATTTCTCAAGGTATCAGATTATCAATCTCTCGAAAGAGGGGGTCGGTGCCGGAGTAGACGCTTTCGAATATCTGAATGAACAGATGGAAGTCGGCGAGAACACCGGGAAACTAGGCTCCATTGCCATCACCGTCAACAAACTCACGATCGGCGTTACCGTCAAGAAATGGTCAAGTGTTTTTGTTCTCAAAGATTTAGCCAGTCCGGAGCAATATTTCCAAGCAATATTCAGAATACAGACCCCCTATGTGTTGAACGGAACGATAATCAAGAAGGATGGGTACGTCTATGATTTCAACATCGATAGGGCGAGTGCCTTGCTTTTGAAATACGCCGAGCAATCGGAAAGTTCGCAGACGACGAAGCTTCAGATAGCAAAGTTGATCATCAAATATATGCCGATCTTCGTTAACGGCGATTTCTCGAACCCAATCTCCGATCAGGTGTTCTATGAGCTCGCGGAATTTGGAGACACTAGCGGCATCCCTCTTTCTAGGAAGATATCGGACACAACGAAGACGACGAGAATGCTCGACGAAGAGACGGTCGCCTCAATGTTAAACGATCCTGAAGTTTCAACCATCATGAAAAGGGTCTTTGCCCACGCGAAGTTTGGTAAATCAAAAAAGGAAAAAGGCACAATCCCCGCAAGGCCCGACGATGGGTTTGATTCCGAGGTAGCGAAAAAAGGACGCGATATCGGATATGCGAAAGGGATGGAGGATTCGAAGAAATACGTCGATTATGACGACGAATCCGTCCAAGAGGAATTTGAGAAAACTTTGGCCGATTATCTGAAACAATACTGTCCGCAAGAATACGACGAGAAAAAACAAGCATGGTTTGGCAATGGCCTCAAGAAAGGCTACGAAGCAGGCGTAAACGCTCCGATTAAGAAAGAGCAATGCGGATACGATGATGGCGTTAAATTCGTCGATGAAGTTAAGAAGAGGTTTGGCGAGGGCATCAAATATACTTCCGAAACAAGGCTTGTCATTGATAATTTCGTCAAAGCGCACTTGAATGTAATCCAAAACATCCCACAAAAATATAGAGGAATGCTTTATAAGAGGTGGTATTGCGATTCGTTCAGAAGGGCCGTAAAGACGAACCTAATTCCTGTTGTGCAGAATGCTGACTGCAATTCGGTCGAAGACGCCGACAATGTCATGAAACACATCCTTTCACGTCTTTTCGAATTCCTATATATCAGCGTCTACAGAGAAACGACATTTGATGAGATTTTCAAGAACGCTGATCCAAATGTCTTTTTGGAAGCGGTAGGTATTACGAAGAAAGAATTTGAGGTCCTTAATAAATACAAAGTCTTCCAAGAGGATGTCCTAAACAATTACATTCACGATTTCTTCGTCAATGAATCCTTGGGTTCTAAACTCAATCTTCAAGACGAAAGCATAAGGGAGAAATACAGAAACAGCTTCGATTGGTTCGGGTTTGGCCTCCAAAGCGAAGAGGAAATGAATCAAGAAGAAATTCTTGACGCTGTCCAGGAAATCAATGAAAATCCCGTTTCTCAATCTACAGTCGAAATAACTGACGTTTTAATCGAAGATACGGATATATCAACAAATAAACCGCCTTCAGAATCTCAAAACGAGGAATTTGCCAACAGCGAGTTCACGAACTTGAAAACCGATGTCAGTAATTTCGTTGCTGATGAGAAACCGCTGCTTAGCAGGATCAAAGAGTTTCTTAAAACATCCAAACCAATGAAATCTTCGAAAATAGCTGCTGAACTCGGCGTTAGCAAAAAAGAAGTGAATCAGATTCTCTACGCCAATACGGACGTGTTTTCTAAAGATATTTTCTTTAATTGGAAACTAAAGTAAAAAACAACCATACCCTTTGAGCTATTAAACTCATTGAGTATGGTTTTTTTTGATCTGAGCTTGTTTTATCTCTTGCGAGGTTTATCGTGGGTATGGGCTTTATCTTTAGAGACACAAACTGTATCAAAATGATATTTTCTTGTCAGATACAATAACAAAGAAAGAAAAATCGCTTATGAAATAGATTTTTTTGACTGATAAAAGTGAACAATAACCTGCAGTAGTCAACGTTTTGTTAGTTATTTTTCTTCTTCAATTGCCCCTTTGTTTCTTCTCACATTTGACTTTGCTAGGCTTCTGGGATCTTTTCTCCATTCACGGCCCTTCCCTATAGGCTCTAGACTATGTCGAAGTCGACGAGCATTTCGATTTTCGGTCTTCCCGTTTATGGCTTCCGTCGCTCCGCTTTCTTTAGCGGCTTCCTTGTGTAAATTCTAGATTAAGCTGCCCAGGAATTTGAACGGAGCGTCTACTTTAAGGTTACCAGTGCAAGTGCACTCTTTAATACATATTTATGTGCAAACGCACACTTTTATGTATTAAGTATTGAACAAAATTAAAATTAATGCATAAAAATGTGCGAAAAATAGAATGATCATTAAAGAAAACGAATATTTAATACTAAAAAAGAATTTCGAGAAATGATTAATAAACCGAATCATTAATAACAAACATTCCGTTTGAAATGTTTTTGGCCTTTTTGGATGCCCGGTTTAGGATTGTTATGGAACGAATAGCCATTTATTTCGTAAAATTTGCAATCGGACTTCAGAAAATATGAAATGTAATTGAAAATTTTTATTAAATAAAGTTAAATTATGATTGTAGACATTACAAAGAACATGATGAAAGACGGTGATATTATGATCGAAAGAAACATTCAGAACGTAATCGACGATACGACAAAACACTACCCTATTACTTTGGTTACCGGTCCAAGGCAAATTGGCAAGTCCACCTTGTTGTACAACGCTTTTGTTTCAAAGGGATATTCTTACGTCTCCTTAGATGATTCGCTTGAACTATCGCTAGCGATTTCTGACCCTATCACCTTTCTTTCGTTACATCCATATCCTCTTATAATCGATGAAGTTCAAAAAGCCCCGACTTTATTTCCTGAACTTGAAAAAATAGTTAATGAATCGAGATTAAAAAAAGGCAACAAAGAGTCTAATGGAATGTTTATTTTATCTGGATCGCAAAGACAAAAACTTTTAGACGAATCGAAAGAATCCTTATCTGGCAGAGTTGCCATTCTTGATATGAACAATCTTTCGTTATCGGAAATATATAATAGAAACAATCGATCGTTTACGATTGATATCGCCGATATCGCATCACGAACAAAAGACTATTACATAGATGAAGATACAGCGTTTAAATACATCGTTAGAGGATTTTTTCCTGTTTTATACGATGATTTGGAAATGAAAACACAATTATTTTATTCTTCATATTTAACGACTTATTTAGAAAAAGATTTAAAAGAAATGATAACCGTTAACGATGAAATAAAATTCATTAATTTTATGAAGATTCTAGCCTCGAACACAGGTGAAGAACTCATATATGACAATTATTCAAAACAAATTGGGGTATCAACAAACACCATTAAATCGTGGGTTTCCGTTTTAACCAAAACGGGCATTATCTACCTTGTAGAGCCATACAATGAACAATCGATCGTTAAAAGGGTCGTTAAAAGACCTAAGATGTATTTTTTTGATACTGGTTTAGCTGCATATTTATGCGGTATAGACACTCCATTAACGCTGCAAAGAAGCTTTTTAAAAGGGAGATTTTTCGAAACTTTTATTTTTAACGAAATTAGAAAAAGCTATATAAATTCAGGCTTAATGCAACAATTATATTATTATAGGGACAGCGACCAGAACGAAGTGGATTTAATCTTGCTTAAGGATGGAGTTTTATCTTGCGTTGAAATAAAAACTGGACAAGCATTTAATGCAAGTAATACAAAGGGATTTAAAAAGCTTCAGAATACCAAATATGAAAAAGGAAAAAACGCAATTATTTGCACCGCTGATAAAATATCTCTTATAAGTGACGGGACATTTATTTTGCCAGTAAGTTCGATATAACGCTTAGCTTCCTTCTTTAGCGGAATAATGCTAAATATCTCTTGAAAAGAACATGATACTGAAAATGTCATTTCATCGCTTTTCATAATAAATACGTTTTTAATAATTAATATTTAATGCAAAAAAATGTGCAAACGCACACTTTTATGCACCAATAACGTAATCAGAGCTAAAAATAGTTTTTATGAAACCAATTATCTAGAAACAACGATAAGCGTTGAGAACAAAAATAAAAATAACTAATGTAATGCTCAAATAAAAAATTTAATAGTCATTTTAAAAATGACCATTAGGGAATAAGGGGTATTTACAAATCTTTCATCGCTTAATATCATCGGAATATATAAGGAGGCAAAAAACATGGATGATGAATGGCTATCTGGAGATGATGAGGATGAAGCGACAGTGTTTTTCATGACAACAGACATTCTCTTACGCGTTAAAGATCTTGATGAGATATTTTTAGGTGAGACGAATTATTACGAAAAAGCGAAGAAGATGGAAAAAGAGATTGGGAGGATGGTTTATTGTGGGAGACACGAAGACGTCATATTTAAGACAATTGTAGGAATGAAACTATACCCTTGGAAACTCGAGGAATTAGAGAAGGAGGTCTGCTATCTATACTGCAAGAAATATGGCCTTTGTGCATTTGATTCCTCCTCTTTCCGTAAAGGACCTGAATTTGTCCGTGAGATTGTGAAGATATCTCCGACGTTATTGAAAGTAAAAGAAGCGCCGCAGATTATCCTAGAGGTGATTTTTAATTTTGCTTGTTGAATGCTTATTGCAACGTTTATTTACAATTAGATAAGATAACATTTTTGAATACAAGGTTTAATTCAATTCGTCTGAAGGTATATGTAACAATGAAACGTATGCCCGTATTCTAACATCAGGCCTTACTAACTTTTAATTTATCCTTTGGCTCTTTAAGTGTATGGCTTTTGAGTTTCATTCTCTCGATGAAATGCCGTGAATGCTAGTCAAATAGTTGATTATGCAAACTATAAATTTGTGGTTGATTTCAAAGGTTTATTAAGCAAATTTGACCATAACTTTCGTAAAAACTGTTTCAATTGCTAGCAACGTTTTCTATCAACTGACGTTCTTTTGCTTGATTTAATAATCTCCCAATATCCTCTCCTTTGAGTTCCGACTCGTTTTATCTTGCCTTTTTCTTTGAGAGTAGAAAGACTTCTTTGAATAGTTCGTGGACTGCATCCAATCTTTTCAGACATTTCCTTTGATGACAAGGTTGGTTTCTTTTCAATCAGAGACAAAACCGATTCATAGATCTCATCTAAGTGATCATCGCTTTCTTTTTCATTATTCACTGATGAAATGTCACTAGAGTTACGAAGGAAGAAGAAAGAAAAACCATAAGGATCAATGTCATATTTGACTTCAACGTTTTCGCTTTTGCAAAGACTGTAAACCTTCTTAAAGCCAGAGCCAAACATCTCGACGTTCTTACATTTGTAGAGAATTTCAAGGATGACTTTGTTTCTAGGGAGGGATTTTCTTCTTTTCAAGACAAAGGATTCTGGAGTGAGATTAATTGGGAATGAGCCAGGATTATATATTTCAATCTCGGTTGGAGTTATATCGATTTCATGCTCACTTTCTCCTCGATAATTGGCATGAGCAAAACTATTCACGACAATTTCTCTTATCGCATCAATTGGGATTTCTGGAATTTCAATTCGCTCGGCGTATCCGCTGCTTTCCACTCGCCATTTGATGTTATTTTTGATATAGAGAATTCCTTTATCTATCAAATTGTAGATGTTGTCTTTCCATCTTTGAATGTCATTAAAGTTAATTCTTGCATCAGTTGAATAAATGGCTGCTTTTAATACGACAGGCCCTTTTGATGAGAAAAGATAATACCCTGCATTTGTAAGCTTATTATCTATAAGAAGGCCTAATGCAGTTAGCAATTCAGCCTCATCATATCTAGGAAGAGGGTCAAGCCTTCCGCATGAGACAGATTGATTATAAAAACGCTTTAATGCGTCATGGTCGATATCTTCGATGCCATAAGGAGTTTTATGGTTTTCCCATGATGATGTGTAATCTATAGAAGCAAAGGTTTCTTTAAGTTCCTCCGAGCTCATTTCTTCCGCTCTGTCAAATACTCTTTTGAAATATCTTCCATAACTAGAATACGGCTTTTCATTCCCTGAAAAAGAAACGCGGATGACGTTTTTCTTATCTATATTTATTTCTTCGATTTTTGGATATATCATCGGCTTGATGCTAGCTTTGATGGTTTCAGCCACATCGTTTAATGTTTTCTCGCTTATTTCTTGTCCGCAAACCTCGCCATCTGGTTTGATTCCGAAATAAAGAACACCTTCGCCATTTTTATTCAAAATACTAGCAATATCGTCCATGGATTTGCTTAATTGCCCAGTTGATTTCTTAAATTCAATATTTTCACTCTCTTTTCCAAACTTCATGTCTTTTTCCTTGAAAATATTATAAATCGAAGAAATATCGTTTTCAATTGAATGCGACATGAAAACGACACGAATACGACAAATAATGTCGCAGAATAACAAGAATTATTTAATCATCTTTTCTTTAAAATCCAATCGCATACGGTTAAAGACGTTATTAATGTTTTTGAAAACGGAATATTCTCATATGCCAACACCATTCATTGAGCATTATGCGATATCATAAATAGTGGCATTGCAAAACTTTTTGATTATTTTGAATGTAGATGACTGACCGCTTAATTTTACAAATTAAGCTGGTTCATGTTATATTATTTATACTTATTTATGATTAATATCGCTATTGTTGAAGATAACAAAAATACCCTTGATAAACTTAAAGATGTTATTTTAAGTTACCAAGAAGAATTCGATGAGACATTCAATATAATGACATATGACAACGGTCTCTTTTTCTTAGAAGAACGTAAAATGGCCTTCGATATTGTTTTCATGGATATTGATATGCCTTTGATGGATGGCATAAGCGCTTCAAAGAAACTTCGTGAGAATGATCAAAATGCTATTATCATTTTCATTACCAACTTAGCTCAATACGCTATCAAAGGATATGAAGTAAACGCTCTTGATTTCATTCTTAAGCCGGTAAAGCCAACGCAAATAAAGACGGTTCTCGAAAAAGCCATCAAGAACCTTCATTCTAAAAACGAAAAACATCGCATAATAATAACTCTCAAAACTGGGACTGAAGTCTTATATACAGATGATATCTATTACATTGAGACGATGTCACATAGATTGTATTACCATACGTCTAAAGGGACGCTTGATACATACGGATCATTAAGCGAAGAAGAAAAGAATCTTTCCTCGTTTGGCTTTGCTCGTTGCAATTCTTGTTATCTTGTCAATCTTAAACACGTTAAAAGCGTTAAACGTTACAAAGTTAATGTTGGGCCATATGAACTAGACATATCTCGTCCAAAATATATGGCTTTTAAAGAAACATTCCTTAATTGGTTGGAGAAAAACATCCGATGATATCTTTTTTAATTCGGCCGGAAACTATTTATCTAACGATGATGTTTTCTGGAATGATCATCTTTAGAAAAAAGCCAAGAAGAGACAAATACATTTTACGTTTGATTATTTGCTTTGTTCTTTTTAGCGTTGCAAACTGCTTTATATGGCATTTGTATCCGATTGAATTCGGAATCACTTCAGGAATTCTATACGATGTTCTTTTTGTCACATATATGTTGCTTATCATAAGTGAGTCGTTAATAAGTTTTCTTATTTGTTATCGATGCGATTTCCTTAGTGCTTTATTTGTCACATCTATTTGCTATGCCTATAACGATCTTCAAGGGCACGTTCGCTCATTGTTAAACCTAACTGATTTATTCATATCCGAGAACGGTAAGACATATTTCACCATATTGATGGCCGTTCTCACTCTTTTATCAACCGTTTTTATCGTTTATTTCATCATGAGAAAGTTTGATTTATGGGAGGTTCCCCTAAATCGAAAAGACAAGGTCATATATTCCTTATCCATCAATATCATCGGATTGATTCTTGCCCGTTTTGTTTCTTATATTCCATCTAGCACGACGCTTACGATAGTCATTTCTATTTATGGTTTACTATGTGACATATTCTTGCTCATTGGCTCTTATATCACAATGGGTATCAGGCAAAAAGACAGGAAGATAAATGAGATTGATACCGTTTTGAAGAAAGAATACAAAACATCAAAGATGAACGAAGAAGCGATCAAAGAGCTAAGCATGTTCGCACATGATTGGAAGAATAGCATATACGCGTATAAGATGGGCGAAGAAGCAATTTCTAATTATGAAACCATCATCCAAACTGGCAATAGGGCACTTGATATCATTCTTGATGAGAAAAACAAGATATGTAAGAAGAATAACATCACATTAAAAGTAATGGTGGACGGAAAGAAACTTGATTTCATGTCCGATTACGATATCTGCTCTCTTTTTGGCAACGCCCTAGACAATGCGATTGAAGGTTGCCTTCAAGTAGATGAACACTCAGATCGCTATATCTTGTTAAAGATGGATTCATCCTTAGACATGCCTTGTTTTGTTATTGAAAATTCCGCATCACATAAAGTTGATATTGATAAGGAAGGAAAGGTAAAAACAACAAAAAAAGACGCTTCCATGCATGGTTTTGGGATTGAAAGCATGAAAAAGATCTGTTCATCATATGGCGGAAGTCTTAGATTTGTTTCCGAAGAAACCTCCTTCAAACTCATTTTAATTCTTAACTGAAATATACAGGTTCGGCGATTAGATTGCTAACTTAGGCGAAATGAATATGTTCGCCTTTTCTTTTTCCATACAATCGAAAAAAAGAAAGAAGACCCATAAATATGAAGAAAATAAATAAGCAAAAAAATGGAAGCGCTTGCAAACTCCTAGCAATAACATTGCCTTTTGTATGTCTTTCCCTTGCTATATCGATTGCCGTACCAGTGGTTGCAAATAACTACTCGCAGATCTTAGACACTTATATTGGTGGGGGAGAGGTCAAAATCGACGGGGAAAATGTTTCTTATTACGATATAAAGAGCAAGACTGCATCTGAAGCCCATTTAGGAGCAAGAGATTTAACGCAAAGAATTGCCGAAGAAGGAATTGTCATGCTTAAGAATAACGGGGCTCTTCCTTTAGATACATCAGCAAACGAAAAGAAGGTCACTCTTTTAGGAAGAAGATCCGTTGATTCGGTATATGGGGGAACGGGCTCAGGTTCAATTAACGCCGAACTTGCCGTTGATATTCCAACCGCCTTAAGCAATGCCGGATTCCAAATAAATGAGAAAACCGTAAATCTATATAAAAATAATTTAGATAATGTCAGCAAAGCTAAAAGCGCGATGGATAACCCAAGTGGCTGCACCTACTATATCGGTGAATTCCCTCAAAGTTATTATACCGATGAGATTGTTTCCTCTTATAAAGACTACAATGGCGCGGCAATTGTCGTTATAGGTAGACAAGGTGGCGAAGGATTTGATTTCTCGCCAGATTTAAAGGGTTCTTTAGAAGAAGGAGTCTCCGCGATGTCTTCTTCAGTTGAAGAAACATCTAATTATCAAGATGGCCAACATCAGCTTGAACTATCCAAAGAAGAACGAGATTTAATCAAACACGCCAAAGAAAACTTCGATAAGGTCGTTGTAGTCATTAACTCCGCTAACGTGATGGAAATAGGCTCACTAGAAGAAGAAAAAACCTCTTCTAACCTCGGGGTTGATGCCATTCTTTGGGCTCCAGCCCCAGGAACAACAGGGATGAACGCCTTAGGAGAAATATTAAATGGTTCAGTCAATCCTTCAGGAAGAACGGTTGACACATGGATTAATGATCTAACAAAAGAACCTTCTTTCAATAACTACGTAAGCGCTAAGTATTCCAATATCGATAGCAAAGACACGGCCGATAAAAAAGACGCCTATTTCATGGATTATGAAGAAGGAATATATGTTGGATATCGTTATTATGAGACGGCTTATGCTGAGGCAAGTGCTGGCAACTATTCCGGATTTGATTACGATTCATTGGTAACCTATCCATTCGGATATGGTCTCTCATATACGACATTTGATTGGGAAGTAGAAGAAGAAAATGTTTCTACAGTAGATGAAAAAGGTGAAATTTCCTTTAAGGTGAAAGTCACTAATTCTGGAACGAAGGCTGGTAAGGATGTTCTTGAAATCTATTACACGCCGGCAATGGCTGATGATGGGGTTGAAAGAGCGGAGAAAAACCTTGTCGCATTCGATAAAACGAAACTTCTTGAACCAGGCGAAAGCGAAGAATTAACTCTTTCTTTCTCCGTTGAAGATATGGCCTCATATGATTACAAACATAGTAATTCTAATGGCAGCAAGGGCTGTTACAAACTCGCTTCAGGAGATTATAAGATTTGCTTGCAAACAGACTCCCACACGATTAAAGAAGGACTAACTTCCTATACCTACAAACAAGATGAAGAAGTCCTATATGAAGGAGACAATCCTCGTCAATCTGAGATAGACGCTCAAAAAGGAGCGACTAGGAATATTAGCGAAGAGGCCAAGGCTTCCTTGGTTGTCAAACCTGCTTCAAACCAATTTGAATATCTTAACGAACATTTCCGCGAATATGATGAAGAATCATCTGCAACAGCAGTTAATTTCTCTAGAAAAGATTTCCTTTCTTCTTATCCAAGCGCGCCTACTGCAAGTGATTGCATTGCCTCGGATTCCGTTAAAAAAGACTTCGAAGCATACTCGCCTGATTATTATGATTCAAGCGATAAAGCTCCAACCACAGGTGCTAAAAATGGTGTCAATTTCATTGAAGTTCGTGGCAAAGCATTCGACGATCCTCTCTGGGATAAATTATTAGATGAGATGAGCGTTGGCGAGATGAGCAATCTTGTGATGAACGGACAATACGGAACGGTGAAAATCTCATCAATTAACAAGGTTCCTACGGTTGATTTAGATGGTCCAGCGGGCATCACCCTATATGGCGCCTTATCACCAGATAATAGCAATAACGGTTATTGTTGCGGAACGATGCTAGGGGCTACCTGGAATGAAGAACTTAGCAAAGAATTTGGCGAAAGCATAGGTGAAGAAGCAGCTTGGTATAAAAACGGCAACAGAAAAGTCCTCAATAGCTGGTATGCACCTGGACTTAATATGCACCGCACAGCGTTTAGCGGAAGAAACTTCGAATATTACTCTGAAGATCCTCTTCTTTCTGGCATTATTTGCAAAGCAACCATCGAAGGCGCCTCTTCAAAAGGAGTCAACGCCTACATCAAACATTTCGTTCTTAACGATCAAGACATGAACCGCACTGGCAATGGTTTAGCGGCTTGGGTAAATGAGCAAGCTTTCCGCGAAATCTATCTCAAAGCCTTTGAAATTGTCGTTAAAGATGCAACAAACGAACTTAAGTATCTTGATGCTTCTGGCAAGATGGTCACAAAAAATATCCGTTCTTGCAGAGGCTTGATGTCCACTTACACACGTATTGGCTCGAAGAATGACGCTAGCAGCAAAGAACTTAATTATCTTCTCCGCGATGAATGGGGATTCTTAGGAACAGTCGTCACGGATTCAAATATTTCTCAACACACACATGTTGAAGATTGCATGGCTAATTTATCTGACTTGCAATTAACAACCGCGTCTATTTCTACGACAAAGATTACTGACACGTCTAATCCAAGCACGATGCTTAAATTAAGAAAAGCATGCAAGAATATCATCTATACGACAGTCCATTCTAATGCCGCAAACGGTTTAAGCCCTAACTCAACTGTTTCAGTTGGAGCTTCAACATGGGTGATATATGTCGCATTAGTATCCGCTTTATTTGGGGCAATATCCCTTGGACTTATCACATTTGATGTTGTCAAAATCATCAAAATGAAAAAGAAAAAAATCGATCAAGAATCGTTATAAATCAAGGTTTTAAAATTTTAAGGAGGTTAATATGAAAAACAAGAAAATTTTAAAAACACTCGGTGTATCCGGCATCCTTCTATTAACAGGGGCAACCTTGTTTAGCTGCGGAGGAAGCAAGGAAGCAAGTATCAATGGCGTCTATTCTTTACAAGAATATGAACGTCAAGTAAGCGATTGGGGAACAGATTGGATTGTTACAAACGATTACAATTTAACAACCTATGACAACAACGTTTACGAATTACGTGTTTCTAAGACCGCTTGCGGAACAGCCGATCAAGCAACAAGAGGCGAACAACTCACCGTTTATTATGGCAAGTATTCTTCAACTGCCAACGAAGCGACTGAAGGCGCTCTTGATCTTAGCTTAGATAAAGCTGATCGCGTTATCTATTATCAACATGCTCAATTAGGTGTTTATTTTGGTGGAACATATTATCTTGATTCAGCCGCCACTAATTGGAGCGAAGAAATTGCTGAAAGCTCTGGATTTGCCACCGCAAAGGATTTCTATGATGCCAAAGCTGCCGCCTTCACGGTAAGTGTTAACCCAAGTGATGGCTCAATGCTTGCCACCCCAGTTAAAGCTTAAGTATCAATAAAATCGTGGGACTGTTAAAAACATTAAAGACAGTCCCATTTTAAAAAAGGAGAAAGAATTTCATGAAAGTTAATTTTCTAAGAATAGCAGGCGCGGCAATGTTATTGTCATCTCTTGCCTCTTGTGGCGAGCATACTCACACTTGGGATAGCAAAACCGGCTCTTGCACTGAATGCGGAGAGAAATGCTCCCATGAATACGAAGAAGGGATTTGCGATATCTGCGGATATGAATGCAGCCATTCATTCGCTGATGGAAAATGCACCAAGTGCGGCATTGCAACGATGTTTCGCTGGAGCAACTACACAAATGACGATGAATATGCGGTTGAATGCGCTCAAAAAGGCACGGTAACAAAAATTGATTATTCAACAAGGGCATACGCTTTCGAAACAACCTATCCAGAACTTGGTGAGATAAAAATCGAAAAGAGCATGTATGTCTACACCCCATATGGATATGACACAAGCAAGAAATACAATGTCCTATATCTCGTTCATGGCGGAGGAGAAAACGAAGGATATTGGTTTGCTGAAAATGGCTATGACCCAAATCACGGCTATGGCAATATGAAAAATGTCACATCAAACGTGCTCGACAATATGATTGCCAAAGGAGTTTGTGATCCATTAATCGTTGTTACCCCAAGTTTCTATGAAAATGTCGAAGGGCACGAAAATAGCGAAGTTAACTCCATTATCACCCATGAGTTCTACAAAGAACTTCAAAATGACATCATGCCTTTGATTGTCTCTAACTATTCAACGTATGCTACAGACACTTCAGAAGCAAGCCTAATTGCAGCAAGAGATCATCAAGCAATCGCAGGATTCTCAATGGGCTCAATGACGACTTGGTATTCAGGGTTATATAAGTCATTGCCATATTTCAGCTATTATGGCTGCTATTCTGGGGCTATGGAAGCAACAACTGATTTAAGCGTATATACGGATTTGATCGCTTATCTTAATGACCAAGCGAAGACCTATCCAGTCAAATATTGGCTTAACGTCAATGGTACAAGTGATATCGCTCATGATGCTCACGTTTTAGCCTATAACGAAATGCTAAAGAAGTGCCCAAGCGTCTTCACAAAAGGGGAACTTAACAAAGGTAACGCCTATTTTGTTGATATCAAGGGAGGCTTACATGCCTATCTTTCTTGGATGAGTGCGTTATATAACTCTTTGCTTGTTTTCTATAAGTAAGATAAAGATAAAAAAAGATTAACGTCAGGATCATTTGATTCTGGCGTTTTTATTAAAATAGGCATGAAAACAATCAAACATCGATATCCAGTTATAAAATGAAAAAAACATGTGTTTTAAATGTTAAAGTGGCACATTCCTAAACGTTGTTCTTTTCATTGTTTAATAACAAAATATATCGATAAATGCTGAATATTTTAATTTTAAGCCGTTTAGTCTTATTGAGTTTAAGAATGAATGTGCCACCGATCGTGCCAGTAAAAAGTGGCACAAAAGTGGCACAATCTTTTTGACTATCTACGTTAGTTGATTTGCTAATTGTCTTAACGTTTCCAATTAAAACAAAAAGACACAAGAAATATATCCATTTTCTATTCCAAGAGAAACTCTTCAAACCTTATAATTGGTATACGCGCATACGCTATTACTGGAAACATTTATGATTGATTTATCTTTGATAGAAATGAACTCAGCGGAAGAAGAATCATTTTCTGCTTCTCCTCGCTCTTTTGGGGCGTTTGGCTTTATGACCTCTGCTAGTCTATATTCATATAAAAACGAGGTTTTAGACGTAACAAAAGAAATAGTTAAAGGAAAATATGACTTGAAAAATAAGTTTACGATTATTTTTCTATATGATTTTCTTAATGACGATGTTAGCCGCGAATTTATTGCAACATATGGCGGAAAACTTCATAACTACTCATCCGCGAGCATAAACATCCTTACTTACTTTTCTTCTGATATGGTTAAAAGATGGAGCAATGTCCAAAATAGAGAATGCATCGCCTATGACGATGATCATAACGGAAGCAAGGTCTTAGAATTAATAAATAATCTCCAAAAAGCCTACAAAGTAAATCATCTTCCTTCAATCGTCGTTATCAAGAAAGAAAAAGAGAAGGAGGAATCATTCGTTCTTGACCTTTCTATATATAATAAGAAAAAGGAAGATTTATATAAGATTTTTAAAGACGTAATGGAGAAAACCAATGATTATTGCGAAGATGATTTCTCTATTTTAGCTAGGAATGTCGTAGGAGATTCATACGTCGAAAAAGGCAATACGATGAGTTATTTCAATACGTCTAACTACATTGCCGATCTTGTTAAGGAAGAAAATAAGAAAAGTAAATATAACTTATATGATTTAGCCCTAGATTTAGGGATATCTGAAAGAGGATTGCGTGATAAACGTGCTAAAGATACCTTTACTAGGGATGAATGTTTCTATATTGCTATCAAATTTTCTATAGATATCGAAGACCTTAACGAACTTCTCCGCGTTAATAACCAAAGAGAAATTGCTTTAGCAGGAAGAGATGGCATAATCAGAAAATGCCTATATGAAAATAAAGATATCTACGAAAGCGATAATGAACTAAGAAGAAACGGTTATAAGGGATTAATTAAGAATCATTAAAAATATTTCATTATTTGAAAATCGGCAAGGAATTTGCCGTTTTTCTTTTTCTAGTACCCTCATAATTGTCTCATAACCAAATGGAGGAAAAAATCATGAAATCATTCGACAAAATAATCGGTTATGAAGCAGTTAAAGATGAATTATGTCAGGTCATTGACATGTTTAAAGACAAGGAGAGATACACTCGCATGGGCGCTATCCTTCCTAAGGGAATCCTTATCTATGGAGTCCCTGGCACTGGCAAAACAATGCTTGCAAACGCTTTTATCGAAGAATGCGGAATTGCATCCATAGTTCTTAGAAAAACCAAGACTTCTAGCGAAACTCTTGAAGATATCTATAACGCTTTCAAAAAAGCGAAAGCGCTTAAAGAATGCATCATTCTCATTGATGATATCGATAAGTTTTCCGAATCTAGTTCTGAAGATTGCGATGATGAGGCTTTTGTTGCCATCCAATCAGGAATCGATAGCGTGAAAGATGAAAACGTGTTAGTCATTGCAACCGCTAACGAATACCGCAAACTTCCTAATTCTCTTAGAAGAAGCGGAAGATTCGACCGCAAGATCCGTTTAAATGCTCCTTCAAAAGAAGACTCAAGAAAGATCATGGAGTTTTACATGAAAGACAAGAGTGTCGACAAGAATCTTAATTACGATGATCTTGCTTGCATGTTCAACTACAATTCATGCGCTGAACTTCAAACTATCCTTAATGAAAGTGCAATTTATGCGGCAAGTCAAAAGAAAGAGTGCATGGATATTAACGATATTGTGAGAGCGTATCTTAGAGATTCTTATCAAAGTCCTGATAAAACCGTCCGTTCTTCCTCTTGGCAGATTGAAACGACTGCTTTGCATGAAGCCGGACACGCAACAGTTGCAGAAGCTATTAAAGAGGGCGGTGTTGGCTTTATCAGCCTTAGTGTCTCTGGAAGAGATTTTACTGGCGGATTTACGCATATTTCCGAGAATTTCACCCGTAGGTCTGAAAATGTTCTTATTGCTTTAGGTGGCAAAGCGGCAGTTGAGCTTTTCTATGAAGGGAAATGCGCTAGCGGTTGCCAATCCGATTTAAGCAAAGCGGCTTTTTATATCAGGCAAGGGGTTGAAAATAATGCGACTCATGGCTTGGGATTTTATGACTTATTCGATGAAGAATTATCACAAAAACCACAATCTCACTTAGAAAAAACCGAAGCAATTGTCCAAGCTCAATTAGAACGTTACATGTTCCAGGTTCGTGACATATTATTTAAGAACAAAGATTTTTTAATGAAATTGAGCGAAGAATTAAAGAAGAAAGAATATCTTTTGCATTCTGATATCAAGAGAATTAGAGAAACAACGAAATTACAAAGCGTCGGTCAGATTTGGTGATTTATTGATGCTTGGACGGTTTTCCGTCCAAGCATTGTTGAAATCACTTTTCATTACATAAGGAGAATATCTCATTAACGGAAGAATCGAAAACGGATTGCTTTCTAAAAATTACGAATATTTCCTAGATGCAACGATAAGAAATGCCTCGCATCTGATGGCTTTTTAGTAGTCATATCTACTATAGCATCGAGTATGAAGTGAACTCGCATCAAGTCTTTCCGATTCCTCGGTCCGACTTTTGAGTCTCACATCAAAATGATGACTTTTAATATTTTCAAGTGGATAAAATAGCCAAAAACATGAAAAACTTGTATTTGGAAGCCTCTAAATACATGAAAAACTTGTATTTGAAAAAATAAACAGGGTAAAATTATGTCAATAGAGGTAGACATATGGAACGTATTTATTTAAACAAAATCCTTGCTTGGTACCAAAATAAAGAAAAAAGGAAACCTCTTGTCATATGGGGCGCACGCCAGACTGGCAAGACTTACTTAGTTAAAGAGATGTTCGCAAAGAATTATTTAAAAGATTATGTCTATATCGATTTAAAGAAAGACCAACGAGCCGCGGATTTTTTCAAAGAGACTGTCGATGATGAAAAATATCTTTCTTTTATTGAAACAAATTATGGAAAGACCATTTCAGAGGATTGTCCTCTTATTATTGATGAAGCACAAAGCGTTCCTAACGTGATGACTTCTTTGAAATATTTCAATCAAGATCATCCTGAGCTGCCTGTGATAGTTACTGGATCAATGGTTAGATTGGTTTTGCAACGCTCATCTAAGGAAAACGATTCAATAATGTTCCCGGTCGGGAAAATAAATTCCTTATATATGTATCCGATGGGCTTTGAGGAATATCTTCTTAACGTTAATAAACCTTTGCTAAAGAGAATTTGCGAAGCGTATAGAAAAGAAAAGCCTTTGGAAAAATACGAACATGAGTTAGCTCTAGATCTTCTTCATGAGTTTCTTTGCGTTGGGGGATTGCCAGAAGTTGTCGATATTTTTTTAAAAACTCATTCCTATCTTGAAGTAAAACAAACGTTAAACGAACTTTACGATAACTATATCGCGGATATGAGCCTTTACAACGTTTCCGACGAGATGATTCTGAAAACGAGGAATATCTATAAAAACATCTATGCTCAGTTAGCGAAAGAGAACAAGAATTTTAAGATCGCCTCAATCCAAAGAGGAAAATCCAATCGCGATTATTTTAGCGCTTATGAATGGCTTGATCTTGCTAACGTGATATATCGAAGCAAGAGAAAAGAGGGTAGAGTAACCTCTCCTTTGATGGAAGAAGAGGGAGGATTATTTAGACTTTATCTTTCCGATTGCGGTTTATTTGCAAAAGAAAGCAATGTGTCTCAGTCAAATTTCATCTCCAAAGAAGGGAGGAATGAATTATCTGGCATCTTCTATGAATCATATGTTGCCGATGAGTTCGTTTCTAAAGGCATCCCTTTATATTATTGGACAGGGAAACAACAACATGAATTTGAATTTATCGTTGATATCAACGGAGATATTTGTCCAATAGACGTTAAGAAAGGCAAAGGAAACCTTAATTCTTTGAAAGATTTCCGTGAACATAATAGAAGAAGTACCGCAATAAAGATTTCTTCAAATGAACTTGGATACAACGAAGAGAATGATATTCTTACCGTCCCTTTATATATGACCTTCCTTTTGGCAAATGATATAAAAGAAGGAAAATTAACTAAGTGAAATAGATTTAATTGACTGCAAATACGTCAGCTCATCCTTACCGTTGTCTATAAAGTCTTTGCAAGCACAGACGACTTTTTCTCTTTTGCCATCGAAGCAAATCCCTAACAAAGTTTCATGCACATCATAACCTAGTATGCCATATATTTGACTGCCTATATATTCAGATAGGGGGCTAGTAACATATGAAAGGCCGGCAACTCTGCTCATGCCTATGGTGTTTTTGGGAAATTTTAAAAACCAATAAGCATCGTTATATCTAATTCCCCTTTTTTCTCCCGCACGACCTCCATATTCTAAATTTCTATCACTTAAAGGATAGTTTGAAAAATCTATAATCTTCATTAAATCGCATATCTCCTTACTAATTGCCGCCATTCAGTTTCGCTTATTATGTGATGGCTTGCTTCTAACTTTCCTTGAGAATCAATTGCATCTGCAATATTCATATAAAGTCCATAATCATCTAATATATCGGCATCTTCGGCCTTTTTGATTAAATCTGACATAGTAGGAGATAATTCAAAATCTATCTTAATTTCATCGTTTATGAATCTATATACTCTGTTTTCATATATGTCTTTTTTTATGAGTTCCAATATATATTTATTAACGTTATCACAGCTATTAAGTTTATTAATTAAGACCTTATCGTCATTCCTAATACGCACTTTAACAGTTTTATAATTGTCCTTTAAATATGCATTAATGTATTCTTTTTGATCAAACATGTTTAACCACCTCGATGATATTATGTTGCATTTGACCCCAAATGTAAAATATTAATAAATCATCATGAAAAATGTTTGATGGCTTATCTTATCAAACGTTAATAAATGCCTCGTTTTTTACCACAAACATTCCGTTTGATAATGACTTTAATTACGTCAAAGATAAAGAGGAGGTCTAATCAAACTTTTTTAATGCTATAAAATACGCAAAAGAGGGGCACGGAAATATGTTTATAAGTGCAAGAACGCTCATATGCATTTTTGTGTGGAATGAGAGCAAGATGATTGATACATTCAAGCTAGCTAAGTTATCAATGTATAGATCTGTTGATAAAAA